>CANQSU010000001.1 GCA_947626585.1 uncultured Oscillospiraceae bacterium
GCGGCTTCTGGGTTTATGCGGTCCGGAACAATGCGGAAACCAGGGTCCGGTACTTCCTTCGGAAAGAGCTCGTCCGGATCGATGTAGTCCGGGGCGGCTTCTGGGTTTATGCGGTCCGGAACAATGCGGAAACCAGGGTCCGGTACTTCCTTCGGAAAGAGCTCGTCCGGGATGTCCGGGTATGGGAGCGTGCCAGGATCTATGCCGGTCGGTTCTTTGGGGTTGAATCCGGGGTCCGTGTTGTGCGGGAAGTGGAAACTGGGGTCAAGCTCGTGAGGTGTGAAGCTCGGTCCCGGAATGATGTACGGTTCCTGTTCGATCGGGTTGATCGGTTCCAGGCTCGGTTCCGGATCGAGTTGGATCGGCTCCAGGCTCGGCATGTCCTGGATCTTGACCGGATCGCCGTAGGCGTAACCATCATAGGGATACCAGTCCGGGTGTTCCTGCGCGACATATGCCCCGATCTCGTTGATCTGGTCCGGCGTGAGGTTGGGGAACATCATCGCCATGACCTCGTAACGGGGATCCAGTTCCGCGCCTTCTTCCTGCGCGTCCGGCGCGTCCGGCTCCACGTCAGGTTCGGCCTGGTCCGGCTTTATCATTTCATGTTCGTGGGCCTGTTTGATAAGCTCCGGGTTGTAGTAGATCTCCTGATGTACGACCTCGTTGTCGAGGTACAGTATTTTTTCCGGGTCGCGGTTGCCGTACAGCGGGTTATACTGTCCCTCGGTCGGGCGGAGAATGGTGGAAGAGCCGGGGGATCCCCATTCCGGGTGTTCCTGCGCGATCCAAAGCCGGATCATCAGTTCCTGTCCCTGGCTGGGCATGAACTTCGGCGCGTTCTCGCGGTTCTCCTGGATCTCTTCCTCGGTGTACGGTCTTGGTGCCAGGATGTCATGCGGTTCAATCTCCGGGGTCGGTTTGGTCTCGATGTTTACCGGACGCATCCACCGCCAGTCCTCGGTGCCGATGACCTTGTTGGTGTCGATGTTTTTCTCGACGTTTTTCTCAACAGCGTTTTCGGGGATCTTTATCCCACCGCCGTCAAGGTTTTTCGCGTTGACCTGTGCCATGTGCTTGGTCTCCTCTCTATGTGTGCTTTATTTCGCCGTGGCGGCGATTGCATATATTATATATGCAGGAGGCGGTGCGTGTCAAGCCTTATGGCGTGGCGTTTTTTTTTGTTCAGGCGACGTCGTTCCGGAAGCAGCCCTCGTCGTGCTTTTTGATGGCCTTCTGGTATTCTTCCTCACGGAAGCCCGCGGATGATGTGCAGAGTACCAGGTGTTCGATCAGGTCGCCCATGTCCGAGTCGTCGTCGAAGATGGCGAAGTTTTTGATATGAAAGCCGCGGTTTGCCTCAAGCCAGGCCTTTATCTCGTCGCCCCGGTAGCTGTCCAGGCGCGGCGTGCGGCCGAGTATTTTAATTCCGGGGCGGAGGCCGGCGCGGGTGAGCATTTCAGCGTAGTCCTGGTGCGTGCGCCAGGTGGACGTGACGACAATATGATAGCCCCGTTTTTCACAGAATTCCGAGACCCACTGGACGGCCTGGATGTCGTTGACCTGGCCCTTGGATGGGAAATTGTAGCTGCAGTGCCATATGTTATTGGTCTGCGTCCACATCGGGTTGTTGACGACGCCGTCGTAGTCGAGGAACAGCACGTTCATGATTTACTCCTCGCGGGTCAGGTAGCCAAAGATGCAGTAGCCCGTCTGGTCGGAGATGTAATCCCCGATGGCGTCGTCGTTGTCCTTGGCGTCTTGGGCGATTTCCTCGGGAATTTCGATTTCCTCCGGAAGCTGGCGGGCCAGCTCCTCGTCACCGTCGGTGTCGTATTCGATGTTGTAAGCAATGAGTTTCATGGTCGTCCTCCTATTTTTAATTTTTCCAGGGCACGATGGTGCGCCCGCAGTCGTCGTCCACGGCGTAGTCCACGGCGTAGTCCCACTCCTCGTTGCCGGCGGGCAGGTCCTTTTCGAGGTCCTTTTCGAAGTCGCTGATGTCGCCATTCTTGAGCTTCAGGAGCTGGTCGTCCGTGATGTCGTATTCCTTGCAGACGCGGCGGGTCTGTTCGTAGGTGATGGAAACATGGTGCTTCATTCCGCGTACCCCTTTTCATATTTCTTTTTGCCCGTGACATAGACGTCCAGATATTTTTCCGCCGTTTTCCGAAATACGGCGTAAAGCGGCTGGCTATAGATATATTTCTCCAGGTAGGGCTCCGGGTCTTCGCCAGCTGCGTCCTGGATCAGCGCGGCCAGGACGAGGATCTCGCGGCAGGGCTCTTCCCCGAAATCGGTCATAGTCGTGAGTCTGGATATGGCGTATCCACTGTCGGTGGCCTTTTTCACATGGTCCTCAAACAGCTTGTCGTAGAAAAAGTCTGATGAGAGGTTCAGCATGTTGGTGGAAGTGTCCTGGTACATTTCCGGGACTGGCTTTTCGTCACCGTCGATATCCAGGTCGAGTTCGTCGTCGATGACGAGCGGTTTCTGCGGTTTCGGGTCGAAGATGTCCAGCAGGGACTGGATCTGGGAGGGGGCGAACCGTGCCTCACATATTGCTTTGATGCGTGTGCAGAGTTCGTCTTTGGAAAGCATGGCTATCACCTTCTTTCGGTTTGCTTGTGCGGCCTTGACAGTATATGAAAAAGCGGGCCGCCGGCGGCGGTCCGCTTTCGTTGTCTTGTTTTTTTATCTGAGTCAATACCCGGGGATCTCCGCGGCGGCGTGTTCGCCGGTGCGCTCCTGGAAGTGCTTGAGGGAGTCGTTGAACTTGTCGTCGGCCTCGTCGCGGAACACGAGCTTCTGGACGGCCTGGGACCTGGTCATCCCGTGCAGTTCCTTTTGGACGCTTTGAGGCGTCATCGTGGAGACCTCTCGGATGAAAGCCTTGGCAAATTCGTACTGGTCGGCGCTGTAGGTGTTGTTGTACCCGAGGGCGTCGATCTTGTCGTACATTTTTTCCTCGCCTTCTTCGCTGTACGCGAAGGCTTCCGGGTGGTTCTCGATCAGGTCCGCAAGGGATTCGACCATTTCAGAGCCTGTCTCGCGGGTGCTTCGGTCCATTGTGACTCCGAAAGCGCCAGCCTTCTGGGGCAGGTCGAGTGTGTTGTCGTCGTAGCCCTGGATGTTGAAGCCTTTGGTCTTTTCACGGACAGGCTTGATGGCGTCGTAGCCTTCCTGGGAGATCGGGTCGACGCCGGGCGTGCGGTTCTTTTCCGCGGGGTCTTCCGCGTTACCCTCGATGCTGAAGTGCGCGGCGTCCATGACGCCGGCCTGTTTCAGTGACTGAACAAATCTTGCGAAACCGTCAAACGCCTGGTCATTCAGGCCCGGGTTCGCGGGGTCGGTGGTCTTCACGCGGTCGATGGTCTGTTTCACACCTTCGAAGTCCTCGTCGGCGTGCACGTAGCTGCCGTAATCGGGATCGGACCGGTAGACATCCATGTCCGCGAGTTCCTCGTCAGTGTAGATGCCGAGGTCGTGAGTCACGTCGCGGGTCACGTAGCGGTCTTTCTTCGCAATGTCCCGCATCGTGTCGAAAAATGTGTCGCAGGCGTCACAGATACGGGCACGGCGGGTGTCGGACAACCTCTGTGCGCTCTTTTCTGTGCCTTCGGAGCGGCGTCCGAGGATGGGATCTGTCTTGTCCTGGTCCGACATCTCGGTGCGGAGTGCGACAAAACGGAGGGCAAAGTCATGTACATTCATTTGGTTAGCCATTGTTCATGCCCTCCCTTCACGCCGCAACCTGTCCGGCAAACTGGAACAGGTCGTAGGGGTCGTTGATGTTGCCCTGGAACAGGAACGCGCGTTTCTGGTTGGCGCAGGACTGGTTGAAGACCTTAACGGCGGACTTCATGTCCTGGATGTCGGGCCAGTCGGCGGCGTCGCGGCCGCAGAGCTGTTTCTTGGTGATGGTCTTGACCATGTCGTAATAGTACGCGATGGCGGCCTGCTCCGCCAGGACGAGCTTGGCACGGCCGGCCTTGGTTTTTTCGGCATCGATCAGGGTGCCGATGGTGTCTTTGACGGGTGTCATACTTTAACTCCTTCCACGGCGCTCGTTTCGATGCGGCGGCCGTACTGTATATATTATATACTTTGAGGCGGCGCCCGTCAATCGTTTTCAAGCCGCGGCCGGGCTTTTTTTTTTCTACAGGTCCCATCCGCGCCGGTTCAGTTTCTCTTTCAGTTTCTTATGAAAATTCCTGCAGATCCTGGAGACCTGGGCCTGGCTGTAATTGCGCCGTTTCGCGATTTGGACCTTGGTATAGCCGTGAAGGTCGTCGAGGATCACGCGCTGCTGGCGCTCACTGAATTTTTCGAGGGTTTCCAGGTACAGGCCTTTGATGGTTTCCTGGTTGATCCCCGCATATATCTCGTTGTGGCTTTTCCAGTCGTCTGATATGATGTCCTGGAGCGTGACGCCGTCCCGGTTCGAGTCTTGGCCCGGCATGGGCTGTGACAGGGATACGGTCTGGTATGGTTGTTTGCGGCGGTCGTTTCGCAGGCGCAGGTTTAATTCATTCACAATGCAGTGGACGGCATATGTGGAGAATTTGATCTTCTTGGACGGATCAAATTTCGAGGCAGCCTTGACGAGTCCGAGGCAGGCGATGGCGAACGCCTCGTCCTCGTCCAGGCTTCCGTCTTTAACGTAGTTCTTGGAGACTTTCGCGGCAAGCCGCATGAAGTGCGCGGCGAGCTTCTGCCGGTTTTCCGGGGTCAGGTTGGAACACAGCACATTTAATTCGTCGTCGGTCAGCGTCCGTGGCAGCGTCATATCCGGCATGTCCCCGCACCTCCTTATTCGTCCTTGTTTTCTTTGTCTTTTTCTTTTCCGCGTTCCTGCCGCAAATAGTCACGCCAGAGCTTGATGAGGCACGCGGTCCAGAAAATGAGCGTGAACAGCAGGATCGCGATGAAGAAGCCTTTTAGCGTGGCGATCATTCGGAGCGTGTCGTCCATGTCAGTCACTCCTTATCGTCGGGTTCAAGGACCAGGTCCAGGTCTTCGCGGGGCACCCGGGCGATATACGCGGACTGGCCGCAGTACGGGCATTTTTCGGATTTGATGGTGAATCCGTGGCCGCGGATGACGCTCACGATGGTGCAGACTGTGTCCGGGGAGACGCAGCAGCCGCCCCCGTTTTTGATGCTGTGCGTGGGGCGGACCTTGCGGCCGATCAGGTCGGCGCCTTTGTATGATTTGGGAATGGCCATATCGTTTCCTCCGTTTTTTTTATGGATTTGGGATCAGCGCCATGCAGGCTGACCAGGGGTCGTTCCGTTTGATATTTTGTAAGGCGCTGACAACGTCCTGATATTTGTCGTTTGGGAAGTAGGACCGGGTGGCGCCGTCGATGACGACCAGGTACGAGTCGACAGGCTTTGACAGCAGGTATTTTATCAGGGTCTTCACATCGTTGCCAATATAAAAGGCCAGGTCGGACTTGTCATGGAACAGGGACTGGATGTCGCCATTCATGGCAAGCAGGTCCTGTTTCGAGAATAACTTGCCGTTTTTCGTGACGACAAATACGGATTTTGACATGGTGATACTCCTCTATCGGTCATTTGTCAATACCGGGCGTGGCGTCCATGTTCTTCTGGGCGTCGGCACGCTCGATCATGCGCTGCAGCATGGACCAGCCGCGGCCCTCCTGGGTGACGCGCTTGGCGTGGTCCTTGTATGCCTCGCGGGCCTTGGCCGGGACGCCGTACTCGTGCGTCGTCTTGAATAGATCACGGCAGAGCTCTTCGCCGAATTCCGCGACGCCGAATCGGGTGTCGCTGTCCTTGCGGCCCTGGTCCGACAGCGGGCCCGTGTAGATCTTCGCAAGGCCTTGGTCTTCGCAGAGCTGGTTCAGGATGCGGGTGTGGTCGATCATGGACTTGTGCATCTCCTTGCGGCGCTCGTGCAGGCGCTCGACGTACTGGGCGAATTCGTCGAAGTCCATGCGGAAGCGGGCCAGGCTCAGCAGGCGCCCCTGGTCCACGGCCTCGTTATGGTATGTGACGTAGGACGACACGGCCTCGTCCACATAGTCGTAGCGGCGGGATTTTTCCTCGTCAGAATATTTTTCATCGTCCCGGATGGATTCCAGGATCGTTTCAATATGGGTGAGTTTGTTCATGGCAATTTCTCCTATTTATTTTGATGAAAATCCGGGGAGCGGCGTCAGCCGTTCCCCGGACTCCATGCGTTTCAGGACCTCGTCGAAAAACGGGCCGGCGGCCTGGGTGATATGGAGGGCCTCTTTGAAGGAGTCCTCGAATTCACCGATCTTCTCCGGCATGATGACGGTGTGGTTGTAGGTCAGCACAAAGCCGGAGGCGAGTTTCTGGATGTCCGGCGCGAAGGGCTTGGTCCCGTTGACCTGCAGGGTCGCGTGTTTGAGCTTTACGTTGCAGGTCACGACGGCCTCGTAAGTGCCGATCCTGATCTTGGCGGTCCGCACGCCGCCAAGGGTTTCATCGTAAACCAGGACAGCGTCCATGCGTACCTCCTTTCGGGGTTATGAGATTTTACTGATTCTTCTTCATGATGCCGTAAAGCACGGCCCATGCGTTTTCGGCATCATCGTGTTCCGACAGCACCTGGCAGATCGGATCGTAATCAGACCCTTTCGTGTAATAAAGGCCTTTTTCCGATGAAACCATAAGATAACTGCGGTCCTTGTTGGCCTCAAGGAGCTTTGTGAGAGATGAAGGTCGGTTCAGGGACTGCCCCGTCTGGAAGATGAGTTCGGACTCGTCATGGAAGAATTCCCGGATATTTTTTGTTATGATTTCCAACCCTTCGGTTGAATACCCGCGTCCTTCTTCCGTGAGGATATAAACTGTCTTTGTCAAGGTTTTGCCTCCTTGAGGCCCTTTTCGATGATCGGAGCCAGGACGGACCAGGTGTTTTCACCAGGGTGCGCCTCGAAAAGTCGGATCAAGACCGGGAACTCGCTGGACGGATGGAAGTAGCCCATGTTTTCCAAGGATGTGAACAGATACCCGGTACGGGGGTCCTTCAACGTGTCAATCAGGAATTCGGGATCGTTCAGGTCGGGCCCCAAGAGGAAGTTCAATTCGTCGGTCTCGCCGAAGGTTTCGGCGATATCCTTTTCCATCCTCCGGAGGGCGTCGGTGTCGTAATCGCGGCCCTCCTCGGTCAGGACGCATACATTTTTCATTTTGTCTCCTCCAGTCAATATGATTTTGTGTCAGAATGTGTGTTCTGGCGGTATCCATCCGCCATGTCAATGTCTTGTGCGAGGCGCAGGCATTTCTTTACGGATGCAGGTGTGTTCTTTTTCACTTTGTAGGAGCTGTCGTAATGTAGAATGTGTTCAATATTTTTCCGGTCCCCCGCTTCACGGTTGAAATCGAGATATGCCTTTGTGACCAGGTTAAGGACGTCCCTCGCACGTGTGTTGAGACCGTTCCTGATGACGCCGCGGGCTATGGCGTATTCGTCTGAGCCGACGTCGAGGCCAAGGACGATGACCGGCTCTTGAAATGGTGTAAAGCCGTTGTGGCTGTTTCCGATGCGAACACCGACTTTTACATTACGTTTTGAATTGTCGGGGAATGAGATATTTGATTCGTACCTCAAAGGCATGTTGTCCTTTTTGGTCGAAAACGCGCTTGTCAGGTCGACACGGACGTTTTTGGTTTGCCCGCGGTCGTTTAAGCGCAGGATGAAATCCGTGCCGTTGTACTTATCTTCTTTTGTACCTGTCACAGGTATAATGTATCGGCCAAACTTGGATGATTTAAGGGCGTGCAGCATTTCGTCTTCGAACGGCTTGCCGTAACCGCCTTTTCCCCAGCTTTGCCTGAGGCTTGAAATAGCCATGTCTTCTACTGATCTTCCGTACATGTTCTGACACCTCCTGCCGAAATTTGTATATATTATATACGCGTTTCAGGCAGGAGTCAATGGGTGATCAAGGTTTCGTATTCGGATATACCGGCATATCGTTGGACATGGGTTTGTAAAGCTGTACGCCTTTAAGTTTTTCCGGCAGGTAGTCCTGTTCCACCCAGGAACCGGGGTAGTCGTGTGGGTATTTATACCCGATACCACGGTTCAGTTTCTTGGCGGAACCGTAGTGGGCGTCCTGCAGATAGCTTGGAATCGGCAGGTCGGATGCGAATTGTATGAGCTGCATGGCGCGCCCAATCGAAGCGCAGGCGGAGTTGGATTTTCGGGCCATGGCGACGTACAGGGCTGCCTCGGACAGGATGATCTGGGCTTCCGGCATGCCGATCTTTTCGACAGCCTCGCAACAGGAAGTTGCGACCACAATGGCCATGGGGTCGGCCAGGCCCACGTCTTCGCAGGCATGGATCATGATCCGGCGGGCGATGAACTTCACGTCCTCGCCTGCAGACAGCATGCGGGCCAGGTAGTACAGGACGGCGTCCGGGTCTGATCCGCGCATGGATTTGATGAACGCCGAGATGGTGTCGTAGTGGCTGTCCCCGTCCTTGTCGTAATTGATGGCCTTGCGCTGGATGCACTCCTGGGCGATCTCCAGGGTGATGTGGACGCTGTTGTCGTCATCAGGCGGTGTCGACAGGTAGGCCAGTTCCAATGCATTATAGGCGTGTCGGACGTCGCCGGCGGCCATTTCGGCCAAGAAGTCCAGGGCTTTCTGGTCCACGGTGAAGAACCCGTAATCCGGGTCCAGGCACATGCGCGCCGCGGCGTCGTCCAGCATGGTGCGGATGTCCGCGGTGTCCAGGGGCTTGAGCTCGAATACGGAACAGCGGGAGACGAGGGCCTTGTTCACTTCGAAATAAGGGTTTTCCGTGGTTGCGCCGATGAGGGTCACGACGCCGGATTCTACATAGGGCAGCAGGTAGTCCTGCTGGGCCTTGTTGAACCTATGAATTTCGTCGATGAACAGGATGGTCTTGTTCTTCGAGTTCTGGGCCTGTTTAATGACGGCCTCCATGTCCTTCTTGCCGGCAGTTGTCGCGTTGATCTGTTCGAAGTCGGCTTTGGTCGTGGCGGCGATGACGGCGGCCAGGCTGGTTTTGCCGGTGCCCGGAGGGCCGTACAGGATCATGCTGCCGACCCGGTCTGCGGATATCATGCGGGACAGGAGTTTCCCGTCCCCCAGCAAATGCCGTTGGCCTTTGTAGTCCTGCAGGGTCTTGGGACGCATTTTGGATGCGAGGGGTTCCATGTTTGCCCTCCTTTCATGAAGAGAGGCTCCGTGTGAAAGCGCGGATCCTTATTTTAGTGGTTTATTTCCCTGGGCGGTGTGTAGGCATGTTCGCCAGGATGCTTTGTCGCGACGACATACGCCATCGTTTCCCACGGGTTTTTGTCCGGGTTCCTCCGGATCAGTTCCGCAGCCGCGGCAAGTTCGTCTTTTCCCGTGAAGAAACCGCCTCCTACCGGCATGGAGATGACCAGGTAGCCGGAGCCGTCGTTCCGTTCCAACGCGGCGATGATGTTCTCATGCTTGTTCAAATATGCGCCCATGTTCACAAACATGTCGGAATCGTCGCCGTACAGGTCTTTGATCGTGCTTTTGATACCGAGCAGGCCCTCATCCGTGTAGGATCGGCCTTCGCGTGTCAAAAGATAGATCATTTTTGTGTTTGCCGTATTTGGTCGTTCTCCTCAACTTGAAGATTATCGTTTGATTTATGACTGCTTGTGCAAAGTGTCAAGATGTCTTTTGGCCGCATGCTGTTTACCTGGCAGTTTCCCGGGGATGGTTACAGCCGTGCCGGCCGGTTCAGATCCCCATTTCCTCGTCCATGCCGAAAGTCAGCAGGTAGTCCGGGTCGTCGCGTTCCACGTCCGTCCCGAAGTCTTCCCGGAGGCGGTTGGCGTCCGTCCCGAGCAGGATGCAGGCGCCTTCCTGCCAGGTCGTGACGTGGCCTGACGGGACGACGGGGCGGACCATGGATTTGATGAACTCCGTGGCCGTTTCGGCGCTCTGGGCGGCGCAGGCCGGGATCCAGAGCTTCATGACGGTGGGTTCCTCGGGGGCGTTGCGGTTTACTGTGATAAGGGTGACCTCACGCCGGGTGGTGCAGTCCGCGACACGGGCGCAGTATAAAGATTCCGGGAGCGGGCATTTCTCATGGATCGGTTCGTACATGGTCTGGTCCTCCTGAATAGTCCGGGGCCGGGTGCGCCTTTCGGTACAATGCACACCAGTCCAGGTATTTCTTGATATAGGCCTCGTGGCCGAAGCCCTGGGGTTTGAAGAACTTTACGCCTGAGAGTTCCGGCGGCATACAGTCGGAGCCGTCGTAGTGGTCCGGCGTGGCGAAGACGTCGGTCACGCCGCCCCGGCCCAGTTTGTGGGCCGACTTGTAGCTCTCGTCCTGCAGGAATGCCGGGATCGGGATGTTGCCGGTCTTCTGGACGGCTTCACGGGCCTTGGCCAGGGCCTGGGACGCCGAATTGCTCTTGCTGGTGGTCGCATTATAAATGCAGGCCATGGCCAGGGCGTCGGCGCATTCCGGCATGCCGACACGGTCCACGCAGTCAAAGGCTGCCGAGGCGACGACGATCGCCAGTGGGTCGGCCAGGCCGATGTCTCGGTAGGCACAGACGCAGATGCGGCGGGCAATATATTTTGGGTCCTCGCCGGCTTCCAACATTCTGGCCAGGTAGTACAGCGTCGCGTCCACTTCGGAGTGTTTCATGCTTTCGATAAACGCGGAGATAAAATCGTAGTGGTTGTCCCCGGACTTGTCAAACCGCATGATGCGGCGCTGGATGCAGTTCTGGATGGTCTTTACGTCGATGGCGGTGTATTCCGCCCCGGTCTTTTCGTCGATTTTTGGGTCCGTGGTTTCTACGGCCAGCTCCAGGGCGTTCAGGGCCTGCCGCAGATCGCCGTCCACGACGCTGCACAGATATTCAAGGGCGTCTGAGAGCAGGAAGATGTTCTTGTTTCCGTAGCCGTTGGTCTTGTCCGAGATGGCACGTTTGACCGCCCATGCCACGTCGTCGTTGGACAGGGGCTTGAGCTCGAAAATGCGGGAGCGTGAGAGCAGAGCGCCGTTGACCTCGAAATAGGGGTTTTCCGTGGTGGCGCCGATGAGGACGACGGTGCCGTTCTCGACGTAGGGCAGCAGGTAGTCCTGCTGTGCGCGGTTGAACCGGTGGATCTCGTCGATGAACAGGATGGTCCCGCGGTTTTCGTTTTTACGGAGCTTCTGGGCCGATTCGACTACGGTCTTCATGTCCGCTTTGCCGGCCGTGGTGGCATTGATGCGGCAGAAGTTGGCGTTGGTCGTGTTGGCGATGACCTGGGCGATGCTGGTCTTGCCGGTGCCGGGAGGCCCGTACAGGATGATGGACGACAGCCGGTCCGCCTGGATCATGCGGTACAGGAGCTGTCCGGGCGCCAGGAGGTGCTGCTGGCCGGCGATGTCTTCGAGCTTTTGCGGGCGCATACGGTCCGCGAGCGGTGTGTTCTGCATACGATGCGTCCTTTCTTGTCTGGATATCCGGCAATGCGCCGTGGCGCCGCCGGTCGTCTGTAAATAAAGAGCCCTCCCGCCGCGTCAGCGGTGGGAGGGCGTGTTTTTGCGGTATCAGTCAGCCGGCAGGGCATTCGCCGCCATGGATTCGGATTTTGACTTCAATGCGCGGGTGATCTGGTCGCCCGTGAGGCTCTCTTCGCTCAGGAGGCGCTCCGCCAGCAGTTCCACGAGCGGGTAGTTCTGTTCCAGCAGGGACTTGGTCTTGGCGTAGATCTCCTTGGAGAGCTTGCGTACGGTCTTCACGGATTCGTTGGACGGTACGATATGGTCCTTCGCCAGGACCTGGTAGTCCAGGAGGCCGAACTCGGAGTCAAAGCCGTAGCGTTCCACATATTGGAGCAGCATGTTCGTGGCCTGGGTGATGTCGTTGCTGGCGCCGGTGGTCGGCGTCCCGAATTTTATTTCTTCGGATGCCCGGCCGGCGTAGGCGATCGTGACCTGCTTCTGGAAGTCCTTTTGGGTCATGAACACGGACTCTTTGTCCGCGCCGAACACCGCTCCGCCAACGCCGGAGACCGTGCTTTGGATGCTGGCGCGTGAGATCGGTTCGCCCATGAGCCACGTCATGACAGCGTGGCCGGCCTCGTGATAGGCGATGACCCGGCGGTCCTTCTCAAACTGCTCACGCTTGGAGCGGTTGCCCTTGAAGATCTTCTTGTCGATGGCCTCTTCCAGGGCTTTCGCGTCGACGAATTCCGCGTTGTTCATCATGGCGATGATGCCGGCCTCGTTGCAGATCGCGGCGATGTCGGCGCCGGTGAAGCCGGGCGTCTGCAGGGCCAGGTTCTTGATGTCCAGGGCCGGGTCGATCTTGAGCGGTGCCAGGTAGTGCTTGAACAGGTCCGCGCGGACTTTCCAGTCCCGGGGCGGGTTGACGGTAACCTGCCGGTCAAAACGTCCGGGGCGGACCAGGGCCTCGTCCAGTTTGTCGGCGCGGTTCGTGGCGGCGATGACGAAGATCCCGGAACGGGACTCGAAGCCGTCCATCTGTTCCAGGAGGGCGTTGATGGTCTGCTCGTGTTCGGAGCTGGATTTGGCGCTGTCACGGGCGATGCCCACGGCGTCGATCTCGTCGATGAAGATCACGCAGGGAGCATTTTTCCGGGCCAGCTCGAACAAGTCGCGGACGCGGCGGGCACCCATGCCGACGTACATTTCAATAAAAGCGGAGCCGGACTGTTCGATGAAGGGCACGCCGGCCTCGCCGGCGATGGCTTTGGCCAGCAGGGTCTTTCCTGTGCCGGGAGGGCCCTGGAGCAATAATCCCTTGGGGACCTTGGCACCGATGGCCTCGCCTTTCTTCGGGTCCTTCATCAGGTCCACGATAAACCTCAGATCCTCGATGACCTCGTCCTGCCCAATGACGTCGGAGAATTTCACGTCACTGGTCTTGAGCAGGGCCTTTTTGTTTTTATCTGACAACATGCCCAGCGGGCCGCTGCGGAGCATCGCCATGAGCATGATGAGCATGAACACGGTGAAGAAGATGCTGAGCAGGTTCATGACCAGGTCTACGATGTTCTCGTTGTCGACCTGGGTGATCGTTGCCCCGCTCTCCAGGACGTCCTTCCGGAACTCTTCGTAAGCGGGGTATTTGACCAGTTTCTGATCTTCAATGGGGTACTGGTACTGCTGGCGTTCTTCCTCGGTCATATTTTTCGTCTCGTCGTTGAAGAACGTGACGGTCATGTACTCGTTGGCCTTGTTGTAGTAGACCGTGTCCACCTCGCCGGCGGCCAGCGCCTTTTCAAAGTCCGGATAGGACATGAATTCCGGCATTTCCTGGTTAAAGTTGTGCATGGCGCTTTGGATGAGGAAGATCCCGATGACGCAGACCAACACGCAGAGCCACATGTTCCGCTTGTTGTTGAAGAATTTTTCGAATTTGCCTCTCATTGTCTCCAAGTTTTATCCCTCCTCCTTGTCGTCACGGTGTTCCATTTGTTTTTGGCGGTTCCTGTCATATTTTGTTTTGTCCTTGAAAACGGCGGGCCTCGGCATGGGTTCCCGGGATGCCGTCCGCTTTATCATATCCAGTGTTGCCCTGTATTTTTCCGCAGGGCGGCGGTGCTGCCGTCTGCCCATGTCCGGGCCTCCTTCCGTGTTTATTTTTAATTCCTGAGTACCAGGAGGGCCGCGACGATGTATGTCGCGCCCTTGGTGCAACCGTAGATCGTGTAGAGCAGGTCCATGTCCGCGTCGGATCCCAGGTCCCCCTGGGCCTTCAGGATCTGTGCCGCGGCACCGAACCCGAAGCCGACGAGGACGACGGCCACGGGGACCAGCAGGGACCAGGGGAGCCGCGCGACGGCGCCCAGGGCCATGAACCCCGCGTATATCGCCACGGCCATACGGTCGTAGACGCATTGTCGGTATAACTTGCCGAAGGGCGTCCCTGACGGGGGCAGGCTGCCCGTATTTTTATACTGGGTCCAGAAGTGGACGAACATGGGGAAGCGTTCGTCCATCTGCCGCTGGACCGGCCCCGTCATGATCTCGTAAACGGCACAGAAGAACAGCGGCAGGGCCGGAATGATGTATTGTTCGTTCACGGTTTCGTATCACCCCTTCAATCACATGACATGATGTCGCTTTCGTAGGCGGCCCGTTTCAGCTCCGCGTTTTTATAGACGACGCGGCGCAGCTCGTCCCCGGAAAGTTTGGGCCAGTCGACGGGCTCCATCGCCGTCAGGACGCCGTCCAGGAGGTCGTACAGTGAGAACCGGGGGTCGTCCTCGGCGAGCATGGCCTGGGCGACCCGGTGGACGAAGTTCTTCCACGGCCGCCACAGGTGCGGGTTTTTGTTCATCCCGTTTTCGAGCCAGATGGACAGGGCCGTGGCCGTCTCAGATATCTCCACGCGGCGGCTGGTCTCCAGGTTCGGGTCCTGGGCCAGGCGGTCCATTTGCTTATTCTTATCCCAGTTCCAGAACATATCACGCCTCCTCGCAGCCGTTTACGTCCGTGGCCTCAGGGGACATCCATATGGCGTCCATCAGGACGGCTGTGTCACTCATGGCGTTGGCCTGCTCCATGGCTTTGGATTCCGAGGCGGCGTGCACGCGGAGCGTCCCGGCCATGGCCACGGTGACGTCGTAAGGCGTGCCGTTCTCGTTGGACGGTGCCGTGCTGCGCGCCCTGAGCCATCCGAGGATCCGTGCGGGGAACACGCCGCTCTCGTTGGCGGCGGCGCAGGACTCGGATTTCAGGATTGTGTCCAGGAACTCGGCGTCGGGGCTGTTTGCGGGGATATGGAACAGCGCGCGGATCTGGTTCGCGGCGGCCGTCTGGATCTGGTAAAGTCCGCCCATGACGTTCTGCTTATCATTGCTTCCGTCCACTTCCAGGCCGATGCGCTGGAGCGTGTCGATCATCTGTTCGGCGTGGTAAAAGGACCTCCAGGCCTCCGTCGCGAGGTCCCTGGTGATCTTATCATCATAGATGCGCATGTTTGGCACCCTCCTCTCTTTTTCAGGTGTTGTCTTTCCTGGCAATGGGCTGCCAGAGGTTCAGCATTTTGCTGGAAAGCTCCAGGAGTTCCGCGGGGCGGACGAACTCCGTGTCGCCGACCATGTCAACGCGCCAGGGCTTCGAGAAGTCGACGATGGCGCCGGGGATCGAGACGACGCCCTGGACCTCATCATTCCAGCCGCGCCAGGTGAACGAGTTGGGGTCTCCCGGGTCGGGGACGACGACAAGTCTGCCGGGGTTGGCCTGGCAGAACTCGTCCAGCGTGTCCGCGTCCGTCGGTCCCTGGATGGACAGGGCCATCAGGACGTGCGCGGCGGGCCAGGAGCGGCGGATCGCGTCGCTGAAATAAGTCCCGTCCATGAGCTCCGGGTAGTTTTCCCTCACGGCGTCCGGGACGGCGCCGTTCCTGCGGAGCACGACGATCCCGGCGGTGCCGGCGTCGCCGACGGTGTTGATGATGGAGGTGTACGCCTCGGGAACGTTGATGGAGAGGTCCGCGATCTTCTCCGCAATGGCCTCCACGACCTGGTTGAACGGGGCCTGGCGCATGTACTGGATGTAGTCCGCGTCGGCGAGCTTCGTGTTCGCGGCTTTCTCATAGGCGGGGTCGTTGAAGTCGTCCCACGCCTCGCCGCAGTAAAATACGGGTTTCATGGCGTTCGCTTCGTCCTGATCCGGCGTGGGGCCGATGGTGAGGGCCTGTGTTACAAGGCCAAGGGACGCGATGCTCTGTGTCACAATGTCGGTCTGCATGGCAATTCTCCTTTCTTTATTCAGGCATCCGGACCAATTTGCGGATCCGGTAGTCCGGGTTCTGCTGTTCATAGTCGATGGCCGAACGCTCGTCGCGGAACGATTTCTTGAAGTCGTAATCGTAGACGCTGTCGCTGTTTTTGCCGCCGGCGTCCCAATTCTCGAACACGGCCCAGAATTCAGAGGATTCCGGCTTTTTCGCGGCCATGGCGGTGACGGCCCGGAACAGCTTTAGGAACCGGACGTCGAGGCTGGCGCCGAAGCGCAGGATGTCTATATCGGATTCCAGGCCCAGGCTTACGATCCGGTCGTGGGCCACATGGAAGACGGAGCGGTACCGGCAGTGGTCCCCGGTGGACGCGGCGTCGACGAGGGCGCGGTACAGGCTCCAGAACTCGCTGTTCTTGTCGTTCTTCAGGTTCGGGCGGGCCATAAGGACGCTGCGCTTCCATTCGCCGAGCTCCTTCACGGCTGCCATGTAGTCGAAATGCACGAGCGCTCCGATGTTTGCGGGCCGGTAGCTGGTGATCTCGGACAGGTCGTCCAGGGTCATCTCGGCGAGCGCCTGGGGCGTCTTGTCCTGGAACCAGTCGAATGAGACGGCGTTTTCACCGGCCTCGATGCGGACCCGGTGCGGGTCGCGGAAGGACAGTTCAGCGAGGATCTCGCTGTTATTTTCGAGTGTCCAGACGCGGAGGTGCTCCGTCCGCGTGTGCCGGAGGACGGCTTTGTCAAGGTTGCCGTCGTCCGCGAGCGGGTCCAGGCGTTCTCTCATAATATCGGCCACAAGTTTCGTATGGCTCATAGTTTCTTCCTCCTATGGGTTTGGGATGTACCGGTCCCGGGGCGGGTCGGCGTCTGTGACGAGGGCGCTGATGATCTGGTCGACCGTCTCGTAGCTGTCGGCCCATAGGGTGACGCCCCCATGGTCCCGGATCTTCTTGGCAACGGCGCGCTGCAGCGCCGTCGGCCTTTCCCCGGGCTTTTTGAGTTCCACGTACCAGGAGCGGCCGCCGTATAGCAGCAGACGGTCCGGGATGCCGTTCAGGCCGGTTTGTTTCGTGATGAATATGTTGTGCTGTTTGCATAGATTGAACAGCCTGTCTTCCACGGACGATTCCTTCATAGTTTACCACCGTCCTCCGCGTTTGTAAACGTCAAAGCGTGTTCGTAGGCCTCCTGGTAGGTGGGCCATTTGATCACGTCGCCGTCCCGGACTTCGACGGCCCCGACGTGGGCATAGTAGTGTTCGCCGCCCGGGAACTTCGTGACCCGGATGTCGGACCGGCCGTAGCTTGGAAAAGAGAACCCGTCCCGGTCAGCGAAAGCGACGACCGGGGCGGGCAGGTGCGGGCACCAGCCGCCGTTGTCGTTGACATATATCGGGCCGGATCTCAGGGCGTCTACCTGGGACGACAGGATGGTGCTGCTGATGTCCATTACGGACTGGATCGGCGAGATACCGCGGTTCGCCGCATGGTACCAGATGGCCTGGGACAGCGGCATTTCTTTCGGGTTTGGGCCGTGGTCCGGCGTTTGGGAATTAAATTCTTTCCCGTAAAGGATGTTCTGGAATGCCCGGCCGTAGGTGCCGTTATGGTGTTCGTGCCAGGCCAGCAGGCATTCCAGGGTGTCGATCTTGAGCCACCAGCCGCCAACCGTGTTTAATCTGCAGAACACGAAGCGGCGCTTCGGGGCGGTCACAGTCCCACGGCGGCCTTGGCCATGTAGTCCGCCTTCTCGTTGCCGGGGATTCCGGTGTGCGCCGCGACTTTTACGAATTCCAGGTCGATCTTGTCGGCCAGGCTCGCGACGTGTTCGGCGTACTTGATCGTGTACGGCTTGTTTGCCTGCCAGTCGCCAACGGCCCAGGCCCTGATCCCCTCGTAGTCGTAGTAGATGGTGAGGCGCCTGAGGCCGAGGTCCACGGCCAGATCCATGGCGGCCTGTGCTCCCAAAATTTCGCCGGCGACGTTGCGCATGGAGATCAGGTCCTGGTCTTCGGTGCTGCCGGAGAGCGGCATCTCCCTGCCGTCTGGAAGGACCAGGAATCCGCCGAAACCGGAAATCTTGGTCTTCGGGTTGTAAGACCCGTCCACGAAGGCGTAGGGCGGTTTCAACTGGACGGGGTCCGTGACGGGTTTTGCCGCGGGCTTTTTACCGGCGGACGCGACGTCCTTGCCGTGCAGCCAGTCGAGCGCCTCGTCCTCCGTGACGAAGGACTTGAATTTTGCCCCGGGATAGCCGTCGACCTGGGCCTTGCAGTCGTCCCAGGTGTAATAGATGCCGGGCGCGTAGCCTACGCGGACGGCGTAAAACTTCTGTTTCATCTTCATGTTTCCTGGTCTCCTTTCTATTCCTGAAGTTCCCTGACCTGCTTTTTGAGTTCCCTGGCCAGGTTGTCCTCCGGGAGCCTGGTGCGCACGGGCAGGATGTAGCGTTCGGAATCGGGATCGCCGCCCGCGGCGCCGATGGAGGCGATTCGGACGGGGTCGTAATACTGGTCCGAGATGCTCAGGACCACCGGCGGCATGAGCGGTCCGGCGTTGGCCTGCAGGGAGCGGGCGGCCGTGGCCAGCTTGAACGGGTTGATGCCGATGTGCAGCATCTGGGCGTCCGGCTTCCTGAGCTTTTCGTACACTGACTTGTAATCCTGGGGCGTTTCCGGCTGGTTCCAGAACATCGTCAGGATCTCGCTGTCCACGAAGCCGATGGCGAAGCTGATGCGCGAGTCAGAAACCCGGTACAGGTTTGCCGGCTGGTGCTTGAAATTCGATAGGCCGACCTCCGGGACGCCGACGTAGACGGAGAAGTCCTCGTAGACATCCAGGCCGGATCTTACGAATTCCCGGGCCAGTGTGTGGCCGTCGCAGGACCAGGCGGTGAGCGTGTTGGCGGCCTTGCTGCCTTCGAGGCAGATCATGGCCTTGTTGCTCGGGAAGGCGTTTTTCTGGACAAAGGGTTTCAGGGCGTTGACGATCTTCTGGAACGTCGCCGTCTCGTGAAAATAACACAAAAGGCTTTCCATGGTTCCACCTCGATATAGAATTTTTAATCGCTGTTCTGCAGGTATGACGCGACCCAGTGCGTGCTGATGCCGTCGTCCGCGGGCCGGTTGCCGATCCACTGGAACGAGATGCCGTTGCGCTCGAAGGCCCTGGTCGGGATCGCGTCCGGGTCAGGCGTGTCGTACGTCTTTTCGATCATGATCATGTCGAAGCTGCCCCAGGTGTAGGACTGTTCGCTTACCAGCTCCGGCTCCGGGAGTCCCGGGTCCGGCTCCTGCGCCAGCCGGAGGGCAAGGACGGCCACGGCGACGAACAGGATGGCGACAAACACGACCAGGAGGAGCGGGTGGCGGATTTCTTCGGCGTTCTTATCGTTCATGATTTTAGTCCCTCGAAGCCTTCACGGCGTCCACGAGGCCGTATTCGACGGCCTCCTCGGCGGTGAGCCAGTGGTCGCGGTCGGTGTCGACGGCGACCTGGGCGATGTCCTTGCCGGTGTTCTTGGCGATGATGCCGTTCAGGCGGTCCCTGGTGCGCTTGATATGGTCCGCGGCGATCATGATGTCGCTGGCCTGGCCCTGGGCGCCGCCGAGGGGCTGGTGGATCATGACTTCGGAGTTGGGCAGGCAGAAGCGCTTGCCCTTGGCGCCGGAGCAGAGCAGGAAGGCGCCCATGGAGGCGGCCATGCCGGTGCAGATCGTGCCGACGTCGGGCTTGATGAAGTTCATGGTATCGTAGATGCCGAGGCCGGCGGAGACGCTGCCGCCGGGAGAGTTAATATACAGCCAGATGTCGGCGTCGGGATTCTCGGACTCCAGGAAGAGCAGCTGTGCCTTGATGATGCTGGCGGACATGTCGTTGACTTCCCCGTCCAGGAAGATAATGCGGTCCTTCATGATGCGGGAGAAGATGTCGTAGGCGCGCTCGCCGATGCTGGTCTTTTCCACAACGGTCGGGACAAGGTTCGCGGTGATGGCCGGCTGGCCATAGATGCTGGTGATGTTATACATGGCTTTTCTCCTATTCTTATTTGTCCTCGTCGTCAAAGCAAGGATATTGTTCGTCCGGGTCGTCCCGGAAGTGTTCCCGGCACTCCGCGAGCATTTTCTGGTACTGCTCGTCGGTGATCTCGGGGCCGGTGCTGCGCTGGCGTAGGTACGAAGGGTCGCAGACGCAGTTTTTGTACCCATATGGGCAGGTTGGCTTGTAGCGTTTTTCAGGTTCGACGATGACGCCTTCTTTTTTCAGCTCCCGTTTCGCCTTTGAGAGCAGGCTTTTATGGATGCAGTCCACGCAGGTCTTCTCGTCGACGAAGATCCGGCGGCATTTGCGCGGCGTGTCATAGCGGCAGGCGCCTTCGGCCTGCAGGCGCTGGGCGGCGATCTTCAGGGCGCGCTGTTCCAGCGTGTCGGTGCGTTTTTTAAGCATATCCGGCCTCACTTTCCGCTGAAGTAATGGTTCCCGACCCGGAACAGGGGCGTGCCATATTTTCCGTAATGGCCGGCGGTGAAATAGAATACGCTGTAGTCGGTGCGGTTTTCCAGTTCCTCTTTCACGAGGTTGATGAAGTAATCCGTCACGGTGCAGCGGGCGGCACGGCCGTTTTCAAACGACGAGAACTGGTGGGCCTGGTGGATCACGGCGATGATCTCGTCGGGCCAAGAGGCGTCGTCCATGCGGTTCAGGGCTGTGTCGATGACCAGGCGCTGGCCGTACTCCGGCTCGCCCTCGGCCTCGGCGACGCACATGAGGGCCAGTTCGTAAATCTGGTCGTCGTTCATGCCGCAGGACGCGGGTTCTATTGTCTCATCGGCATATTCCTGCACGGGTTCCGTGGCTTCTGTTGTTTCCGGGGCCGTGTCGGTTACGGTTTCTTCCGGGGCCGTGTCCGGCACGGTGTTTGTCACAGTTTCCTCCGGTACGGTGTTGGCCGCGGCAGGGTCCGTTACCTGCTCCGTAGTCTGGTTTTCGTCCACGACAGTAATTATATTCGGTGCCTCACTGACGATCGTGATGGGCGTGACGTCTTCCGGCTGTATCGGGCAGGGCTCGACGACCGGGATGTCATCCGACGTCATGGCATACACGGGATTTGCATGGAAGCTGTCGGCGATCATGATCCCGGCAACGGCCATCATGGCAGTCGCCGCGACGGCCATGATGGCAGCCATGATGCGGCGCCGCCTGAGGGCGCGGCGTTTTGCCATCATGCGGCGGCGGTACGCGGGCGTGCTGTGCAGCGTGACCGTATAGTGTTCAACGATCATTTTTATTCCTCCGGTTTTATGTATTTTTCGTAGGCTTGGATCACGGCGTCCAGACCCGTGTCCGGGTCGGCGTAGTAGGGGATCAGGATCGTCTGCCCCTGGCGGATGTAGTCGAAGCTCCGGTTCGTTTTCTGGAGCAGGTTCACGTACTGGCGAATGTCCGTGAATTCCGGGTTCAGGACGAAGAGGTCCTTGGCGATGGACCAGTAGGTGTCCCCGGACCGGACTTCGTACTCGGCGTAGCGAAGCTCCCGGCCGTAGTCGTTCATGGCGTTGCGGTCGCTGAGCCAGTGCGCGCCGTTGGCAAGCAGGACGCCGACGGCCAGGCCCATAAGGAATATGACGGTGACCACGATGGTTTCAGCATTGCGGGAAATGAACTTCCGGACCCTGCGGGGCAGGGTAGGCGTCTGTGCGCGGCGCCCGGCGCGGACGGTCATGGATGCTTGCATTTCGTTTCCTCCTATTTTCGGTTTTCTCCGGCACACACCTATGGGCCGTGCGCGGCGCGTCAGCGACGTGCACGGCTGTTTCCCATAAAAACAGGAAGGCCGGACGCCCGGTTTGCGCCAGGCATCCAGCCTTTCCTTTTCTACCCTTGGGAGACCGAGTCAGGGGAATCGAACCCCGGCACATAGGAGAGTGCCTTCCGTCCGTCCCCGGATTGCCTGTCCGCGGGCGGTTTTCGGCCGTATGGGTAATGAGCTTGTGGCGAAGCTCCTATGGCCGCGGCACTGGGCCGGGCCACAGATGTTTATCCCGTCGCTTCCGGGACCGTGGGATCGTCGATCACCGCGTCCGGGGGCGGGGTCTCCTCACCGTCATCAACGGTGGGTTCAGCTTGTTCAGGTTCCGGCAGGGTCTTGCCGCCGGCATCCGGGTGCCCGTTGTATTCGGGATAAATGGCCCGGGCCAGGGACTGGATGTCCGGGTAGCGCTGCGTGAACAGCTCCTGGACGGCGTAATTGTCAGCCGTGCCTACGAAGTACCGGTCTGCCTCATTGGGCTTGTCCAGGATGATATATTCTGCCGTGTAGTCCTGGAACTCAGCATATTCTTCATCTTCGGAAAGTTTGTCCAGATGTACGATGTACACGGCACACGGGTTGCCGTTCAGGTCACAGGTCATGTATTTGTCGACCAGGGTGTAATCGTACTTTTTGAACCCGGTGGCGCCGCCGTCGGCGATCATGTCGTAGTAGCCGTTGTCGAACACGTAGTGGTACCAGCCCTGGCGCGTCCAGTGGAACAGGAGCGGCTCCGTGCCGGTCACGGCCGGGTCCTTGTCGGCCATCAGGATCTGGACGCCGCCCGTGACGGGATTGGCCTTGTATGAGGCGGGCACGTACATATGCGCGATGCGGTTGTGTTCCTCGCCGGGCTCCACGATGTAGTAGGACGTGCCGCCCGTATCTTCATAATTGTCGTTCTGGCCCTGCTGGTCCGGGTTTTTGTCCGGCTGGATGTTGGCACGGTTGAAGATGTCCTCATCCGTCTGTTCGGTGATCTGGCCGGGTTCCGGGGCCTGGGTCTCCTGCGTCTGGTCGGGCTGGTCCGGCTGCTGCGGCGTCGCCGGCGCCGACGGCAGGAACTGCCGGATCAGGAATACGGCGATGATGGCGACCAGGATGCCGCCAATGGCTTTGGTTTTTACCTGGTCCTTCTTCTCGGGGGACATCTCGTCCCATTTCTTGCGCCAGCCGGTCTTCGGCTTTTTCGGCGCGTCGGGTTTGTTCAGGTCTTTCATGTGTTGCCGTTACCTCCATTCTCGGCTTTGTCCGGGTCGTACCGGGGCCGCAGCGCCTCGAACGCCTTCCGGATGTCGGGCAGCCTGTCGTACAGGTTGTCGCCGGACTGGTTCAGGAGCATGGGCGAGAAGGACTCCCGCCCGGCGTTCTCTAGGCCGGTGACGATCTCCAGGGCGTATTCTGACGCCGACAGTACTTTTTCGATGGACGCGTCCGCCGTCACGTCGCCGCCCCAGGTCATGTTCAGGATGGCGTAGATGCAGGACTCCAGGGAGAGGCAGGCCTCTTCGAGTTCTGAGTTTTCCACGGCGTTGGCCCCGGCCAGCTGGATGCCGGTCGCGGCGTCTGAGAGCATGTCCCTGGTCTCCTGGACCGAGATGGTCAGGCGTTCGTACGGCTGCTCGTCGATGAGCCTGCCCAGCAGGCCGGACGCGGACTCCAGGCCCTGGAACGACCCGTCCATATAGAGCGTGCCGGTCTTCTCCTGGATGTCGCCGCGGACCATGTTCCGGAACGCGTCGACAATGGCGTACGCTTTTTTGATCTGTTCTTTTTCAGCGTCTGTCACGGGTTTTCCTCCTTACTTGTCATATAAGCCCTGTTCCCAGAAATCGGCGAGGCCCCATTCATAAAACGGGCTGACGATGGCAGTCGTGCCGTCCTGCGAGACGAGTGTTTCACACCAGTTGTTCTTCAGGAGCATTTCAAGGCCGGCCCAGTTGGCATCCGGCGTTGATCTCAATACAACGGCCGGCACCGCCCCGAAGCCCTCCGCCATGGTCTTCGGTTCCTCCAGGGCGCAGAAATGCGTTTCCGGGTATTTTATCCCCAGATTGGACCGGCGCCACTGGCGGTTCACGAGCGGGAGCAGGAGGTCCCAGTACCGCTGTTCGAAGTCGTCCTCCGGGTCCCGGAGCACGGCCGTATGGACGCCGTACTGGGGGTGCGGCCACTGCGGGACCGAGCTTTGTGTTATCATAACATGATTCATCCCCCTTTTCAAGAGTTATCTGTTCAGTTCGCGCCGGACGGCCTCCAGAAGGGCCTCGTTTCCGAAGTCTTTCTGGGCGAGCCCTTTTGCCACGGCTTCGTCGAACGTGTTCTGGGCGATGATCCGGTGGATGACGACCGGCTGTTTCTGGCCTTTTCGGTACAGGCGGCCGATGGTCTGCAGGTAGTGTTCCAGCGACCAGGGGATCGAATACCAGATCAGGGTGGACCCGCCCTCCTGCAGGTTGATACCGTGGCAGTTGGACGCCGGCTGCAGGAGCATTACTTTGTATTCGCCGCGGTTCCAGGCGTCCTTCATTTCTTCGGACCCGTCGAACCAGACGATCTTGTTGCCCTGGCCCGGGTCGATGGTCTTCAGCAGGCGGTCCTTGTCGCACTGGAAGTGGTAGGCGATCAGGACGTTGCCGCCGGTGTTGTCGATCAAATACTGGGTCATGGCCAGCTTCTGGTTATGGATCTCATAGACGTTGTGGTCCTGGTCGTAGATGGTCCCGGAAGCCATTTGCAGGAGCTTTGCTGCGAGGACGGCCGCGTTGGCAGGCGTCAGGAGCGTTTCCCCGTCGGACGTGCGGAAGCCGGCGAACGGGTCGATCTCCTCCAGGTCGAATACCCGCATGGTCCTGAGCTTGTTGTATTTGTCCATGGCGTCCTTCGGGAGCGGCACGCGGACGTCGTTAACCCTCATGGGCGGCAGCCCCAGGTCGGCGTGGACGGAGATGGCGATGTCGCTGATCTTGGCGAAGACTGTGTCCATGGCCCCCTGGTTCGGCTTCCAGCCGACGGCGTGGCCGTTGACGACCATGGTGGAGTGCATATAGTCGTTCCGGAAGTGGGTGATATAGCGCCCCAGGCGCTGGCCGCCGTCCAGGATCCGGATCTCGCTCCAGATATCTTCGAGCGAGTTCGGCATCGGCGTGCCCGTGAGGCCGACGAGGCGGGGCGTGTGTGCGGCCAGGTCGATGATCGCCTGGGTGCGCTGGGTCTTGCCGCCCTTGAAGCTCTGGAACTCGTCGCAGACGATGAAGTCAAAGGGCCAGACGCGGTTCTGGATGCACCACTCGGAAAGGTCGCTGATGCGGTCCCTGGTGGTGATGAAGACATAGGTCGCGCCTTTCGGCGTCTGCGGGATGGCTTCGTAGAGGGGCTTCAGATCTTTTAATGGGATGATCATCTTCTTCCCGGTCTTGGGGTTGACGCGCTCCACCATGGAATAGCACTGGAACGGGAAGCCCCATTTCTTGACCTCGGCGTGCCAGGTGGTGCGGGCGATGGCCTTCGGGGCGACGATGAGGACGTTCCGGCAGTCCAGGGCCGCGATGGCGGCCAGTGTCGTCAGGGTCTTGCCATAGCCGATGTCCAGGAACACGCCGCACTTATTGTGCTGAATGATAAAGTCCCAGCATTTGATCTGATATGGCTCCATGGCCATGCGCACGGGCTGCGGGATGCGCCCGATATCCGGCTGCTGCAGCATGTTCCGGTCCCTCCTTTCGCATTACTTTTCCGTGAGTTCGTAGTAACAGATCCTGCCGTCCCGTTTTTGGAACACGATCCTGTAACGGCGCTTCCACTGGCGGATCTCACGCATGCAGTCAGAGACCGTTCCCCGGTACAAATATGGGTTGGAGTGGTCCGTGAACAGGAAGTGCATCATCGTCTGCTCCCGGTTGTCAAAGTAAGCCGTGAGCTTGCGGGGCAGGCCGTCGGCGGCCGCCTCGGCGATCGCGCCGGCCCAGTCCTGGTCGAACACCAGCGTGTCGAACGGGAGGTACGTCCCGGCGGGCAAGGGGTCCCACGGCGCGAAGTCGTCGTTGGTGAGTCCGTAGCCGCCGGACGGGACGACGCCGACCGGCAGGCCGTAGCTCCAGGCCTCCCGGGCGTCCGATAATTTGACGCGGCGCACCCGGCCGTTCAGCACGTCCATATTGAGCCTGTGGTCGTTGAATTTCTGGCGCACGAGGCTGTTTTCGGGCTTCACGGCCGCCGTGTTCTTGGCCGCGTCGCGGTTTTCATAGTCATACATGGCTTTGTTCTCCTATCTGGTATCCTTCCGGGCGCATCCGGTCGACGATCATCCGGATCAGGCTCCGGTGGCACAGGCTCTCGTCGTAGCAGGTACACAGGACCGCAATGGGCTTGGTGCGCGATTCACGTTCCAGCTGCCGGAGGGTTTTGAGCGGTTCGTCCTGCAGCATCTCCTGCAGGAATCTTGGCGCGAAAACCGTGTCGAACTTCTGTTTGTCCCATGTCCCGTTGGCCTTTTCCCGGCGGAACCAGAAGAACAGGTCTTTCGACGGGGAAAGTTCCGGGACGAGCCTGATGTTGCCGAAGGTGTCACGGATGTCCTTCGGGGCCGAGCGCATGCAGATCCAGGCCTCGGCGTATTTGGCCAGGGCGTCCTTCTCTTTGTAATAATTACCCGCGTAGACGCCGGGCGGCAGCAAGTTCATGCCGGCCAGCATCTCCTTTGTGACGACAAGGCCGGGGATGGACTTTGACTCGAAATATTGCGCGTGCTTTTCGTTGAAATACCGGTCAAAGTCCATCCGCTGGCGGCAGGCGCGGAAGGCGCGCATGAGGGCCGCGTGCGTCTGTTCCCGGTCCGGGCCGAACAGTACGTAGTCCTCGCACATGTCCTCGGCCTTCGGGGCGGTGAAATAGGCGTAACGCGCCTTTTTCGCGGTACATGGGCTGGAACGCTGGAAGTCAAGATATGCTTTTGCGAACGCCTGGAGCGAGTCCGTCGGGAATTCAGCCTCCTGTTCCGGCGTCAGCGTTATCTGGGGAAGGGGCATTTTCTTCAGGTTCCTCCGTTTCTGTGTTTGTTTCTGCTTTGGGTTCCACCCAGTCGGGGAATTTTTCCCGCCACAGCGGCATGACGCTGTCCAGGTAGGTTTCCGTCCATGACTGGTCCGCCGGCGCCTGTCCCGATTTCGGGTACGGGTTCAGCCGGAACTCGTACTGGTCGTTGGCCTGCACGTCGTTCCCGTCCGCGTCGGTGCCTTCCGCGCCGATGTAGATGACCAGCCTGTCGGCCTTGATCTCCTCCACGCTGCGGACGGCCATGATCTTTGTCAGGTCCACGCAGACTTCAGCCGTGTTCTGTGTCGTCGTAAAATTATAGACGCTTGGCTTGTAGCTGTTGCCCTCCAGGTAGGCCATGATCCGGAGGAGCCCGCCCTCGCGCAGGTTGTCGTAGGCAGCCTTCACGGTGAACCATTTGTGGCCATTTTCATCGACCATGGCCCCGGCCTCGCTGGAGATGTACTCGTAGGAGGACAGGACCTGCATGTCGTAGGTCAGCTTCCCGTTGGACGCGGGCCGGAGGGAGAGGGTCACGTTCTGGCCGTCGTGTTCCTTCGGAAGGTCCACGGCCGCCCGCATGACATGGTTCGTCACGTCGTCGTAGATGTTGACGCCCTTGACCCATTTCCCGTCCAATTCGATCTGTACGTTCTCCGGCGGCGCGTCCTCGTAACCGATGTCGATGGCCAGGTAGGACGGGCAGTTCACCGGGCCCAGGTCCAGCGTTTCCACGTGCTTGGCATACAGCCATTGCCCGTAGTCCGGCAGGATCTGGGCCACGGCGTACGTGACGGAGATCACGCAGCTGACCAGGATCAGCACGCATACCATGTTGAAGCAGCGCCTGGAGCGCCTCAGACGCTGCGACGTTCTCGGTTTTCTTGCCATCTTGGCGCCCCTTTCGTGATTCAGTTGTCGTCTTCGGAAGCGTCGTCATCGTTGGCGCCGTCAGTGCCGTCGTGCGCGGCGACGTTGCACCAGTTGGCGTACGCGTTCTTCAGCAGTTCGATATAGTACCCGTCGTCCAGGTTGTCGATGAGGCTTTTGGCGACGGGCTCGGGGATCTCGTCCAGCGCCCGGTTGTAGATGAACATGTTCTGTTCCGGGTCGATGCGGGAGATCTTGATGACGCGGGTGTTCGTGTAGCGGTCAGGGTCCACGCCGTAGGCCCGGAGGACCTGGTCGGCGATGTCGTCGTGACCGGAGCCGCGGTTCTGCCCGTTTGCGATATACAGGTGGGCGCCTTCCTTGCGGATGGCGAAGATCCTGTTGTTGTGCTGGAACGTCCGGACTTTGCCGTCGATCATGGCGAAGATGTACCGGACGCTGCCCTCCATGGAGTTGATGATCTGTTGGTACAGCATGAGGAGCTTGAGCGGGGGCAGGGACTGCTTGTAGCCGTCCAGGATCTCGGCCGCGTGGATCTCGTCAAAGGGCTGGTTCACGCTGTACTTGATCAGGTAGTCGACCAGCAGGCGGTCGATCATGGCCGGGTGCGAGATCGCCTTGTTCGGAACGGGGCCGTCCCAGCAGGCCGTGTCACCGCCGGAGGCGGACAGGAGCTTGCCTTTGAGCGATACTTCAATGCGGTTGTTGGCGTCCTTAGACACCAACCGCATCTCCTCAGGCTCGATGTCAACGCCGATGTCGGCGGCCTCCCGGGCCAGGATCTCGCGGCAGCGGTCACGGTTGGACGCGTCGCAGACGGCGTAAAGGCCGTCTGTATTGGTACTGGTGATCTTGAAGCCCTCCAGGGTCTGTGCCTGGCCGATACGCCAGGTGAACATCTGGCCGATGAGCCGCATGGAGATGATGACGTTGTTCATCCGGATCGGGTTGTCGTAGGCAGTGTCCGAGGCGCCGGAGGCGGAGTTCAGGATCAGCTTGGTGCCCTCGCGCATGGTCTTATAGAAGTCACGCTCGGATTTGGGCCGGGACTGGTCCTTCATATACTTGCCGAAGGTGCCCTTGTTGTGGAACTGCTGGACATACCTGTCCTCGCCGAGGGCCGGGTTCTCGTAGGCCTTCATGTTCATCAGGAGGCACGGGTAGTAGGACGTGAAGTCCTCATGGTCGACCTCGTCGTCGGAACACCAGACGTAACGCTTGTTCAGCTGCCAGCTGCCGCCGGTCTTGGTCTTGTTGAAGGTGAAGAGCTCCACGGGCTTCGGGTACTTGATCTTCACCGTGATCTCGCCGGTGGCCTTGTCCTTGCTCAGGGTGACATAGTCGGAGCGCTTGTACTTTTCGCCGTCGATCGTCACGGTGGGCTTTAATTTCTTGAGTTCTTCTTCGGTGAAATGTCCGGTGAACGCCAGGACCTCGGCCATGCGCCTGTCGTAGGCCGCCAGCTCCTGGAGGTATTTCTCCTGGTTGTATTCGGCGCCGTGAATGCCGCCGATCCCGAAGTTGACGTAGGTGCGGGACGGGGTCCCGTCGGCGTTGAAGTACGGAACGGCTGTGCAGGGCATGGGGATGTCGGTGATCTTGCCCGGGTCCTTCGCGTCGAACAGATATGCCTGCTCGTAATGCTCGGAGTCGTCGTAATTGCGGCCCTCGATGGCGCCGTACCAGTCGAAGATGGGCCCGAGGTACTTTTCCATGATCTCGGGGTGGTCACGGAATTTCTTTTCCGCCCAGGCACGGGTCTCCGCCAGGACGTTGCGCCCGGAGCCCTTGGGATATTCGAAGCTGACCGCGGGGATGTCCTTGAGCCAGCCGTCGGGGCAGAGAACCCGCTGCGCGAACTTGGCGCTGGTGTCGTCGGCCCGCATGCGGTTGATCCTCTGGGACTTCTTTCCGTCCTCCTCGGTCTTGAAGACCAGGTCGGGGTACGCGTCCAGAAGCCCCTTCTTGAGCTGGAACTGTGCGGCGTACGCCGGGTGCTCGAACAGGATGGACAGTTTCACGCAGTCGGACGCGTTGTAGGCGAACAGGTCGGCGATCTTGTCCGGGCCGGTGACCGGGGCGTCGCCCTTCACGACCTCGTCCTCGAAGATGTCCATACCCATCATGCCCATGATGCGCTTCAACGGCATTTTATAGATCTTGTCGTTGACCTTCGCGGCGTCGATGTAGATGCCGGTGCGGAGCATGTTCTCGTAGATGTTCTTCTCCAACTCGTTCAGGGCGTCCTTCATGTTGTCACGGTAGCCGTTGAACAGGATGTTATTGAACCGCCGCATGGTGGCGGCCTCCGTCGGCATGAACCGCGGGATGCGGCCGGAGCCGGCAAAGCCCCAGGTCTCGTTGAAGTAGCTGGCCATCATGACGCAGTCGTAGTTCTGGGTATTGTAGCCGATCACGTACGGGAACCGCAGGTCGCGGTCCAGGTCGGTATGCTGTTTCGCAACCAGTCCCCGGAAGTCGTTTTCGTAGTCCTTCCCGAAGGCCCGCTTGTTGTCCACGCTGAACCAGTCCAGGATCAGGCGGTTGGCGTTTTCCGTGGACAGGTCCATGAAGCGGATCTCGGTCCTTTCCGGGTCCAGCTGCCTGTTCTTCTCAAAGACGCGGTCGCGGATCACCTGGCCCAGTTCCTTGGTCAGCTTCATGCCGTCGAACAGGTAGAAGAACACCATCCAGTCCTTGGGGTCGGCCTTGTCGCTGGAGAGCATTTCGGATTTCGGGAAGTACATGGCGAACATGAAGATGTTGGCCAGCGATTCGATGTCCCAGAAGGACAGGGGCCGCCCGTCCCGGGTACTGGCCTGGTTAGCTTGTTGGGACATTACGGTCCCTCCTTTCGGTTTTGGTGTTGACAAAATTCTTGATCCGGTCGAACTCTTCCGGTGTCACGCGGATGCCGGAGTAGTGCCGTGCCACGATGTCGCAAACGTTGTGGTTCCCGTCCCGGGCGTGGCCCTTTGTGTGCTCGAACATGATCGAAAGCCCGGAGCGGCGCGCCCGCTTGAAGGCGCTCCGCAGGTTCGTGTACGGGGCCCCTTTCCCGGCATACGCGTCCACGTTGGCGGCGCATACTGGGAGGGCTGCGCAGTCGTACCGGACCACGGCGTTTTTCACGGCCGGGAACGTGTCCAGCAGGACGGAGATCCCGATGGCCAGGGCATAGGCTTCGGCGTCGACGGAGCTTGACGCCCGCACGCGGCGGCCGAAGGTCATGGTCCGGCCGTCCGACACGATGCGTATGCCCACGCCGCCGGTGCCGGCCTTGGCGTTATAGCTGCCGTCGGTCCATACGGTGACGGCGGCGCCGGGGTCCCTCTGGACTTCCTGGCGGATGGCCGCCTTCGCGGCGGCAACGTTCCGGTCGATGATGCTCCTTACGAACACGTTTTCCGTGCAGGCGTAGGTGTTGAACAGGTCCCGGAGCTGCGCTTCCGCGAGGCGCCGCGCATGGGTGTTCTGCCGGTCACACTTCCCGGTAGTGGCCGTCTGGGCCATATTCGAACACCTCCTTGCACAGGATCGGCGTGTCGTTCGGATACAGCGACGCGACCCTGTTGTTGATGCTGTCCACCATGCGCCGGATGATGGACGGCTTGAACTTGTTGCGGTCCGCCATCAGGACTTCGTCCAGCGTGATGAAGACGATGTAGTAGTCCATGGGGTCCATCGCCAGCGCCTTGAATACGGCTTCCCGGTTGTCCATGAGGAACATGGGGGCGCAGGGGACCTGCGTGTTGTCGGAACGGAGGCTTACGAAGTCGTTCTCCATGTTGCGGCGCAGGCGGTTCTTGCGCGTGTTCGCGATGGCGGACTTGATCAGTTCCGGATCTGCCTTCACTTCCTCCGGGGTGTACATCCCCCTCTCCTGGGAGAGTATCCGGGGCGTGACGGGGACCAGATATAGAGCCCGGTCAGGATCCTTGAAATCCACCGGGGCCTTTTCGTGCCAGACGTCCGCATCGGGGAGCGCCGTGACGGCAAGAAGGTACGGTTCATTCATTTTGGCATTCTCTCCTATGGTTTATTTCCGGGTGATCCCTGCGTACGACGCGGCCAGGTCTTCCGGCCCGAGCGTGCAGCGTCTTTTCGGGTCCCTGCCGGTATAGGCCTTGGATTCCCACTTTTTCAGCTCGTACTGGATGATCAGCGGTTCCGGCTTGGACATCTTGGTGCCGACGCGGTACTTCTTGTTGTTGTCGTCGGCGCATTCCCAGATCGTGGATTCCCGCTGGATGATCGTCTTGAGCGAGTTGATGAAGCTGAGCTTGGCCACCTGGCGGTCCTTCGGGAAGTTCTGCTCGTACCAGGACTTGTAAAGGTCGAACAGGAACGGGTACGGGACGAGGTCCCACGCGAATTCCGTCTCCATTTCGGACCAGAACTGGCGGATCGGGTCGTTGATCTCCTTGTAGTCGTCCAGGGCGTGCACGCACGCGTCAGGTTCCGAGAGGTTGTAATAATCCATGTTCAGGACCTTGTGCATGACGTACTGCAGGACCCGCTTGTCGTGCAGGTATTCGTTCTTGATCGCCTTGTTCTCGCGTCCCGTGAAGGACTTGTTGAACGGCACGAAGATCTGCCGGCGGTAGAACGAGTCGGACTTGTCGCGGACCTTGGGGTATTCGTTCAGGCACTGGATCATCATTCCGTGGAAACGGTAGTTTACAGGCTGTTCGAACTTCTTGTTGATGGTAATGACGTCGCCCGTGACAACGGCCTTCAGGTTGCCGACCTTGTCTATGTACGTCCCGACGTCGTTCTCGTCCGTGATGACGGCCTGCTTGCCGATCAGGGGGCTCAGCGCGAACTCCTTGGAGAAGTCGGACAGCGGGATGCTGGTATAGGACTTGTTCCCAAGCAGGTTGCGGAGCAGTTCGCAGTAGGTTCCCTTGCCGTTGTTCCCGATGGTCGAGAACAGCCATACGGTCTTGTTCCATTTGACATAGGGCCGCAGGACGGAGCCAGCCGTTTCCCATAAGAGCTGGCATACCTGGTCGTCCACGGAGATGTCGCGCAGCCAGGCGTCCACGTCCCAGCCGTCAGGGAACGACGGTTTCACGGGGTTCTGGACGTAGTCCACGGCGGACTTGGACAGGAACACGTATTTCGGGTCAAAAGGCAGGATCTTTTTGGTCTGGTAGTTAAAAATGCCGTTGTTCACGGCGATCAGGTCGCGGTCGCTGTTGATGGGCACGTGTTCGCAGATCAGCATCAGGCGGCTCACCATCTCGTCCAGGTCCCGCTTGTTCAGCGTATTGTTCATCATGGTCGCGGCCTGGTAGAGCTCCTGGCGGTCTGTCTTGTAGATGCCTTCGGCTTCGTTGTAGACCCCGAGGATCGATGTGCCGCTGTCACCGTCCTCGATGACGCGGATGATCATCGTCGCGTTCAGGATCTCCGCCACCTGTCCGAAATTCAGGTATTTCGGGCACTGGATCTTTGGGTCGCCGCGTGAGCTCGCGTTGTTTGCGTTGATGACGCGGACCTTGATCCGCTTCATCAGGTCTTCTTCGATCGCCAGGTAATCTTTGCTGGGGTTTACCTTCAGATTGTTGACGACAGCGGTCGTCTCTTCCTGGGTGATCCTCTGGATCGTTTCCAACTCCCGAATCCCCTCCTTTCTTTCGGTATTTTCGGCATGGTCATGTCTGTGCCACCGGCTTTTCTAATTTGCGGCGGATGTTTTTCAGGTTCGAGCAGAGAAGGTTCCCGTTCAGCCCCAGGCACATCGCCTCCAGGCGGCCCGGCTCGGAAAGCAGCTCCTCTCGGGTCTGGTACGGGTCGGAATCCAGCGCCGCGTCGACCAGCGTGACGACGTACTCCTCGGAGATCGTCTGCTTGAACATGATCTTCCTGTCGTGGCTGTGCGACTCGTTATAAACGGTCACGCGGGTGCGGATCCTCTTCATGAGGCATTCCTCCACCCACAGCGGGTCGAAGCGGAGTTCGCCGCGGCGGATCATGTCCGCCACGGCGTCCGTCTCTTCCTTGGCTATGATGGCATAAGTCTCGGCCGGCATGTCCTCCAGCCTCCTTTCCGGCGGTATATCCGCGCCCTACCATCGTAGCACATCTATTGCATTTTTTCAAGGGGTATTTCAAAAATAATCCCTGTTGGACGGTGATTATTTCCAGGACATGCGATTTTTCTGTAAGAACATAAGTTCGTGTGTCAGGTCCTCGCGCGGGCCTCGAACTCCTCGTAGGTGTACGGTCCCTTGAGGACCTGCTGGTCGCGGCAGAATTTGCAGGAGCGCCTGCCGCAGCGGTGCGGGGCCTGGCGCACCTGGGCCATGGGCCGGGCGGTGAGGGACAGCTCGACGAACTCCAGGGCCTCGTTCAGCATCTCATCGGGGATCGTGACGACGCCGAAGTCGACGGGGTCCTCCTTGGTGATGTAGGCGATGTTGAACGGCAGGACGAGGCCGGTGTTCTGGCGGACGATCTCCCGGTAGATGGCGCCCTGGATGTCGTAGCCGTAGTTTTCGACAAACGTGACGCGTCGCTTCAGGAACTCGTTGAACTCCTCCTGGGCGGATTTTACGTACTTGAGGTCCGTGATCTGCACGCCGGGCTGGTAGTCGTCCATCTTGATCTTGAACGGGTGGCCGGCGATCTCGCCGGTCATGACGGCCTGGTGCTGCCCGGAGAGATAGGACATGAACACCGGGTCGCGCTTGGCGCGGGCGATGGCCTTGTCCGCGTCCTTGACGAACTGGTAGAAGCCCTTGCCGGATTTGAGCTTCAGGTCGGACTCGTTCTCCTCGACGAACTTCTTGAACGCGTCGTCGCTTTCGAACGCGGCGTCGACGTAGCCGCCGATGAGCAGGGCCTCGGTGCGCTCCTTCTCGCCGAGCAGGGCGGCCGCCTCGCAGGGATACGGCGCCGCCGGCATCCCGTAGACGGACTTGAACAGGGAATTGGACAGGTAGAGGACGTTTGCCTTTTCGGAGTAATAGTTCTCCGGCGTGAGCACGAACGCCTCCTGGGCCTGTGTTTCGGGCATGGTGCTGCCTCCTTTCTCAGTCGTGGCTGCGCGGGACGCAGTCACGCGTTTCATAGTCGTAATGGTAATCGCCGGAATACGCGCATCCGTCGCAGTCGTTTGAAATGTCGCCGCCGAGCGGGCAGTCGTGGCCGTCGGTACCGTTGTACACATTCATGCCGACGATGGCGTCCGGGTACATGGTCTGGTCCTCCTTGGGAGGCTCGGGTTCCCGGTGGCCGCGCTTGTTGTCCATGACATAGTAGGCGTCGAGCCAGTTTTGGATATCATAGTGCCCGTGGCAGAGCCCGCCCGTCGACAGGTTCATGGTCCACACGGTGTAGGTGCCGTCGTTTTTTACGGCAAGGACGGTCCAGAGGTACCAGTCGTCAGGGTGCTCGGACTGTTTCTCCACGCGGATGAGCGCGGGGCTGTACGCGGGGCTGACGGCGGCGGCCAGCTTCCTGGCCATGGACAGGGCGGACATCACCTGGGCCTCCCAGGGGAGCGCCGTAAAGGGTCCTTTTTCAAATCTTTCGGGTACGGGGCCGGGCAGGAGCTTCTGCAGGTCGTCCGGGTCAAGCCCGAGGGCTTCGAAGCGTTCCAGGCGCTTCAGGTACGTGACGAGCTCGCCCTCGGTGGTGCAGAAGTTGCCGTATCGGGACATGAGCTCGACATGGCCCGCGTTCAGCTCCCGGATCGCGGTCTTGAGAGGTACCATATCTTCTTTTCCTCCTAAAATGTGGCCGGGGCACCCGGTCTTATATCACCAGGCGCCCCGGGCGTTGGTCAGGGCTGGGACGCGCGGTAGGCCTCGAAGTCCTTGAGCAGCTTCTCGCGGGTGCAGAACACGCACTCGGTGAACCGGGCACGGGTCAGCGCCACATAGGCGATCCGCTTGTTCTCATCGGACGAGGAGTAGGTGTTGCGTCCCGCCTCGGTGTTGATGAAGCAGGCGACATGGTCGTACTCCAGGCCCTTGACGCCGTGCACGGTGCAGACCACGATGTCTGCGGACTGCTCCTTGAGCTTGGCGTTCTTGGCGTCCATGACCCGCTGGAGCAGGGTGTTCTTCTCGGTCTGCATGTCCAGCAGGGACAGCTGGAGCCGGCGGATTTCCTGGTCGCGCTTGTTGGGGTCGTTGAGGGCCGCCACGATCTTCGGGCCGTCGGCCATCTGCTCGGCCAGCCAGTCCAGGGTGATCTTGTTCACCGTCGGGCCGTTCTGGTTGTACCGGTTGCCGCCGCGGGCCGCAGCATTGATGCGGATGTTCTCGTCATGGACGGCGCGCTCGAACTCGCCCCAGTCCTTCACGGGGTTCGGGAGGAACTTGGGCAGGTTCTGGCCGATGGCAGACAGGATCACGATGTCGTTCCGGCGCTGGGACGTGATGTTCTGGACGTTGTACTGGGACCCGTAGCGGGTGTGCAGGTAGTCGTAGAGCTTCAGGACGTCCTGCCCGGAGCGGGCGATGACGGCGATGCTCTGGCCGTGGCCGAGGCGGAGCTCCAGCCAGTCATCCAGGATCTTCATCGTGTCGGGATCCGTGACTTTGTCGTAGGTGTTCATGGTCACGGTGGCGTCCACCGCCTGCTTGGTGATCTGCATGACCTGGTTGGCCCGCAGGGTGGTCTTATGGGTGGACATGGTGCTGGACATCAGGTTCGCCACGTCCAGGATGATCTGGGTGGAACGGTGGTTGATGCTGAGGTCGAAGGTGTTGAACAGCTTGGTCAGGTTATTCAGGATGCGGGGGTCCGCGTCCCGGAATTCATACAACGTCTGGGCACAATCCGTTTTGACGCTTGTCTGGAGAAGAACTGTATGAATTTCTCATGTTTTGTATCGAGATAAACAGAAGCGTTTTTGTACAGGTAATCGTACAGGAGTTTGATGTCAGCTTTTTTACCGTACCGGAGAGATGACGTTTTGGGCGACTTTTTGTACCCTTTCATCGCCACGGTTGGCGTCGTTCCAGCTTCATGTGACAACAGGTCTTTGAATTCCCGCATGAGTTTTTTGTCGCCAGTGAGCGACCATTCCTGACGCTGGATGTCGGATCTGGCTGTTTTCTGGACATATACGGACAGGCACCCGTCTCCGTCAAAATACCCTCTCACAAAGTGGTTCATCAGGTTTTTTCGGATTTTCGGAATGTGTGTTCGTATGCTTTTTGGCCCATATCCGAGTTTTTGCAGCGCTTCGCATAATGGACGGCAGTTGATGTCCAACTGGGCGACCGTGTGCCCGCTTTCATGGTACACTGGAACGATTTCATTGTCGGCAGATATGGCTTCGCGAAACCGTTCGAGATGTTCGCGCTCATCCCATTTTTGGGTGACGCGAATGCGGTTCGGTCCGCTGGCACGTTTTGCCGTTTTGCTGATACTGCCGTCGGCCCAGAGGAACCCAAGCCAATAGGCTTTTTCCTGTGTGTCGATCTTGTCAAAGTAGTGCTCGTTGATGCTGTGTGTTCTGTTTATCTGCGTTGAGGTTTGCATGACTTTCCTCCGTTCTCCATGTTGCTGACTATACCATCTTGTATGTCTTATTTTACCGAAAAATATCGGTTTTGTCAAGACCTACAAGCCCTTCGTTTTGCTTTGACAGGCTGACCCAGGCCTAATCTCAGCCTGGTGCTGACCCGATCATGCTTTCGGGCGCTACTCTACTTGCTTCGCGGCGGATTTTCATCCGTCCTTATTTTCAATCCTGCCGGGTTTCCGGCTCTTATGGATTTATAGCTTTCGACAGTCGATGAACCTTGTTCCGTCGTCTTTACGTTACGGCACCTGGCTGCGTTTTCGTGATTGCCGCCGCTTTTTCCGGGCTTTTACCGTCCCCATGGCGTTATCCATGGTGCTGCCTGTTCTGTTTCCAGAACAGCGCGGTGCCGGGTGCGTTTTACATGCTCTCACATGTCGGTTTCCCGCAGTTAGTAGGGTTTAAGGTGGGCAATTATGCCTTACCCACGCAATAGATACTGATGTCGTTCAACATTGCCATTTTTAACATCGTCAGAAACTCCAAGCGGTTGGAGTCCTGGCTCTCGTCAATGACGATGTGCTCGATGTTGGGCTTCAGGACGGACAGCTGGGTGTGGAACACGATGGGGTCCAGTTCCAGCGACGTGCAGTGCAGCATCTTCAGGATGCTCAGCAGGTTTGCCGCCTCAGGGTTGAGGCCGGTGTCCAGCATGTTGAGCAGCTGGGGCTGGCACGTATCGATGTTGTCGCAGTAGTTGACGAACTGCTGCAGGGCCTTGACGGTGCTGGTTTGCAGGATGTTCGCGTTCACCAGGTCGTCCATGCGGATCTTGAGCTTCTGCACAAAATCCGAATGGGCCACGATGTCCACGCGGGTGCCGCTGCCGTCGTCCAGGATCACATTGACAAACGAATGGGTGAACTCGGCGATGGTGCTGGACTTGCAGTCCCGGAAGTTCTTTTTGATGTGCCCCGCCGCGGCCTTGGTGAAGCTCAGCACGAAGGTCTGCTTCATGTCGCAGCCGTTCTCCTCCATGAAGGCCAGACGGTGCATGATACAGGAGGACTTCCCGGTGCCGGCGCCGGCCGCCACGATGGTGATGCGGGAGGGCGATTCGATGGCCGCGATCTGCTCGGTGGTCAGGGTGATGGCCTTGGTGGTGTACTTTTTGCCCACGAGCTCCGGGATCTGGGCCGTCATGGCGCCCTGCATGTTGCTCAGGGTGTCGGCCAGGGACAGGGACATATTGGCATTCTTGAGCTGGGTGGCCTCGTCGCGGGTCCGGGCGTTGATGACGTCGATGACGTCCGTCTGGTACAGGGCGAAGGGCAGGTTGACCAGGTTCAGGATCCGGTTGGCGTAGGCCAGCACCGGATAGCCGGCCGCGGACGCGGCCTGCAGGGCCTTCTTCAGGTCGCCCTGGGTCTTGATCAGCGCCAGTTCGGACATGATCAGGTCGTACATGCTGCGGGCGTTGTCCGCCGCCGCCAGGTTGGCGGAGTCGTCGGTCTTCACCGAGTAGCCGTTTTTGACCATGAAGGCGTTGATCTTGTTAAACGCGTTCGTGTACATGTCCAGGATCGGGTCCTTGGGACGCGGGCCGTTCACGTACAGGCCGTCGAACTTCTCGATCCAGCTGTTGGTGGGCATGCCCTCCTCGGCGACGATCAGGGTGTAATAGCCAAGGACGTAGTTGGTTGCGGCCTTGTAGACGTAGATCCTGTTCAGGAACAGGCGGGACCGGTAGGTCACGACCTGGCCGTCGGACGGGCGCTCGAACGTGGCAAAATGGTCCGTCATGGCGCAGAGCGGGGCAGGGACGCCGTTCTGGGCCGTCGCGTAGCCGGAGCAGAGCGAGATGTCCTGCCAGAGGGTGGTGTAGTTCCTGAGGTCGTCATGGACGTGGTGGGCGCGGTTCTCGCACTCGTACCGGTCGGCCATCAGGATGGAAACGGCGTTCTGGGACACGACGTCGCTGCCCCCGGCGAGGAGCGTCGAGCGCAACAGCCCCTGGTTCACGCCGTTCCCGGTCAAAACAGAGTTATAGTCCTTGGGGCTGTACTGGGGCCCCGCGGCGGCCTGCCTGGCAACGGCAGTACCGGCATCTTCCAAGATGATCGGCATATATTCATTCCTCCTATAATTTTCTCGCGATTCGGTCGATTGCCGCCTGGAACGGCGTAAAGTCGGTCAGCGCCTCGTCGGCGTCCTGAAATTCTTCGAAACAGGGCCAGATCTCGCTGCCGAATCCGGATTCAAGTTCCCATTCGCGGAACAGGTCTTTCGGGTCGGCCTGGCCATCGGCTTCCTCGCGGTATTCCAGGACCGCGGTAACCAGGTCTTCCAGAGTATAGCCATGGGACATGAGCCAAAGCATGCGGAAGATCTCATACTTCGCATGCTCGTATCTGGCCCGTCCCGGCTTTTTGCTATCAGGCATCAGGGGAGCCTCCAATCAACGGGCGACACGCCCATCATGGCCAGCATCCGGTTGGCCTTGGAAAAGGGCTTCGAGCCGAAGAAACCCTTGTCGGCGGAGAACGGCGACGGATGCGGTGACGTGATCAGGATCTTGTTCCGCTTCGGGTCCTGGACCGGCAGGCCGGCCAGTGCGTCGCGGGCGCTGCGGCCCCAGGCGATGAACACCACGGGCTTTTCCAGGCTTGCCGCGACCTTGAAGATCTGGTGGGTGAACCTGTCCCAGCCCCAGTTTGCGTGCGAGTTGCTCTGCCCGCGCTCGACCGTGAGGGTCGTGTTCAGGAGCAGCACGCCCTGGCGCGCCCAGGGGAGTAGGGATGTGGTCGTGGGGTACGGGCAGCCGGTGTCGGAGACCAGCTCCTTGAAGATATTCTGGAGGCTGGGCGGGGCCGGCGTCCCGTTTGTGACCGAGAAGCAGAGGCCCTCGGCCTGCCCCGGGTTGATGTACGGGTCCTGGCCGACTAGGACGACTTTTAACTTTTTCACGGGCGTCTCGTCAAGGGCCCGGAAGATCTTGTCCTGGGGCGGGTAGATCGTGTGCCCCTGGTGGCGGAGCGATTCCGCCTTGCCTGTGAGGGCGATGGCCAGTTCCAGGGTATCCTTGTCGAGATACTCGAACCAGTTTTTCGGCATTGTTCTCATCTCTTTTCTGTGTTTGTGATCGTTGTTTTGTTCCAGCGTTCGATGGCCTGCCTGTCGGCTTTTGAAACGGCGCTTTCCGGGTCCGTGCGGTCCAGGTCCGGGTAGCCGGGTTCAACCGTGACCGTAAAATTTACCTTTGGGCCGCGTGCGCAGCAGGAGCGGCAGCGGACTTGGGAAATGTAGTTCTGCTCTGTGCCACGCAGCCTGGTAGCGTGAGAGTCGACATATGTCTTGTCAGAGCCACAGAACCAGCATTCATGGATGCCGTTTTTCACATCTCAGCCCTCCCACGGCCCGTCGAAGCTGTCGTCGATCGGGTACTGCCGGCCGCAGTTCTCGCATAACAGATGTGACACGGCTCTGCGGTGGCGACCTGTCTTATATCGTATGCCCATGCTGGTCTGGGCGTACTCGAATTCCGTGAAGAAAATCGGAACGAGCGGGGTGCCGCATTTACATTCGCCGTATTTGTTCATGTTGGCTGTCCTTTCCGTCACCAGTTGATCTTGAGTTTTTCCTCGTCGACCTTTGGCGCCTTTTCCTTTTCGTAATAGGGACAGTTGAATGCCTTGGCCATCAGGATGGCTTCCGGCTTTTCGTTGTTCTTGTACTGCATGCAGTTCTGAAAGTGATAGGGGATCCGGTGTTCGCAGGTGAAGCACTGGGAGTGCACGATCCGGCTTACCTGTTCGTTTAGGCCGTCGTCGATTGCCCATTGCTCCTGGAGCGATAATTGATGTACGCCGGGGCGAAGCCGGTTCACGAGTCTTTTTAGAAATCCTGGTTTCTTCGTCATCTGTTTTCCTTTCTGGGATCCTGAAAGACGGCCGCCATTTATGATAACATAGACGGCGGCCGCCCGCAATCAGATCTTGGACAAAATCACGGAACGCGCCACGGGCGCCATGTCGGCGGGGCTGGCGATGCGGAGCTTGTCCTCGTCAGGGATGCCGAGGTCGTCCGGGATGGACGCGTATTTCGAGTGCTCGGCCTTCATGGACGCCACCATGCCGCGGACCATGCGTTCCGCGCCGTCGACCATTTCGGATGCGGACAGGGCGCGGATGGAGATCTTCGTCTGGGAGACCGGGTCACGGCGTGCGGCGAAGCCGATGGAACGGGACTGGTCGGAATCCTCGGAAACACAGAAAACGATGCATTTGCCGATGTCCACGGTCCGGTTGTCGGCGTATTTGATCAGTCCCGTCCCCATGGCGGACTCGAAAAAGTCGCGGACGACCGGGTGGCCCTTGTCCATGTTGTCGAGGATGATGATCTTCCTGGGGTTGGATTCCACGATGTCGAAGGGCATCTCCTGGCGGGAGTCGGAGCCGACGTAACCCATGGGCGAGCCGATAATTCTGTTCAGGCTGGGGGCGTCGGAATAGTCCGCCAGGTCCAGGTACACCGGCTGCTCGTCGATGAGGGCGGCAGCCTGCTGGACCAGGGTGGTGCGGCCGGACTTGGGGTCGCCTTTGATATCAATGCGGAACGGCTTGCCGGTGGGGAACAGGGCGTCGAAACGGACGTAGTCGCTGACCGTCTCATAGAGGTGGTCGATCACGTCGTCCCGGAAAAAGATCTTATCCTTTACAGCGTCGAAATCCGCGGGGACCGTGAAGCCCTGGCCCTTATTGTAGTTCTCCACGTGGGCCGCGTTGATGACCAGGGGCGTCGACTGCATGTGCTGCTTGAGGGCGTCGTCTGTGCAGGTCATGATGTTGGCGTTACGCTGCAGCAGGGTGCTGGCGCAGACCTGGTCCAACAGCGTGATGGCATTGTCGGGACGGTGGCAGGTGATGGTCTTGGACTTTTCCGCCGCCTGGACGACCTTCATGGCCAGTCCGTTGGCAAAGCCGACGCCGTAGTGGGACGCCAGGGCCGGCATGGTGACCGTTTCGATGATGTCACGGGTCTGGTCCATGGAGAGCTCGCAGACCTGGACCTTGTTGAACCTCCGGTTGAAGGCGGGGTCTTCTAATAAAGACTTGGACTCTTGCAGGGTCGTGGCGCCGATCATCTTGATGCCGCCGCGGGCCATGGCAGGCTTGAGCATCTGGGAGACGCTGTCGTAGCCATGGCCGCCGCAGAGCTGGTGGATCTCGTCGATGAACAGGATGACTTTGTTGGACTCGCAGTACTCGACCACGGAGCGGACCTTCTCTTCGAGCTGGCCGCGGAAGCTGGTGCCGGCCATGAGGCTGGACAGGGGCAGCTCGTAGACGGTATAGTCGTTGAGCATGGACGTGTACGGGCTTTTCATGGCAATGAGCCGGGCGATCTCCTCGACAATGGCGGTCTTACCGGTGCCGGGGGCGCCCACAAGGAGCGAGCAGGACTTTTTGGACATCATCAGCTGGGAGACGACCTGGAAAACCTCGTGGTCGCGGTGTTTGACGGGCATGGCCTTGGCAAACTTCTTGTTGTAGTCGATGAGGAGCTCGGTGACGCCGGAGGCGTCCTGGGCCGCCTGGGCAGGCGTTACGGCACCCGGAGGCGGCATGGAACCGGGAGCCTGGTTCTGATTATTTCTGAAGTCGAAAGGCATGGCAATATTCCTCCTATGAGGCCCGCATTGTCATACGAGCCTGTGATTTTGTGCGGCGCGTTCGTGCATGACGCATGGTTTTACCTTGATTCATAGCGAAAATTCGGAAAGGGCGGAGAGAAAGAACAACATTGGGGAACTTGGACTGGGATCGAGGATTTCATGATTGGTGACCATCCCGGGTTCCAGCGACGGATTTGGGAAGCAGGTCCATCGATGCGGCCCGCGGAGCTTGAGTCCGGAGCTTGGTTTCGAACCTGTCGTCCTGAGGAGGATGATCTCGACATCAACGATGACACTGAAGAGAGGATCCTGGAACGAGTTCGACGCCAAAGGACCCTGGACTGCTGTAGGCCTCATCGGACGACAGCTGTATCGCGAAGCCACCGCGTGGTTCTGATGATCATCAGGATCTTCGCAGCGCTACGCGTTCATCCAGGAGCCTGCCTGGTAAGCATGTCTCATGAGATCCGGATCCACAGCATCTGGCAGCCTGAGCTTCTCCAGGTAACCAGTGTCGTACGGCAGGGTACCCTGCCGGCATGATCATGATCATGATCGTCGACCAGCTGGCATCGTTGGAATCTCGATCGCGATGTCGACTGCAAGTCCCTTCAGTGCACTATACTCCTCAGCTCTGCTGGAGACGCGTCTTCTTGCAGGTACCTTAGGTATCCGAAGAGCAACTGGAGTGCGTGCCCGCACGGAATGCCGTCTTCATCACAGCGTTCGCCAGGCCGGCTTCCGCGGATCCACGCATTGCTGCACCCGGAGGTCGCTGACTGATCAGTCGGATTTAAGCCTGCCAGGCACGAGTACTGCAGACCGAGTCTGGCGAGCCCTCAGGTCACCGGTATCCTGCTGCCTTCAGCTCAGCTCACTCGGGGCCTTGAGCCACGAGACGTCTTCAACGTTGCCGACCACCGTCACTTCAGTGGGCACCTAGGTGCTTGACATGCATGTCATTTGGTTCGCAATAATCCATCCCAGGCGTTATTCGTACGTTGTTCGTAATAATTACGAACATGTTCGTCACCCGGGTTGCCGGACGAGCATGCCTTCGCACTGCGGATCCGCACCAGCTGGTAATCCGTCCTTACGGCCGTGATCACAACCAGTGATCTCCGGGATATCCCGCGGCTGTCACACTCAGTGCCGCGCGCAGGTAGATCTGTGACTGGGTCCTTAGCGACCTGACCGGACGTCAGATTCCATGATCATGGATTCTTCGTCCACACCATGGTTTCGAGATGAGCTCGCCATCGGCGCCTTGAGGCACCAGTGGCCATACCTGTACAGGTCAGACGCCTACGTCCCCAGATCCACGTGACTATCTGTCACCCAGAGACCGTTTGGAGTCTAATTATCCCGAATCCTGAAGGGGAGGCTGGAATGCGCATCCCAGGTATCCGGATCCGGGCCTGACCCCCGTCTTATTTCGCTTCCTTCCTCCGGTCCCGCAGGGATCCGGAGGAAGACGCACGCCTGCGCCGCACTCCCTGCGCCGGGAATGCGGTGTTATCATTGTTTTTTTTTCCGGCAGTCCGGCCCTGTCTCGTGGCTATACTGCAGGGCAAGTACAACGGTAAACGCAAAGCGGAACGCGGCCGAGGTGGCGCTTTTCATCGCCAATCCCCAATGCCGGCCCGGAATTGGTCCATTCAATCGTTTTCCGAAGTTAACGCGTCCGCCCCCCTCTATCCTATGGGGCGGACGCGTGCGGCCGTCTTGCCGGTTTCTTTCCAGCCGAGACGCTGGTTTTTTATGCCGTCAGTTCAGACCGGGAACGGCGTTCAGCCGCTGCGTGTACAGCGCATGGCAGAGCCGGAAGAGCCGGTCGTCCACGGTGTGGTCCATGTCGGCCACGACCTCCATGGCACATTTCTTGAGCAGCGAGAGGGACTGTTCCGGGGTGGAGCATTTCGGCATGAGGAAGCCCTCGTATTTGATCCCGTAGGACAGGGTCACGAAGGCGCCGGTGTTCATCCAGCAGGACTTGTAGGTGTCCGGGCAGGAATACCTGTACTTGGCCTCGAACGCCTTCACGTCCCGGCGGACGTTCTCAAGGGTCGGCTTATTTGACTTCCGGGGCGACGCCCAGAGGGTGAAACGGGCGCATAGCCGGTCCGCGTCACGGGCCAGGACCTTCTCATCCACCCCGGTGCCGGACATGGACATGACGATCTCGTCGACCATGTCCGTGAAGGCACGCTTGGGCCAGAAGAGGGAGTTCTCGGCCACGTGGTTCAGGGCGTCGTTCAGGTACTGTTTGCGCGTGCTGGAAAACCAGTAACGGCAGTAGCAGTCCAGCGCGGCGTCCGGGTCCTTGTGCAGGGCCAGGTCCATGGAACGGATGAAGTTGTCCCGGGTGGCCCTGCCGTTCACTTGTTTCCCAAGGTATTTCATGTTTGGCAATATCTCCTTTCTACATGGCGTCCATGCCCATGGCACGGCTTCCGGCAAGCATCAGATTCGCATACGTGGTGTACGCCGCCGGCGCGTTCCGGTACAGGGACCTCATATAGGTAAGCGGCGTATAGCCGTCGATGTGCGGGCGCTTTTTACGGTTTTCCGTGACGTTGCGGCCGCGCCCGCGCTGGATCACGCCGCCGTTCCCAGACTTGTTATATCCCAGGCCGCCCAGTTTCGTGCGGCCGGTGTCGCAGGCGCGCAGGCAGTCCAGGATGTAGGCATCCATCTGCTTCAGGTCCTGGACCGAAGTCAGGACCGGCAGGATCCCTTCGGCGTAGCCGTAGCCGGATTCGCCCTTCTCGTAAAGCCACGAGGCGATCCGCGGCATGGCCTTTTCCGAGCCGGCGGGGTGCGCGGCGTCGATGGTCCGGTCCCGGACGGCCTTCTGGAAGTTCCCGAGGCGTTTCTTTGACAGGGATATTTCCCCGTCACGCAGGGAAAAGCCGAGGAAGGTGAACCATTTGTCGTTGGTGAGCCGCTCGATCTTCTTCTGGTTCATGGACAGGCCCATGTCTTTCAGCATTTCAGAGCATGCCTCGAACGCGGCGTCGGCATGGGGTCCCAGGATCAGGATGTCGTCACTGTAGCGCCAGAAGCCAACGTCCAGCCTTGACATGGCGTCGTCCACCGGGTACAGGACGGAGTCCGCCAGGAAGGACGCCACGGCACAGCCCTGGCGCAGGCTGGTGTACTTCTCGAACATGTGCCCGTCCAGCGCCTGGAGCCGGTCGTCGTGGTAATAAATATCTAACAGTGTCAGCAATGCCGACGGGCCGAGGCGCGAGGCGACGGCTTCGAATACCTGTTCGATGTATTTCCGGTCGACCGTGTCGAAATACTTGGACAGGTCGATCTTCCAGCCGATGTGGTCGAGACTTTGGCAGCTGGCCTTGATATATCTTGCCACTTCCCGGGCAACCTTGCCGCAGCCGACGCCTGATTTATAGGACATGCAGGACGGGTGGACCATGTCGGGACAGTAGCGGAACAGGGCCTCGTTGATCGCCGCGAACAGGATCCGGTCCTCGGCGGCGTTGACGTAGACGGTCCGCATGGTGCCGTCGTCCTTGGGGACCTGGGCCTCGTGGGGCGGCTTGATGGATTTCTTCCCGTCCTGGATCCTGGATTTCAGGGCGTCCCGATAATTCGGGTCGGTGAAGTCCTCCAAAATTTTTGTCTTGATGTGTTTTTCGGCGCCGCCGGCGATGGCTTTTTCCCAGATCGCATCATCGTCGAACAGCCTGTCAAGAAACGCGTCCATGCGGCGCCTCCTTTCGATTAAATTTTACGGATCTCGTCTATCCCGTACAGGATCTCCCGCAGGGCATTGTTGTTGAGCGATACGAAGACCGAACCGGTGTCGGCGACAAATTTCACGGTTCCACGGTCACCAGGCTTCAGGTCCGTGAGCGGGTCAGCCGTTGAGACCAGTTCGATACGGGTCCCGGGCGGGTATTCGGCACGGAGCCTGTCAACGGTTTCCCTGGTTGGATATACGCACTGGCCGCCCATGTCACGAAAGCCCCCATGTTTTCCTGAAATCCGCGACGTCCTCCGGGGCGAACTCCGCGAGCCGGTCCAGGTCGAACCGGAAGACCGGGTACATGCCCATGCCGGAGAACGCGGTCTTTCCCGTGTCCTCGGCCAGGCGGTTGTCACGGATGAACTTCAGGACTTGGCGACGCATGTCGCCCGTAATGGCAGACTCGCCGGGCTCCATGGGGAATTCCGGGATGTTGACCGTCAGGTCGGCAACGGAGCCGGGACAGCCGTCCCCGTCATCACCGATGAGCCCGACGAACAGGCGGCCGTTGTCGCTGTATTTGGCGACCTCGATGCCGACCTTTTCGATGCGGCCGTTATATCCGAGGTCGAAATCAAGGTTGTATTCCTGCTTTTCTTCTGCCATGCCGATACCTCCTCATCTGGAAATTTGCATGGAAAACCCCGGTCCTGCGTGTCACAGGGCCGGGGCGGGTTTCAGAACAGCACGCGCCATGGGTTGGGCAGCCTGTTGGCGAACTTCTCGGCATAAGACACCGAGGTGTCCTTGGTCGGGATGTAGTACAGGTTCTCCGGGTGCTTGATGTACCGGGGGACGTCCACATAGAAGTCCGAGATCAGGATGGACAGCTGGCGGCGGTTCTTTTTGGTCGCGTTGATATAGTTCCAGACCTGGTCGATGGTGGTGCCGCCGGAGAGCTTGGGGATCTTCTCGATGTCCCGCTGGATCTGCGCCTGGGACCGGTTGCGGCAGCGGACGACGGCCTCCTGGGAAATGTCCGTGGTGAAGCTGTTGAAGTAGATGTCGCAGTTGAGCTTCTTGGCGATGTCGATGATCATGGCCACGGAATCCTCGTAGTCCTTCTGGGAGATGGACCCGGAGGTGTCGACGTACAGGTGGATGTCCGGGTAGTACCCCAGGTCCATGCTGACGCCGGGCAGGTCGGGGTTCATGGGTTCGCGCCGGTTCGGCCTCTGGAACGTGTCGAAGTTATGATAGGTCGGGTTCTTGGAAACGTCGACGTTCTTCATCTTCTTTTCGATCTTCATGATCTTCTTCCGGACGCGGGCCATGTTGATGTTCTTGATGGCGAACTTGCCGGTGGAAGCCGAGAGCGACGACTTTGCCAGGACGTTGTTCAGCTGGTTCTGCAGGACGTTCATCTTCTGCATGGCCTTGTTGACGGTGCCGAGGCTGGCCATCTTGGCGAAGCTCAGGATGCGGGACTTGTCCAGCGCGGCCAGCTTGCCGACGTCGTTCTTCGCGGCCAGGAGCTCGGAGCTGGTGGCGCGGGAGAGCTTGCGGGCGTTGAAGGCCACGACCATGCTGGGCAGCAGGGACTCGATGGTCCGTGTCGGGAGGATCCGGTCCGCCCAGGCCTTGGTCAGCGCCGAGGTGATGATGCGCGCCTCGGAGTCCGGGTCGCAGCTTGCGTCCATGAGCTTGTAGTCGCTGCGCAGGATCAGGCCGTCGAAGACCTTGTTCTGCAGGTTGAAGTCCGTCGGGATCTCCTGCTTGCCGGCGGCCTTCAATAACGGGTTCACCATGGCCCGGAAGTTCTGGGCGTCCTGGTCGTCGTCCATGAGGACGAAGATGGCGTTGACGTTGTTGTAAAACGCGCCCAGGTTGGCCAGCAGCGCCGAGCGGTCCTGCTGGGACTTTGTCTGGTCGTAGAGCTTTGCCGCGTCGGACACGTCCGAGACGACGTAGACGACCTTGGCGCTGGGCTCGGGCAGGTGGTTCGCGCGCAGCATCTGGGACAGGTAGACCGTGTCGATCTTGCCGTTGGCGTAGCCGGCCAGGCAGTTGGTGAAGATGGTGTCCAGGTCGCCCTGGGCTTGGCGGTCCACCAGGTTGGTGATGATGGCGTTGGCGAAGATCTGCTTGCACAGGTCCGTCTCGTCCTGGGACAGGGCTTGGCAGGCGATGTCGTCGAACATCTGGTCCAGGATCTTGTCAAGCTCGTCGTTGATGTCCGTGCCGGAGTCCTGCTGGTATAGCTTCAGGGGCTGCAGGCTGTTGACCTGCAGTTTCCCCACGATCGTTTTCAGATCAGGCATGCGTATGCGCCTCCTCTCTCAGAGTTTTGGCGCACGCTCATGCGCCATAGATCATCTTGAAGCTCTCCGCGATGGCCGTGCCGGAATTCACGATCTCCGCATAGGCGTCGCGGTTGTACTCGCCGGAGTTGATGATGGTGGTCAGCTTCTGCTGGCCGCCGTCCACCAGCATGTTCTTGCCGTAGGTATGGACCAGCTCCCGCATATAGTCCGTGTAGTTGGCTGTGGTGTCGTAGACCATGTACAGGATGGCGGCGGAACGCTCCTGGTCGGTCAGGCCGGCGCAGATGCCCTGGATGTCGGTGAGGCGGCTGACGTTGATGAACTGGTCAATGACGGCGGGACGGGCGGGCGCCTCGATCTTGCTGGGGCTGACCAGCTTGAACTTGTTGGCCATGATGGAAGTCACGACGGCCTCGGTGAACAGGGTGTCGCCGGTGAAGCCGGAGACGTACTCCTTCAAATCCTCCTCGCCCATGTTCATGACCATCTGGCCGTTGTCCAGCAGGGCGCGGTTGAGGCCCATGATGGTACGGGGCGTGGCGATCTGCTGGAAGTCGTTCTCATCCTCGGAGAAGATCTCCTCGTTGTTCTCGTCCACGACGGCGTTGTGCTCTTGGTAGATCAGGTTGGGCTGGGTCTTCAGGAGCTCCTCGATGACGGGATGGATCTTGCCGAGGCCCAGGAACACGGTGGCGTCGGGCTGGCAGTGGCGGAGGATGAAACGAGTGGTGGAGGCCATATCCAGGGAAATCACGTTGCCGTCGTCGTTGCCGGCGGCGATCAGCTTGATGTTCTCGGGCAGGCGCTCGGTGCCGATCTTGCGGGCGGTGATGAAGGTCAGCAGGGCTGAAGTCACGGCGGCGGTGGTACGGTTGACCTCATCCAGGAACAGGACGACGGTCTTGTTGGGGAACTCCTCGGCCTCCTCGATGGCCTCTTTTACGACGGCATGGGGGAAGAACACCTGCTTGGCCTGGGTGTTGCCCTTGTCGTCGGTATAGGTCACGGTGCGGCAGCCGGTCAGGTCGGCCTGCATGGCGATCTGGTTGCAGAGGAGCTCATGGAAGCCCCAGCCGTTCTTCTCGCAGATGGACTTCACGATGCTGGACTTGCCGATGCCGGGGGCGCCCAGCAGGAAGGGTATCAGGTTCCCGTTCTTCAGGTCAGACTCGATGATCTTGGTACCGGTAGCATTGAGTAACATGGCAAAATATCTCCTTTTCGTTTTGATAAACGCATATTTTCAGGCTGCGGACAGAGAAACGGCACGGGGCAGCCCCCGTGCCGGTGTCTGTTCTTTATTTGTCAGGGTTCGGATGTGTCTGTCCCACCCGAACCGTTGTTCTTGGCATCCTCCTGCGCCTGGATGCCGGCGACTGTCCCGGGGTTGTTGGGGTCGCTCTGCATTCCGTCGGTCAGTTCGTCCAGCAGATCCTCGAACTCTTCCTGGTCGAAGCTCTCATCGTCGTCGGACACGGACGACCTGAGCTGTATCTCCGTACCGGAGTACATGACCGTCGGGACGTAGTTGATATCGTAATGTTCGATGAACGCCTGGCCGATGGGTGACCGGCTGAATACCACGTAGTACTCCGGCATCTGGTCAAACGCCTGGATGGTCGGCAGGACCTTCTGGCAGTCTTCGCAGCCCATTCGGAACAGGACCACGCGGTAGCGGTCGAACTCGAAGCCTTCCGGGTTGCTGTCATAGATCGCCTGGAGCGCCTCGGTGTCCTCCGTCGTGACGGAGAAATACTTTTCAACGCCGGGTTCCCGCCAAGCCTCGTCGTAGAAGGCCCCATACTTCTGGTACCAGCTCCGGACGCCGCACCAGGCGGCGACGAGGACCGCGACCAGGGCCAGGAGGGCCAGGCTGGTCCGGGGCACCCATTTCGGGACCGGTTCGTCCTTTTTGCGGCCGGCGCGGGACAGGACGGCGAACAGCAGGAACGCGATCACCGAGGCGACGAGCCCGCACTGCAGCCACTGCAGCATGCTCATTCTCATGTTCTTGACAAAGCTCCTTTCACATGGGCAGATTATTCGAAGGTCTTTGCATAGACACGTTCGCTGGTGTAGAGAAGCCACGGCAGCCCGTTCCGGACCGTCTTGTGCTTCTCCCTGGAAGGCAGGACCTGCTTCAAGGCCATGTACACGAGCATGACCGCCTCTTCCTTGGTGAGGTTCAGCTGGTAGTGTTTACAGTCTTCGTCGATCATGTCCTGGGCCATGCGCTGGAGCTGGTAGTGCATCTTGGACGCGTACCCAAACTCGTAGCTTGACCAGTCCCCATGGAAGTCGCCGTCCACCGTCTTCGTGTACAGCATGTCGCAGAGGGAGTTGAACAGGTCGGCGTGCCTGCCGTCGAAGTTCGACAGCGCGGCGCGGTAGGTGTCTATGCCGAGACTCTCGGCTACTTTGATATTGCCGTTGTCCATCATAGCACAAAAATCCTTCGTCGTCAACGGCTTCGACATGGCTTCGAGCAGTTCAGCGCTCCGTTTTGCAATGTCTGAGCCGTCGTCCGGGACCTGCGCGTTTTCCGGGATCTCCATGGAATAGGCCTTGTCGAACGTGATCTCGTTGCCGGTGAAGGTGCAGTGATGCGATGCGAGGACCTCGAACCATCTGGATGGGAACTTCATCACCCGCATTTCCTCCGGCGCCGGGAGCTTCAGGACCAGGTGAAAGCCTTTCCCGCTCAGGGACGTCTCCAGGTAGATGACCTCGTCGTGAAGCGACAGGAGCATGGCCCGGCGCAGGGCAGCGGGACAGGTCTTTTCGATGTCGAGCACGCAGACGGCCAGCTGCGACGTGTCCACGTACAGCGTCATGGGATACCCGGTCTTCACCGAAGCCTCGGAAGCCGTCTTGTAGTCGGTATAGCTTGAGTGGGAGCGCTTGTTGCTGGCGCCCCAGACGCGGCCACGCGCGAGCGCCCACATGTCGAGCGGTTCCTTGTCTTTTGAGACGCACCAGAGAGGCGCGTCACGGAGCCTTTGCGGGATCATCCGCCGGGCCTCCTTTCTGCCGCAAGCCCGTCACGGGCGGTACGGCGGTGTGTTTCGGTGCTTTTCTTTCCAGAAAAAAGTAGCCCGCCCGCAGTTGTTGTTCCACGGACGGGCTGCTTTTTAAGGAGATGAAAAACAATGACTGCTTTTTTTTAGCTGTCACGTCTGGCTGGCTTATCGCGTCCCGGACCTGTATTCCGTTACATGGCCCGGGACGCCGGTTATCTCAACCGTTACGCCGCGCCGATCAGTTGCCGGAGGCTTTGAACTGGGCCAGCAGCTGGTCGAAGGTGCTGTTGGAGGGAGCGGTGGTGCTGCCCACGGGCTCGGGATCGGTCTCGACCTCGGCCTGCACGTCAGAGACGGGGGTCTCGTCGGCGACGCCGTTGGCGGTGGCCACGTCGTTCTTGACGGCGACCTGGCGGGCGGGCAGGCTGATGGTGTCATCGGCCACCTCATAGCCCTTCACGCCGAAGTTGCCGGTGAAGACCTGGATCTCCGCATCGCAGATGACGACGGCGTTCAGGCCGACGCCCGCGCCGAACTTGGTCTCGAAGTAGTTGAGCTCCAGCTCGACGTTGCTGCCGGGAGCCAGCTCGTTGCCGTTCAGGTTGACCTTGTGCAGCTTGCCCTCGGCGTCCTTCTTGTAGACGCGAACCTCCTGGCCCTTGGAGATGCAGGAGAAGTACTTCTTGCCTTTGTTCTCCTCTTTCTTGGACTCGTAGATGCGGGAGCCCAGGTAGGCCGCCAGATAGGTTTCGGACTCGTCGGTCTTGTCGAAGATCAGGGCGGTGGTGGGATCGTCCACGGCGATGGTCATCTTGAAGTACGGATCCTTGCTGGGGTACTTGGTGAACTGGTTGGCACGGTCCAGCTCGTCGCCGGCGATCTTCGCGGCGATGCGGCTGAAGTCTACCTGGCCCTTCACGAGGACGCGGGTGCGGGGTTTGATCTTGGAACTGATTTCACTGAGTTTCATGTTCGTAGTCTCCTTTTCTGTAATAAATTTGGCTGCGTTCCATTCGCGGCGTTCCATTCGCGGTAATCCCATTCGCTGTGTACGTTCGCCGTTTACTGGATATATCAAGGCGACATGCGCCGAGATACCATCAGTAGGTGGTTTGCGCGATCCCGTGAAAAATTCCACCGAAATCGTGCTGGCGGGGCTTGACAACCGCCATGTTTTATTTTATTATAAATAATATCACAGGCCGCCCCGGCTGTCAAGCACTAAAATGCGCCGGAACGGGACAAAATGTGTGAAATATTCCAACCAGGAGGTAGAGCTATGTTTCTGTTCCACAGAACCAGGCGCAAGAAGCGCGGGCAGGCCCAGACGCGCGGCGGGATCGACGACCTCGACACGATGGACCTGGAACAGCCCGCACAGGACGAGGCATACGCCGAGGGCCCCGCGGACGGCGCCGACAGTTACGACGAGCCCGTGTACGAGGACGACGCCGAAGACGGCGCGCCCTGGGACGACGGGGAAGACAGTTTTCCCGACAGGTCCACGGAGGACGAAGGCAACGGCTATGACGTCCAGGACGACGTCCATAACGGCGCCTGTGACGATGACGCCGGTGAGGAGCCCCCGGGACCGTCGTTCGACCGGTATGACGCCCGGAACATCCGGAGCCGCAGGGAGGAGCCGAAAGGCAGGGGCGAGCCCCGGGCCAGGACGGGTCCCAGTGACCGCCGTCCCGTCGACGAGAAGACGAAGTACCGGGCGTTCACTGTGGCATGCGGGATCGCCTGCGTCCTTGGCGTCGCGGCGATCGGGTTCGGCACGTACTCCATCGTGAACGGGTTTTCGTTCGGCCCGGAGCCGGGCTACGCGCTGCCGGACCAGACGTCCCAGAACGTCTACTACGACGCGGCGGGACGGACCCACGTGAACGTCTACATCACGAGGGGCGACGACAAGCAGATCAACATCTATGTCGACCAGGACGGGAACGTCCGCTTCGAGACGGACGAGGACAAGCCGTCACAGGGCGGCGAGACGAAGCCCGGAGAGGGCGAAGCCACGGATCCCGGCGGCGAGGCCACGGACCCGGGCGGCGGGACGAAACCCGGCGAGGGTGATGTGCCCGGCAGTGAAACCACGGATCCCGGCGGCGAGACAAAGCCCGGCGAGGGCGAGACGACTCCCGGCGGGGAAGATGAAACGCCGGGTGCTGGCGAACAGCCCGGCGGGGAAGGGACAAAGCCTGACGAGGGCACGAAGCCGAACCCCGGTGACAGCGTCCACCAGAAGGTGACCTCGGAGCAGGAGAAAGCCCTGCTCGACGCGATGCGCGAGCGGATCGCCAACGGGCAGAGCGGGTTTTTGGAGTCCGACGCGGTCTATGTCGTCCAGAGGGGCGACACGCTGACGTACATCTCGAACCTGACCGGATTCTCCGTCGACTTCCTGGCCGAGTACAACCATATCAAGGACAAGAACCTGATCATCACGTCCGAGTCCATCCGCTACCCGACCTTTACCGAGGCCGGCACGCCCTGATCCATAAAACCATCCCCCGGTCCGCCTGGTGCACAAGACGGACCGGGGGATCTTTTTGGAGATTTGGGGAGCATAGGGAATCGAACCCCGTGTCAAGCGGTCACCCGCAAGCCCTTTCCGTGCGTCGCTTTCGCCTGTCACCCGCTACCCGCCTGCACCTGCAGCCTGGGGACTCGGACCCCAACGGACGGAACGCCGGACCCTTCACCGAGAAGGTCAGCTCCCATGTCTTTTGTATAAGATTTTGCGGTGCGCGCCCGGACGTCCGGACACACTCCGCGGTTTTCTTTCAGGGCTGGGCATGCGCGCCAGCGCGTGCCCAGCCGCCGCCCAAAGGGCCAAACCGTAGGCACGTTTGCGCCCGCAAGCCGCCGTGGGACGCACCCCAACGGTGCCGCGGCTGGCAGCCGGACCGTGCCTGTTGGCTTTCCGTCCGGCCGTGCGCGGTGGTCCCGCGGTTATTTTTCGAGCCCCGGCATGCGCGCCAGCGTGTGCCGGGGCTCCTTCCGGCAATAAAAAGTCCGGCGGGGGCAGCCCAAAAACAGGCCTCCGCATAGGCAAACTCCCCCGGTGGCCGTTTTGAGAACGTTACATTTTTTCGATGTTGCAAGTTGTTCGTTTTTGTGTCAAAATCGCAAAAAGTGCAAGAATCATTACAGTTTTTCTTGCGGCCGAGTCGAAAATGGTACTGCATTTTTTTCGTGTTTTTCGAAAGCCTGAAAATGGAAACGTTACAAGAAAGTGTAGAAATTTCTACAGTTTTTGGCATCCATGTTGCTAACTCCGTTACAGAGCGTTACACAAAAAATCGCAAAAACTGCAAAAATCTTTGCATAAATTTTTTTGTAACGTTTGTAACGTTAAAATTAGTATTATATACGCGCGTGAGAAAACGCCATACTAAGGGTTTGAAAAATGAACGTTACAAACGTTACAAAAAAATTTCTGCTATAATTCTTACATTTTTTCGAAAATTTTTGTAACAGCGTGTAACGTGAGAACGTTACAAACTTGAAAAGTGCAAGAATTGTTACATTTTCTTGTAACGTTCTCAAACGGCGTGTTTGAAAACCCTCGAAAAAATGCAATGCGTGTATTTGAGGCCGTGCGGGACGCGCTGTTTCGCGGACTCCCCACGTGGCTTTGTACCGGCGGCCGGATGCGGTTCCTGCCGCTCCCAGAGTGTGAAAGCGCGAAACACCCTTGACAACGGGGCGTCCCGGCTATATATTATATACATACGACATGCCGGCCGCCGCGGCGTTTTGCGCTGCGCGCGGCGGGACGGGGTTCGGAACGGCCCCGCTGCCGGCAGGACAGGAGGATGACAAGATGTCTGAGAATAGAAGCGGCACGAGATACCATGAGATGGACGCGGGGTGCATGACGGCGTTCCGCGATTTTTTGGGGCGGGCGAACGCCCTGCCCGGCGTCAGGGTCCACCTGACGGGCATTTACCGGCGGGCGTATAACGACGTCCAGAAGCAGGACGGGAAGGCCGGGACGCGGCTCGTACTGGAGTTCTCCGGGGCACCGTCCAACCAGACGTACTACACGTTCCACATGCCGGAGCTGCACGGGAAGAACCAGTACGCCAAGTCACTGCACCTGGTCCCGGACGGCAGGAACGAACCGGTCGAGGCATTCACCGGCGTATCCGGCAAGGCCGCCCGGGGGAACGTCGCCCCGGTGAAGGACGGCAGGTCCGCTGCCGGCGTGAACTACGCCGTGGCCAGGGCCATGAACTCGATGGACTTCTCCGGTCTTTTCCGTGACGGGCGTGATGTCAGTACCGGATGGATGGAGGAGTCCCCCGGATATCAGCGCAAGGCGGACCTGGCCGTGGCCATGCGGGAGCGTGACGCGGACGAGGCCCTGGCGGATATCTTTGGGAAACTGTCGCGCGGCGAGGACATCCCGGGGTACCCCGGTTCCGGGACGGATCCCAAGTTCGTGTCCGCGGCGCTGAACATCCGGCATATGGGGGACGCCGAGACCGTGTCCGGTATGCCTGAGCTGCGGGAGGCCGAGAAGGCACGGTACCGGGAGATCGAGGGGATGCTGGGCCTTGACGATCTGTACGGCGTCCTTTCCGACATCAGCGCGGGGCTCTCCCGCCGGCCCATGGAGGCGCCGGACCTGGACGGGTATTTCTCCGACGGCGCACGCGGGCAGCGGGCCGCGCAGGGGCTTTCGAATTTATGCTTCCTGAAGCACGTGATGGACGACGGGGACTATGTCGTGCGCGACAGGCGCGGCTCCGTCGTGACGGCGGGCGTCCGGGAGGAGCCGGACAACCCGAGCCTGGACAAGTCCGGCATTTTCTACCGTGGCTGCATGGCGTCCGACGAGGCGGGCATCGACCGGGAGATCCAGAGGAGGAACGACGAGGGCCGTTCCGATGTCGTGCCGCTGTTCGCGTACCAGAAGCTGCGCCATGACGCCAGCCAGGACGTGGGGTTCGACCGGAGCAAGATCGAGCGGCTCCGGGACTATGACCGCTACCGGCTGTTCCGCAGCGCGGCGCTGGGCGAGGACTTCGGGAAGCCGTCCGGGATGCCGCGGGTGACCGTCGGGTATTCCGGCGACTTGGACGGGCGCCTGACGACGGACAACCTGACGGCGACGCTGCCGGACGGGAACAGGGTCCCGCTGGCGGAGTATTTCACCAACCCGGCGTACGGGGTTGGGCCGCAGAGGGACCGCCTGTTCGGGAGCGGCCGGTTCCCGATGATCTCGTATGCCTTACAGAAAGAGCACGACGGTTTTTCCGGTGTGATGGCGAACGCCCTGAAACTTTTGGACCCGAAGAACAAGGCCGTGCCCATGGACTTGGCGGAGTTGGAGCTCGCCATCTTCACCGACCCGAAATTCGGGGCGGACTGGGCGAACAACATTGTCCGTGGCGCCACCGGCGGGCAGCGGACCATGGACGACGTGGAACACGAGTTTTACCGGAACAGGCTGCGCTCCCTGGATGCCAGCGGCGGCAAGGAGTGCTTCCGGATCCTGGGGTACAGCCTGGAGACGGCTGTCGGCTACCCGAGCATCGGGACAGGGTGCACGAGGTTCGGGCGGTGCCAGGCGCATGACGCCGGGGTGGACGGCTGGAAGCCGCCCATCGTCGGCAGGCCGTCCCAGACGGCGAACGGATTCCGGCGGGCCGACGCCGAGCGGGCCCTGTATGACCAGGCGTTCCACGGAGAGACGTCCCCGTCCGCGAAGCTGTACAGCGACACGGTGGCCGCCATGTCCCGGGAGGCACTGGCCGCGTCCGACGAGGACGGGGCGGTCCGCGGGTCGTCCAAGATGAACGACTTCATCGTGCTGTGCGAGTGCTATGGCGGGGACAGCGCGGAGCGGATCCAGGCGATCCGTGACGATGTGGAGAAGGCTTACGCCGGGTCCCGTGACGCGATGCTGTACCGGCCCAAGGACCGCGTAGAAGCCGAGTGCGTCGGCGCCGTGTTCGGACCGGACGTACCGCTTGAGGCGGCGGCGGTGCCCTACGGCAGCCAGAAGACGGACGACGGCTTCCTGTCCGTGCTTAAACATGGCATCGAGGCGCAGGGGCCGGATGCCGCTGATAGATTAAAATCGAAGGTGCTTGGGTCCATGGCCGCAGCGGCCCTGCGGTCCGACACCCAGTCCGACCCGCGGTACGGCGGGCTCTCCATGCGGGCGTATTCCGAATTGCCCGGGGAGGCGGAGAGTGTTATCACGCGGGCCCTGGCGAAGCCGGCGCCGACGGACCATGAGCTGCTCATGGGGCGGCTGGACCGCGCCGCGGCGGGCGTGTCCGGACAGGACGGCCCTGAGCATGTTGATGAACTTGGCAGCTGATGTTGGATATATGCCGTTCCTTCCGTCCCGGAGGTTTCTCCGGGGCGGATTTTTTTTTCTATTATTTTTAATATTTATATTGATTTTTGTTCGTCTTGGTGGTATGATGGTAGAAAAGCGGCGGGCATGCCTGCCGGTTTGTATTGGAGGAAGGAGGCCTGCGACATGAAATGCCCCATGTGCGGCGACGAGATCGTGAACGGGCGGTGCCGGTTCTGCGGCTACGTGCCTACGAAGGAGGACATGGACGCCATCGCGAAATGGGAGCTGCAGAAGTCCCAGATCAAGCGGGAGGCCGGTCCTGTCGACTTCACGCCGAAGCGTAAGAAGCCGAAGGCATCCGGTACGAAGACCGTGACGGTCAGGCGTTTTGAAAAGGCGGAACATGCGCCAGCTAAATTCATGGACAGCAAGAACGCCGCCAAGTTTTTTGAGCCGGAGCCGGCGCCGGACCGCGCCAGGAAGCCCGTGAAGGAGAAGAAGGCGCTTGGGATCATGAAGATCGTGATCCTGGTTTACGTGATCGGGTTCCTGGTCTCGTTCTTCGGGGCACTGGCCAAGATCCTGGCCATGCTGTCAGTCGGCTGAACAAAATTTTTGAAGATTGGAGGGAATCACAAATGAGCGAGCCGGTGAAACGGGTGAAAGGGCGGCCCAGCGGCCAGACGAAGGTCGGCCGGACTATCTCCTGCTACATCAGGAGCGACATCTATGACGCCCTTGTCAGACACTGTGAGCGGACCGGGCAGACGAAGACCATGGCCATCGAACGGGCGATCGAGAAGATGACCAGGGAAAACGGCGCCTGGTTTCCTGACAAAGAGGACGGAGGTGAGACTGCCACATGATGCGATCCGTCCACATTTTCTTTTCCGAGGACGACGATGTCGTCAAGCAGTTCCTGGAGAGCCAGTCCAACAAGTCCCGCTCGATCCGCATGTTGATCCAGGGGTTCGTTGCGAACACTCGGGGGCTGCAGAGCATGGACGGCAGGGAGATCCAGGACGTCACCAAGATGGACCTGCTGGCGCTTCTGGACAGCACGGACAACCTGCCGGAGCTCGGCGAGGCGGCCAGGCGGGAGCTGGAACGGCTCTCGTCCACGGGCGAGCGGCGCCGCGGGGTCATGGAGAAGGGCCGCGAGAAGCTGCAGGAGGTCCGGAACCAGCCCAAGGAGGACGTCGTCACGATCCCTGATGACGACGCTGAGCCGGAACGGCCTGCACAGGACGTTGTGACCGTGCCTGACGAGGAGCCGGAGGCCGTTCTTGACGAGGGGCCTGCGGCTGCCGTGGAGGCGTCTGCCCGTGATGAGGGGCCTGAAGATATCCCGGATGTCGTGCGGGACGAGGGGCCCACGGATGACGGCGGCGAGAAGGACGACATGCCCGACGTGATCGCCGACAGCGCCCACAAGCCGGTGGTCCAGAGGCGCCGGGAAGAAGTCCAGGGCGGCGGCGTGTCCTCGTTCTTCGACGACGTAGAGCCGGCGGGCCGGGGGTCGTTCGGCGCGGCGGCGACTCCGCAGAGTGTTAACGAGGTGAACCGCAGGGCCAAGGAAGTCGACGATAAGGCCGCGTATAACCGCGAGTTCGACGGCGAGACCGTCGATACCAGCGGCATGAGCGAGGAGGACCTCAAGGCAGCGCTGGGTCTGTGACCGGAACCACGGAAACCAGCGTGTCGATACCATGAAAATGTCTGAAAATATTTCAAGGAGGAAAGCGAACCATGATCAATGCCGGCATTGACGTCGGGAACGGGTATGTGAAGGCCCTGGTCAAGAACCCCGACATGGACAAGAAGGCGCAGGCGGTCGACATCCCCAGCGCCACGTCCACGATCTCTTCCCGGGAGGCCAAGATCGAGGCCAAGGACGAGATCAAGATCAAGAACTTTTTCAACGACATCTACAACCTGATGGAGGTGTCCTTCGACTCCCCGATGATCACGGAGACGGACCACGCCTACATCGGCCTGCGGGCCGTGCGGTCCGCCAACCCGACGGAGGAGTTCAACCTGCGGGAGGGGCACCGTTCCAAGTCCGAGACGGAGCTGTCCGCGAAGCTGATGCTGTCTGTGTTGGCCGGCAAGGCCCTGTCGGACTACTGGGCCAAGAACAAGAAGCTGCCCGGGGAGGGTGAGACGATCCCCGCCAAGGTGCGGCTGGCGTTCTCCCTGCCGATCTCCGAGTACGTCGAGAAGCGCGACACCGCCATCCAGAACTACACGTCTTCGCCGCACATCGTGCACATCCACAATTTCGACCGGGTGGTCACGGTAAAAGTTGACGTCGTGTCAGCCCGTGTGATGCCGGAGGGCGCCAGCGCCCAGTTCGCCATCGCCGCGAAGGGCGAGAAGTTCATCGAGGCGATGATCAAGGACATGTACAGCAATGGGCTGTCGCTGCCGGAGGGGATCACCGCCGCCGATATCGCAAGTGCCCAGGGCATCATCGGGATCGACATCGGCGAGGGCACGGTGAACTTCCCGATCTACCAGGACCTGATGTTCAACGCCGACACGTCCCAGACGCTGAATAAGGGCTACGGGCACGTCCTGGACGCCGCCGTGGCCAATTTGGAGTCGAAAGGTCAGCCGTATCATAACAGGAAGCAGCTGGCGGACGCCCTGGAGAACGCCAAGGTGAAGCCCCTGCTGCGCGCCCGTGCGAGGCCCGCGTTCGAGGCGGTCAACGACGAGATCGGGATCTTCGTCAAGGACGTGGCCAAGAAGTGCCGCGACGTGCTGAACATCGCAGGCGGCCTGGCCGAGGTCATCTACGTGTACGGCGGCGGGGCGACGCCTGTAAAGGACAAGCTGTACCCGGCCCTGATCGACGCGGTGAAGACCGTGTTCGGCGAGGACGGCGCGAGCTTCCCGATCCTGTACCTGGATTCCCGTTACTCCAGGTGGCTGAACCGCGACGGCCTGTACCTGCTGTGCGACGATGGGCCGAGGAGCGCGGAAGACCTGACCAACGTGTGATTTGGCGTTGACAGGACGCGCCTGACGGGCTATAATCAGGTTACGGCCGCTTGCGGCCAGCAGATATAACCAAAAAATCTTTAAGAGCAAAGGAGATTACCAGTATGCATGCAAAGCAAGTTTTGAAGCGGGGCCTATCCAGGCTCTTGGTTCTGGCGATGGCATTTTCCATGCTTTCCGGCACGCTGCCGCTTACATCCGTGACGGCGGAGGCGGCGGAGGAAAGCCCGTTGAAGCCGGAAGGCAAGCACCTGTACATCCAGATGCTGGACAGCGACGTGTACGGCGCTGACAAGGACGAAATGACGACCCAGACTCCGCAGGATCGTGGTGCCGGCTGGGCTTCCAAGGTCTGGGGCAGCACGTCGATCACCCATTTCCTGAGTGCGCCTGAGGGCCTGGCGACTATGGACGTGCGGCACTTCATCGTCTATGATCTTGGCGAGAAGGACAAGAGCACGAATTTCAATGGCAATATCGGTGAGCTTTTGAAAGAGAAAAGTGCTGACGGTTCCTATGGCACGAAGGATGCGTTCAAGGAGAACGATTGCTATGGGACGGATGGCACTCAGACGTACATTAAGATCGCTTGCCTTGCCGGGGTGGCAGGGCATGAGGGCCATCTTTCCAAATTGAAGGCGTCCAAGTTCGAGGTTGATGGTACGCCTGTGGTGTCGACTGTCAACGGTATTACCCGGATCTACATGGACATCGACCTGAGTGAGTGGAATAAGCTGCAGTCGGACCATTTTTACGTGATCGTCGAGGACTATGACAAGGAGCCCGGCTACGGGTACCTGAAGAATACTGCTGCCGGGACGGACATGTCTGCCGCTGACGAGCGCGGCTGGCAGATGATATTTAAGTGGCATGCATCGAGCGGTAATGCAGATGACCAGTATATCATTTGTAACGTCAAGAGTAACGGCCTGTGGCAGAGCTATGATAAAGGTGGCTCTGAGGCCAAGAACGAGGCCGTTGGTACGGGCAATCAGCCGTTACATAATGAGCCTGCTCGCGGCGGGTTCACGTTCAACGTGAAGGACCTTGAGGCGGCGCAGTACGGCGATACATATGACGGCATGAGCCAGGGCATCGGCGACCTGGACGGGGCCGTGTTCGCCGTGTTCAACATCAACCCGAATGCCCCCAGCGCCGAGGCCATGAAGAATGGTGACGTGACCGGCTACGTCGTCGTCGATGAGGATGGCCAGAACGGTATTGACGACGAGGAAGACCAGATATTTTACCCGGCGTATACGTATGACACCGTGATCCAGGCCTACACGGATTACTTGAACGCGTGCATGGAGGCCGACAAGATCCAGACCGGCCCTACCGGCCAGGATAAGAGCATTGCCTACAACGGCGTTTACGGCCTTGAGCCGGACACGCTTGGCATTACCGGCACCAAGGATTATTTCGTGCTCGGTTCCGCGGAGAACCCGATCGTGCCGTGCATGGTGCTGGGCACCAAGGACGGCGTCGTTACCACCGGTTCCCGCGCGCTGCCCGTCGGTAATTACCTTGTCCTGCAGGTGAAATCAGGCGCTGGTTATTACATCGACGAGAATTTCCGTCCCATCGTCACGATCGGCGAGTTTGGCGCTGACGGTGACAGTGTTTACGGTTACGGCAACGCTTATCCTACGAGCATGAAGTCGTCCAATTTTGATCAGTTCCAGAAAGGCGCGTCCGGACATGGGTTCGTGAAGACGGATTCCCCCGTGTTCTATATGCCGGCGCAGCATACCGGCAGCGAGATCGTGCTTGGCGACATGACCAAGTTGAGTTTCGTCGTGAACAACGGCTCCATTACGACCGGGCAGTCTGGCCTGAACACGATGACGAACGGCGTGGCCGACAAGTATGTCGACGCCGGTTCCGATCATTACGCTGCTTATCCCAATGACGGCAAGTACGTGATCCAAACCAGCGGCGGCGAGGCCGTGTCCAGTGGCAAGAACCGGTTCGACCAGTGGGCGTCCGGATCCGACAATACGAGTGTTGGGTTCCGCCGCGTTCCGAAGCTGGGTTACAGCCGGCTGACCGCATGGCAGGCGCCGATGCGTGCGGGCATCATGCTGATGCTTGGCGATGCGAATGATTTGAGGCTGAATACAGGCGACGCGAATTATGTCGGCGAGCCCCAGGGCGATGGCGATTTCCTGGGCACCGTGTTCCGCGTGCGGCCGTACAATGTGGACGAGTGGTACAAAGGCGGCGGTAAGGCCAAGGTTGAGAATTTGCTCAAGAACCAGGTTGTGACGAACACTTGGGACAGCGGTAGCAAGCACTTCGCGCTGTTTGGCAGCCAGAATATGACTCAGAAGGGCATTACCTACGATTATGATGACACAATCTATGGTGAGTACAAGGCCCAGGTCGACTCTAAGGGCCAGTATTTCGTGAACATCCCTGTTGATGAGCTTCCGTACGGCATTTACCAGATCACCCAGGTCGTGACCGGCGAGGGTTATGGTAATGATGGTGCCGGTGGTGCCGCAGACTATGATGACTGGACCGCGATGCACTATGAGGAAGTGACTGTGACAGCCTTGTTTGTGTATGAGGAGAACCATATCAGCGCGAACTATGGTTCTGATACGATCACTGGGAAGAGCGGTAATGAAGAGAAAACGAAAGTCCGCGAGCCGTACCAGCGCGGCACGGTGCAGTACCTGCCCCAGACGCTGGTCCGCGGCGGCATGCTGTTCACCGCGGAGCCCGGCGAGACGGTCGAGGATCCCAGCAAGGTCGAGCTGGAGATCACCGTGTACAACGTTTCCAAGCATTACGTGTACGTCGACCAGGACAAGAAGGGCGAGGACGGCAAGGTTGCCGACGGCGCCCAGTCCGAGCTGACGATCAAAGACAAGATCCCGACGGCGAACACCGTCTGGAACAACCGGATCATGAAGGACGCCATGGCGGCGAGGACCGTGACTGACCTGAACAAGGTCCTGAGCGACTCCACGTTCGCGAAGTCCAAGGTCTACACCACCGGGCACGTCACCCTTGGCGACCTGCAGGGCGGCATCATGGCCGACGTTTACCGGAACCTGCCTTACGGCACATACGTGATGGCAGTGACGTACCTGACCAACGGGTACACCACCACGACCCCGCTGATCGCCATGGGCACCATCGGCGGCACGGCGGACGAGGACAGCAACCCGTATGACCCTGAGTACGACCCTGATTTTGAGCCGGCCACGGACAACAAGTCCCAGTTGGAGTTCAACGTGGTTGTCGAGGATGTGTCCAAGGTTCCCGAGGTCCATACCACGCTGCTCGACGCAGGCTACCGGATCGATTCCACGCCGGTAAAAACCGCGCAGGGGATCGTCGACCGGGTCGAGCTGTCCAACCTGCTGCCGAACAAGACCTATTACGCTTACAGCGTCCTGGTCGGCGCGGACGGGCAGATCATCCCCGGTACTGGGATCGTGTCCCAGAGCCTGACCGGATATATTGACAGCAGCCATAACCCTGTTGACGACCAGATGGCGTCCAACCTGAAGGGCATCGTGGCCAGCGGCCTGTCCTACAATACCGTGACTGGGCGCTCCCAGTCCGCGTACACCGCATGGCTGGACAGCGTGTCCACGATCACCGGGTCTATCAACGACTCCCTGCTTCCCGACCTGATCGCGAAGGCCAAGGAGGCCGCCAATACTGACCCGCAGAACGACATCTTCTACAACCAGGTGATGGCGCGGCTGCGCTACCTGGCCGACCCGAAGGACGCCCAGGGCAGCAGCCTGAACGGCACGGCCATCGTCGAGATGCGCCATGATAACATTGACGCGACTAAGCTGGAGGGCCAGGACGTCGTAGGCTTCCTGTTCTTGTGTCAGGCCAACGAGCCCAACCCGGCGGTGCTTTCCGCCACCAGCGTCGACGCGATCCGCGTCGCGGCCGGCACCAGCCTGAAGGCGCAGCATTACAGCCTGTATGACGAGAACCAGACCGTGCACATCGCGACCTTGGACATCAGCGCCCAGGCCAGCCTGAGCGGCGGCAAGGAGATCGACCCGACCGAGACGGTCAAGGCGACCATCACCGCCGGGAACCTGTACCCGGGCAACACTTACGTCGTGCGTGCCGTCCTGAAGGACGAGTCCGGCAACAACATCAAGGGCGCGGACGGCAACGACCTGGTGGTCGAGCGTTCGTTCCGTGCCTCCGGCAAGTCCCAGGTGCTGGACAACGTCGTGTTTGACGGCCTTGACGCAGCCAAGTACAACGGCCAGAGGCTGACCGTCTACGCGGACCTGTACCGTACCGTGACCACCGGTGGCGTGACCACTGAGTATTGGCTGGTCGCGAAGGGTGACCCCGACTCCCTTGGCTACGAGGCCGGCGGCGAGGACCCCGGCAAGAACCAGGTGGACGTGCTGGCGCCTACCGTGACGACCGTGTTCACGACTTTCCGTGGCGATAAGACCGCGAATTTCGATACGGACATTGCCTTGAAGGACACCGTGCACTACGAGAACCTGATCCCCGGCGCGCATTACAGCGCCGTGCTGACCGTGATGACCGAGGACGGGCTGCCCGCCGTTGACGACAACGGGAAGGGCATCACCGTGACCCAGGACTTCATCGCGGACATCGAGACGAAGGACCTGGAGCTGGTGACCCTGGCCATTTCCGGCAAGGCACTGGAGGGCATGGAGCTTGTCGCCTACAACGACCTGTACCGGACGGACAACAACAAGCGCATCGTGGTGGCCGAGGAGCACGACCTGCATGACCGGTCCCAGACGATCTACGCCACCGGCACGACCGCGACCGTGTACATCAGCACCACGGCCCTGAGCGACGAGACAAACTCCCATTACCTGCCGGCGTTCAACGGCACCAAGGCAACGGATACCGTGATCATCCGGAACCTGGAGCCTGAGACGACCTACACCCTGAAGACCGAGCTGGCGTACGCCGCCAACGGGCGTACCGTGACCCAGTTCGCGCCGCTGACCCAGACCGTCAAGTCTGACAAGGACGGGCTCGTCCGCGTCGACGTGCCCCTGACGATCAACAGCGAGATCATGGCCGGCGAGGCAATTGTCGTGTATGAGACGCTGCTTGACGCCGAGGGCATCGAGACCATCGCGGAGCACCGTGACCGTGCCGACCTGTCCCAGACGCTGTACGTGTCCGGCCTGGACACCCTGGCGACCGACGAGTCCGGTGGCAGCCACCTGGTCGAGCCGGTCAAGACCCAGCATGACGACGTGTTCTACAAGACCGACACTAACACCGGGGACCTGACCCAGAACGTCAAGACCACTTACAGCTACCAGGCTACCGTGCGTGACCGCGTGTGGTTCGACAACCTGGTGCCCGGGAACAAGTATGAGGTCGAGACGACCGTGGTGGCCCAGAAGAACGGCGCCGTGGTCGGCAGCATGACCAAGAACTTTACGCCGAAGTCCGCCACCGGTTCCTTCACGGTCTATATCGACCTGGACGTGACGAATTTCGTCGGGCAGAAGCTGGTGGTCTATGAGACCATCACGGACGCCTACACGGGCAAGATCATCGCGGTCCACGAGGACATCGACGACGAGGACCAGACCGTGACGATCCTGGCCCCGGAGGCCGAGACGAAGCCGGACGAGACGAAGCCCGAGGAGACCACCAAGCCGGACGAGACGACGCCGACTGACAACAGCGGCAAGCCTGACAACACCGGCAAGGACATCCAGACGGGAGTCGACGAGCTCTACGGCCGTTACTTCCTGATCGCCGCGATCCTGGCGGCCGTTGCCGCCGCCGGCGGATTCCTGTACTACTGGAAGAAGCGCCGTGGCTAACCCCATGACGATGAACGGGAGGGCGCAAGCCCTCCCGTTTTTAACGTCCAGGACGTGCTTGACAAACGACCGTTCCTGATGTATGATGTATTCGTGATATTTCCCCTTATACTGTATGAAAATGTATGAGAACCCGAAAGGAGACACCCATATGGCAAAACAGCTGACCCAGCCCGGGTCAAAGGCGCCGAAAAAGAAGCCCGGGGCCATGGCATTCATTTTCCCGCTGATCCTATTGCTGCTTCTCGGCACGGCCGGGTGGTTTTTGTATTCAGGCCTGCAGGACTACAACACGATGCGGAACATGGTCCTGACGTGGGAGCAGGTGGTCCACGTCGCGGACACGGAGGACCCTGACGCCCCGACGGAATACGTCGAGGTCCAGCTCGGGCACAACGCCGGGACGGAGAACGGCGAGCCCGGCGAGACGGCCCCGGTCGCCACGACGAAGCAGGCGGCCCTGCAGCCCAAGGAAGATTACCTGTACCGGCCGATCAACCTGGCCGCGCTGCGGGCCCTGAACCCGGACGTCGACGGCTATATCTACATACCGAACAGCAGCGTCGACTACCCGGTGATGAAGGAGCCGGAACCTGAAAAATATTACTACCTGGACCACAACATCAACAAGGAATACGACCGGTACGGCGCTATTTTTGAGATCAGTGACTTGGAGCGAGGTTTGCCATCCATGGACAATCCGCTGACCTGGATGTTCGGACACCACATGGCATCCGGGTCCATGTTCGCGACACTGTATAATTATGAGGACGAGGACTTCTATGACAACCCGATCTACGTCTATCATGACGACTGGCGGGCCGAGTACGAGGCTTTCGGCTACTGCCTGGTCGGGGAGACGGATCCTGCGTACGACTTCGACGGGTACGCCCGCGGGACGGACGATTACCAGGAGCTGCTGGATTACCTGAAGTCCAAGAATGCCATGAAGAAGGACAAGGGTTGGCCGGACAAGGACGACGACGTGCTGATCCTATCGACCTGCTACGGCGGCGCGGGGACGTCCTGGCGGATGATCTTATTGTGCCGCGAGGTGCGCCGGGCCATGGTACCTGACTATTACGAGAACGAGTGGGAGGTCGACCAGTACGGCGGCGACAAGACGCCTGTGCCGGAGAGCGAGCTCACCGGCGAGAAGCCCGAGAACCCCGTGTCCGGCATGGACGGGATCATGGGTAGTGACTGAGATCGGAGGTGATGTGACGTGGCAAGGAAAGAGAGTGACAAGCGCATCACGGCGACGCTGGACGCCGACATGTACCGCAAGCTGTGCAACCTGGCTGAGCGGAAGGACGAGTCCCTGTCCGACGTCCTGCGGGAGGCCGTGGACCTGCTGATCCGGTACGACAACGAGGACTATTACCCGTTGGCAAGGATCGAGGCGGCCAGGGTGAACCAGATGGTGGACCTGATGGCGAGCATGTCGTCCAAACTGGACAACGTGAGCAAGTACATGGTGGAGGGCTTCACCTCCATCCTGAACGTGACGAACGGCGACGCGCCCAACTACCTGCAGCGCGTCATGGACGAGGACGACCCGGACAGGATCGTCCGGGATGAATGACCGGGGAGGTGACGGACGATGCCGGGACTTGATGTATCTGAAATATTGCGGCAATGGGATGACGGAAAAGAAAAGGACCTGGAGCGGGACGACGCCAGGGAGGCCGTCAGGTCGATCCGGAACAAGGCCGAGGCGGCCGTCCGGAAGGACCGGGCCGAGGAGCTGGTGGACAACAACATCGGCGACCCGTCCCTGGAGCATGAACTGCGGGTCGCAGCCGGCGGCGGGTCTTCTTCGGCCGAGAACGCGGAGACGCAGCGGCTGATGAACATCGCCCGGGGCAGGCACCAGCCTCCGGAACCCGAGCCGGAAAAAGAAGAAGAGGGCGAGTACGACAAGAAGCCGACGGTCTACGAATACCAGCGGCGGATGGCGGCGAGGCTCTCCAACGCGTTGGCGGCGCGGAACGTGCAGAAGCTGATCATTATCAACAACCGGGCCAACCTGCGCAAGGGCCTGCCCGGGATCCAGAAGCCGGCCGTGAAAGGGCAGACCAGCACCATCACGATCCCGACGGCGCTGCTTCGCAGGGTACAGCAGGAGGTCGGGGCGCTGTCGTCCAAGGCGAACCAGAACGAGATCATGACGGGGTTCCTGTACTGGTATTTCGGGCAGCCGGAGGAGGTGTCGTTCCCGTCAGACGACGCGTTTTCCCGCGTGCGGGAGATCACGGCCAACCTGGACGAGACCGCTTCCCCGGCGCGGGCCGGGAAGGCAGGGAACAGCGCCGTGATGGAGCTGCGGGACCTGGTGGCCGAGAATTCCAGCCGGCTGGACGCGATGTTCGATTTATATCAAAGGATGGCCGCGCTGTTCGGGAAGCTGGACCGGAAGGTGGATGGGGCGACGATCGCCGCCATCTACGCCATGCTGAACGGTATGGGGTCCTACACGCCGGTCATGGGCCCGGGCCAGCCGCTGGACACCCTGGACGTCATGGCGGGCGGCAACTCGTTCACGATCCTGGAGCTGATCCAGTCGGCGACGGAGTACATCGCCCGGCGGGATGGCAGGCGGATCTACGAGGCGAAGTTCAAGAAGGCCCAGTCCCCGTATACATATGCCTCCGACAAGCCGAAGTACGGTCAGCAGACGTACCAGGAGCCCGAGCCGGAGGAGCCTGATTACGACGGTCCTGACGAGGACGGAGATGACGAGGACGATTACTACGGCTACGAGTCGCTCCCGTACGTCGACGACCTGCCCGAGGATGACGACGGCTACAACGACATGATCGGCGGCGGGGACGCCATGGCCGACGCTGATTACGGCGACAACGCCGGCGGCGGCGACGACGCGGCCGGCGAGCTGATGAAGCGGCAGCGCGAGGCGAAGTGGCTGGACGAGATCGGGAAGAACTTTTCCGGGAAGGTCATCAACGGCGATAAAAAACAATCGTGACTTATGGGTGGGAAACGTCTTGACGTTTCCCATCCACGCGTATATAATATATAAACAAGGCTTTTTGCAAATCGTTAGATAAAGGAGTGTACGCTATGGCTGATGATAACAAGACCCAGGGCACCGATTTCCTGGGAGGCGACGGCGGGACGGGGGCCAACGTCAATGAGGCGAATAGCGCCGCCGAGGCCGGCCGCGCGGCAGAGGCACAGGAGTCCTCGGCCTATTCGAAATATGTGAAGTCCGTCAAGGCATTCGAGGACGGCGTCAAGAAGACGCAGGAGAGCGTCAAGAAGGCCCAGCAGGACGCGCAGAGCCAGAACGCCGATGAGGTGGCGAATTCCACCATGGAGAAGACCGGCGGCGAGCCCATCAGCTTTAGCGAGGCGCTGGCCATGGTGGACAACGAGAAGGCGGCCAACAAGGCTCTGCGGCAGACCGAGATGACCGCCCTCAAGGATACGGCGACGGACCTTGGAAGCGTCGTCCTGGAAGGCGGCAAGGTCCTCTGGAACCAGGCGAAGGACACTGGCCGGGGAATCCTGGACACGATCAAGTCGCCCCAGGGCCTTGGCACGCTTGCCGTTGGCGGCGCCCTTGGCGCGATGTTCGAGAACACGGACCTTGTTTCCGGCGTGAGCGAGAACCTGCTCAAGATCCTGTCCGGCAACAAGGCCTTGGAAGAGGGCAACGAGACGGAAGCCGACGAAAAATATATCGGCGGGTACGACCCTGAGAACCTTGAGCAGAGCGCTTATGAGGACGCCCTTGGGGAGACCGGGCAGACGTCCTATGATGACGAGACGATGCAGGGCGAGACGGCCGAGGGCAAGGACATCGAGAACGACGGGTACATCGCCCACCACGACAGCAACGACGCGCTCAATTCCAGCGAGGAGGACCTGGAAAACCTATCCCACCTGAACCAGGAGGACGCGGACACCTCGTGGCTGGACACTATCGGGAAGCTCATGGAGGATTACGACAAGGAGGACGGCTCCATGTCGCTGATCGGCGCCATCGGGCAGGGCCTCCAGGAGGTCACGCTGGGCGACGGCGCCGGCGCGCTGGGCACGGTGGCCGAAGTCGTCAAGCAGACGACCAGCGCGATGGACCGCCTGAACGCGGCCGCCGCGGAGACGGACCGGAACGAGGCCGAGAAGCAGGAGCAGGACGACGGCCCCGGTTACGGGAAGCCCTAATACACGTAATAAACTGCCCCGGTTTTCCGGGGCGGCATGATGAAACATATGAATAAAGGAGGAACTGATCATGGAACGAGAAGTCTATGAGAAAAGCCGCACAGACCTTGTCACCGATTTCGGCATTGCCGTGCATGACGATGACGAGGCCGCGGCCCGGAAGGCCGCGAAGGGGCTGGTCCAGCTGATGTGGGACAACAAGGGCAGCATCCGCCTGGACGCCTATGACACGGACATTGATGAGGTGTCCCTGGACCTGGACGCGGACGACGTCGCAGCCCTCGGGGGCGTGCATGACATGCTGGAGGAACACTATCCTGACAGCGACAACCGTCCCGAGAACCTGTTGGACCTGTCCAAGCACTTCTGGTACGACACGCGGGCCGAGATGCTGCGCGAGCAGGTCCGTGACGCGCTGTCCGACCAGTTTGACGAGTACCTGGACGACTGGTCCGACCGGAAGGGCGATCCGAAGCTGGCCGTGCACAACGCGCCGGACGGATTCAAAAAAGAGGAAAGCCCCGCCTACCAGAAGCTGATGGCCATGGCCGACGAGATCGACGGCGGCGAAGGCGAGGGCGACGATGTCGATTACGGCATCGGGATGTGACGGGAGGTGCGAGGCATGGGGGCGTACCTGAAACACGTGGCAAAACGGCAGTATAACGCCACCGTCGCCCGCTCGAAGTTTTACGACAAGTGTGTCGAGGCCAAGGGCGGCGAGCTGACCAATGACGAGTGGCGCCTGGAGCAGATGCTGGATGCCGACGGTCCTTACGGGGCCATGTGCCTGACGAAGACCGGCCTGGGGGATTACGGGTATACCGACTCCGGCGACCGGATGCGGGAGGAGCTTCTGGAGAAGAGCACCCGCCATTACGTCGAGGGCGAGGTGAATGAGAACCTGCAGCGACGTTTATACGGGGCCGGGTTCGAGTGCAGGCCTGCCAACCTGGGTGGGAAGGCCTATACGGAGATCGTGCACGACCCGGGGGCGCCGGACATCCTGCAATGGGAGACAGGGAACAAGGCCGGCTTTAAGCGGGCCATGGACACCTATGGGCTCAGCAGGGACGTCCAGTGGCTGGAGGGGCACGGCAAGGTCGGCACGTACGCCCACGACCTGCGGGCGGCCGCCGTCTCGCTCAACGAGGCGGTCAAGTCCGGGGACGAGGAAAAGTCCCTGGGCGCCCAGCAGGACCTGGTCAAGACGGTGTTCAACCGGCACGGGCACGTCGACATCGAGGTGGACCCACAGACGAACAGGATGTTCGTGGCGTCGGCCAGCCTGACCCTGAATTCAAAAGAGAAGTCCATCCTGGAAAACGCCCATCAGTACATGCAGGAGAAGTTCGGGAAGGACGCGTCCATGGCGGGCGTGTCCTTTGGAGACACGATCCCGCAGGGCGAGGGGCTGGACCGGCAGACCGGGGAGCACCTGGACAAGCAGCTGGGCACCTTGTACGACGAGTATGACGCCGTGCACGAGTACAAGCACGCCAGTGTCGAAGCCGAGACGCCGAAGAAACAGGGCGCGTTTTCCAAGCTGATGGGATTCCTGCGCCGCGACGACCCCGACGGGGCCGGGAAAGGGGAGGTTGAAAATGAGTTCGCTGACTGACATCGCCGCCATGCAGAATTCCGTGACGGAATCCATGGGCAAGGCAAAAAAGGACCATATCATCAAGGACGCCTGGGACCTGGAGATGATGCTCTCCGGGCCGTTCCAGGCCGCCGGCATCGCCGGGCAGGGCGCCTACGGGTACGAGGACATCCCGGATTCCATGGCGGCGTTCCGGAACGGGATGCTGGACGACTCCAAGCGGCACCTGGTGCAGCACCCGCTGAACGACGACCTGAGGCGGCGCCTCTACATGGCCGGGTTCGAATGCTCCGCCTGGGACAAGGACACGGGGACGACGGAGATCACCCACGACCCGTACGCCCCGGGCCTGGAACAATGGAATTCGGGCGACAAGGCCGGGTTCCTGCTGGCCATGGACCAGTACATGCTGGAGCGCAAGCGGAATTATTCCGTCGAACACACGGAGAGCTTCGGGTTCGAGGAGGACCTGGCCAGGGTCCACAGGACGTTCATGGACGCCACGGCCAAGGTCCCGGCCGAGTACGCGTCCAAGGACGTGAGCCGCGATAACCGGGACGCCGCGATCCGGGCCGCCGGCGAGACCATGGACACCATCTGGCGCTACAAGGGCTCCTGCGACGCCGTGAAGGGCGACGACCCGCGCAACCCGTACAACATCCAGATCAACATGACCAGGCAGGAATGGGGCATCATCGGCCGCATGAGCCAGCAGATGGAGAACACCGTCGGTGGCGGGATCGGGTTCGTCCAGGCCGAGGGGATGAACAAGTTCTTCGACATGCAGCAGATTCCGGATGAAGACCGGTGGGCGTTCCTGATGAAGTGCGATTCCATCGTCGATACCCAGGTGAAGGATTACAACGCCTGCTGCCCCGGGTTCGTTCCCAGTGTCGACACGCTGGTGAGCAACGTCACGAAGCAGACCACGCGGGACGGCCTGACGAGGATCCCGTTCATCGGCGCGGCGATCGAGGCGGACCTGTGCATCAAGGAAGGAGACAAGGACGGGGCGATGCGCGCCCATGACCAGTTCCTGACCTCCCTGGCCGAATCCAGGGCGACGTTTGAAATTTCCGAGAGCGGCAGGAGCGTCAAGTCGTTCAGCCTGAACCTGACGGACGCCGAGAAGGAGCTGGTCGGGAAGCTCCATCAGGAGGCCCGCAACGCGTTCAAGGACGAGGGCGTGTTCAACGAGGAGTATGTCACGTCCGAACGGTTCGGCAAGGATAAGCCGTACAGCACCGACCTGTACTGCCAGATCTCCGGCGCGCTGCTGGATGCCAAGAACGAGTTTGACAAGGAGCACCCGGCGACTGAGCCGAAGGAGCCTGCGGCCGGCCGGTTCACGGTTTCGGAGCCGGCGCAGGAGAAGCCCGCCAGGGGCTTCGCGAAGCTCATGGGCCTGCTGCGGCGTAACGACCGTGAGGACCGGCAGACCGATGACTACGGGCTGGACGGCGTCGACGACGTCTGAACGTAATATGCGGCATGGAAACCCGTCCCGAAAACCGGGGCGGGTTTTTCCATGCGAAAAATTTGAAAAAGGGTGTTGACAGGCGGGGCCTTTGATATTATAATAAAACAAGAGCGAACACTTTTATATAAAGTTGTTTTCTTTTATGGATTTTTAATCGAAAGGAGAGATGACTGCCTATGATTGCAATATTGGCCGAGAAGCCCAGCGCCAAGCGCAACATGCAGAAGGCGTTCGGCGGCGACAGCGGCACGTTCAACGGCGAGCAGTTCATGCTCTGTAACGCCAGGGGCCACCTGTACGAGTTCGCCAAGCCTGAGAAGCAGGTCCATTCTTCCGTGTCGGAGAAGTACCGGAGATGGGACCTGTCCAACCTGCCCTGGGACCCGGACGAGTTCACCTGGAAGTATGTCAAGCAGGAGGACGTGGACGACGTCCTGGACGAGATCCGCAAGACCTTCATGAAGTGCGATGAGATCTGTATCGCGACGGACGACGACCCGTCCGGCGAGGGGACGCTGCTTGCCGGCGAGATCATCATCAACCTGGGGTTTGACGGGAAGAAGAAGATCTCACGGATGTTCTTCGCGGACGAGAGCCCGAAGGAATTGCAAAAGGCGTTCAAGAACCGCAAGCACTTCAACAGCGTGCAGGACGACCCTGATTATATTAAGGCCCTGTACCGGGCGAAGTGGGACATGCTGAGCATGCAGTTCACCCGCATTGCCACGAAGTGCGGCGACGGCAAGTCCGTCCTGCGGCAGGGGCGCCTGAAGTCCGCCATGATCCTTCTGGTGGGCGACCAGTTGGCGAAAGTGGCGGCTTACAAGGCTACGCCGTATTTCCAGTACCGGTTCCAGGACGCCAACGGGAACGTGTTTTCCGACCCGAAGGAGCCGACGTTCCCGGACGAGAAATCCGTGCCCAAGGGCAAATATATGGACTCCAAGGTCATCGCCGATCCGAAGGTCCGCAAGAAGTCCCCGCCGCCCAAGCTGATCGACCTGGCCACGCTGTCTGCCAGATTGTCCAGCAAGGGCTTCAAGGCGAAGGACGTCCTGGCCACGTACCAGAAGATGTACGAGGCGCAGGTGGTAAGCTACCCGCGTACTGAAGATAAAGGCGTGACCCCGGAGCAGTTCAACGAGCTGCTGCCGCTGGTGGACAAGATCGCTAAGGTCGTGGGCGTCAACCCAGCGGTCCTGACGCACCGGACGCCCCGTGCCGGCTTCGTGAAAGAAGGCATGGCCCATGGCGCCAACAGGCCCGGGCCGAAGGTCCCGGATAATCTCAAGGATCTGGTGTTGTACGGCAAGTGCGCGCCGGACATCTACGAGATCCTGGCCCGGTCCTACCTGGCCATGCTGTGCGAGGACTACGAGTACGATTCCCAGGACGCGCGCCTGGAGAAATACCCGAGCTTCAAGGGGCACGTGAACGTGCCCGCGTTCGCCGGCTGGAAGGCCGTGTATAACGACGACAGCGACCCGGACGACGGAAAGGCGTTCGCGGCAACCGCGTCACCGTTCGTGTACAAGGGCTTCCCGCCCAAGCCCCAGGCCCCGACGATGAAGTGGCTGATGAACCAGCTGGACAAGGCCAACGTCGGGACGGGCGCCACGCGGACCAGTACTTACGCCGAGGTGACCAACGACTCGGCCAAGGCGAAGTACCCCCTGATGAAGGATTCCAGGGGCAAGATCTCGATGACCGAGTTCGGCAACATGAGTTACATGTTGCTGCCCGGGACGCACATCGGGACGCTGGAGATCACCACCCACGTCTTCGACGACATGGAGGAGATCGCCAAAGGGAAGAAGGATCCGGACAAGTGCCTGGCGGAGGTCGCTGGGTTCGTGCTGGACGATATCGAGGCAATGCGCCGCAACGGCGAGAAAATGAGAAAGGAGCTGAACATCATGGCAGACCAGGAGCGCGTGGAGCGTTTTGAAGGTGAGTGGAACGGCGAGGAGGTGCACCCCAAGAGGGTGTATTCCGGCCACAGGTTTACGGACGAGGAGGTCGAGCGCCTGCTCGACGGCGAGGAGATCGAGATCGAGTGCACCAGCGCGGCGGGCAAGCCGTACAAGTGCGCCGGTAAGCTGGCCAACCTGAACTACAACGGTCAGGACTATGTCGGGTTCGAGCGTACCAGGTTCGTGAACGACGGGCCCACCTCGTGGTGCAAGTACACGTTCACGGACAAAGAGAAGGCCGACCTGCTGGCCGGTAAGACGGTGAAGGGCACCAAGTTCGTCGGCAAGTCCGGCAAGGCGTTCAAGGCCGAGGTCAAGTGGAACAAGAAGGACGAGAAGATCGAGGTCGTCGAGTTCCTGCATTGATTTCGTACAAGCGGCCCCGTCCCGGGTTCGGGGCGGGGCTGTTTTCGATTTTGCGGAGGTGGTGTTTTCTATGGCAGAGCGTGTTGTTGACAGAAATGACCCTGATATCATCATTCAACAGATCAAGGCTGGAGCTGCGTTTGGTGGCGGTGTTTTGGCACCGAATATTGAACAGATCATTCGTAAAAATTTGAGCGGCGATATTACAGACGAAGAGATGATCCAGGCTATCAAGAAGGAGCATGGGCTGAAATGAAATCGTTTGATGATTATTTTTGGCCTGGCCAAAATTGTATGCGAAACAACTTGGGCATCCATAACCAGATCGAGTTGGATGCGGCTGTTTTATCTCTTTCTCTTGGGCGTATGAAAACCGTTTTGTCAGAGACTCAAAAGCAACGTGTGTCGCCGGAATTTTTGAAGTCATGCCATCGTGAGTTGTTTCAGGATTGTTACGACTGGGCCGGGGAGTTTCGGGAGTGTCCGATGGGACGGAATATCGATTATTCAGATCCGTCTGACATCCCAGGGAAGATTAAAGATTTTTGTGACAGGTTTAACGCTGATTTTGTTGATAAAACATTCATATCATCAGATGATATGGCCGATGTTTTGTCTGAAAAGTGGGCTGAGCTGAACAAAATCCACGCATTTCGGGACGGAAATGGGCGGTCTCAATTTGCGTTCTTCAATGTTGCGTGCGAAATGAAGGGTTATGAACTTGTGTTCGAAAATAAGGATATTCGCAATCTGCGGGCGGCCCGTGACGCTGCCTCCGACGGCCGTCCCGGCCTGCTGCGCGGGATGATCGCCAGGGGCCTGTGCGTCTGCGATCCGGAACTGGCAGCAAAGCATGTCGGGCCTGACGCCGCGCGCGCTGATGTGCGGAAAACGGCGGAACGGCATGGGCCGTTTTGGAAGCTGCGGCAGTTCTTTGCCGACGACGAGCTTCGTGACATCGACGGGCCGGAATTGTAGGAGGGTTTTCATGCCTGGATATAAAATCGAAAAATTTGACAACATGCAGTTAAAATTATTCGCCATGGCCTGCATGCTGTGCGACCATGTCGGGGCGGTGTTCTTTCCGGGCCTGACCTGGACGCGGATCGTCGGCCGGCTGGCGTTCCCGATCTTCGCGTTCGAGATCGCCGAAGGGTTCGCGCTGACACGGGACCGGGGGAAGTATATTTTGAGGATGTTCCTGTTCGGAATATTGGCGGAATATCCGTTCCAAACGGTGATCCGCGGGCGCGGGTTTTCCGTCGGGATGACGAACGTGCTGTTCTCCTTCTTCGTGTGCCTGGTGACGCTGGCCCTCATCGACGCGGCTCGGAAGCGGCTCCATGGCTGGCTGCGGACCGTGTGCTGCGTGCTGGCCGTGATGTTCGGGATTTTATTTTCCGTCCAGCTGGGCTGTGACTACGCCGGGACGTGCGTCCTGACGGTCGTGATGTTCTATTTCACGAGGGACATGGACGGCCCGCGGAAATATTTCTGGCAGGCCGCGATGATGCTGTTCGTCAACTGGGTGATGATGGGCGGGAGCTTCATACCTGGGACGCACATGCCGCTGCAGGGCGCCGCCGTGCTTGCGTTATTGCCGATCTGGTGTTATAATCACCAGCGGGGGTTTGGCGGGAAGAGGCTGCGGGCCGCGTGCTACGCGTTCTACCCGGCCCATCTATGGATTTTGTTTTTCATCAGATTATTTTTGTGAGAAAGAGAGGAGTTTCGAACAGTGTGGACGACAAATGACGACGGGTATTTAATATTCGTCAATGTATCAAAAATTGGCCGGTGCCGGTGCTGCGGCCAGGTTTATGAAAGGCATATCGAGGACCGGAAGTCTTGGCAGCCGGACGTACCGGATCGGTGCCCTGCATGCGGGTACGAGAACCAGAGAGTTGCCGGGATCGCGTTCGTGAACCGGGTGCTGGCGGCCGTATGATTTCGGAAGACGAGGTCCTGGGGTTCATCCGGAATTTTGCAGGGTCGGAGCGGGTGTTCCTGGAGGGGATGTGCTACTGGTTCGCGTTTATCTTAAAGACCCGGTTTGGTGGCGAGATTTTTTACGATCCGGTCCAGGGGCATTTTATCACGAAGATTAACGGACGGTTTTACGACGTCCGGGGCGACGTGACGGAAGGATACGCCGGCTGCGCCGTTTACCCCTGGGACAGTTACTGCCTTGACGACCCGAAGCACCGGGAGCGGATCGTGCAGGACTGCATCCTGAAAGTGAAACGGCGGCTGGACGTCGACGGCGAATTTTACACATGAGGGGCCCGTCTCGATGTCGGGACGGGTTCTTTTTATGTCCGGCCTGTATAAAGTTTATACGAAGCCGGAAAATGCTTTGACAAACGGGCTTTCCGGGGCTATAATGTGATAAGGTGGTTTTGTTGAACAAAACGTATAGGAGGTATCGTCATGAACGAGGCTGAAAGCAGGAGTTATGCCGAAAACATGCGCGTGGCGCGCAGGATGCTGGAACGGCAGGAAAACATCAAGGAGATCGCGCAGGCGCTGTACCAGTACAACGCCAGGGCCATGGCGTCGGCAAACGCCATTTTATTGCCCGGAGACTACATGGTGCGGAGCGGGGAGTGCATGATGTCGTCCCGCGGCGCAGCGGTGCAGATCTCCCCCGAGGAGCTGGCCGACCTGGTGGACGGCGGCGCCCTCTCTAAGGTTTTCAACCCGGACGACCTGAATTCCGCGGATTTCGGCGAGAAGATCGACGACATTATGGCCGCGATCGGGCACCAGAAGCATTACCATGACGCGTCCTGCTACGTCGCCCGTGACGATTTGAGCAAGGCCGTGGCCGTGTACGACCTGCCCGGGGCCGGCGAGGTCCCCGACATGCGGGCCTACGTGGAACGCTCCGGTGATGAATACAGGCTGTCGGACGGCGTCGAGGCGGAGTCCGGAACGATGCGGCAGTGTTCGTATGAGGAATTCAACCCGGGCGGGCGGGAAATTGTCCTGGAAACGCAGGCCGCCGGCCCGCAGGAGACGGTGAATAAGTCCAACGCTTACGATCAATTAAAAGAGGCGTATCTAAATGGAGGTGAGAACGACGTGCCTGAGGCCGGGGAGATCGTCCGGCCCGAGGATATGGCGGGATATGACAAGCTGTCCGCGTCCGAGAAACTGGCGCTGCAGCGCCAGTACCATGAGCAGATGCAGGCCGCCCAGGAGGCCGGGGCGCAGGCCCAGTCCCAATGGACGCCGTCCCTGCCCGGGGCGCGTGGCAGGATAATGGAGTAATTTATATAAAACACATGTGTTTTATATAAACTTGTTCTTTTCATCATGAATTTATATTTTTTTATTGATCAAAATAGCTTGAAATGGGGCTCGGTTTGTGATATGATGGTTCCTGAAAAGGCCCGTTCCCTGGGTGCCTAATTTAAGACAAAGGAGCCGTGACACAATGAAGCAATCGTACAAGATCCCGACGAGCCTTGACCGGAGCTATTTGGACGTCGAGGTCGCGCTGCAGACAGAAAGCGGCATGGGCCTGCGCCCGCTGCCCTTCTACATCCTGATCATCTGGATCGTCGCCATATTCGGCGGGTTCCTCCTGGTCAACTCCGAGATGTTCCCGTTCCACAACCTGCCCCTGGTGTTCAAGGGCGTGTTCATGCTGGCCCTGCTGGGCTTCGCCTATTTCGGCACGTCCCGTGACGGCGGGAACCAGATGCGCATGGGCGCGCTGAAGCAGATGGGCGAGTTCATGTTCGTGAAGCAGTCCAGGATCCTGAAGACCCGTAACACGGACCCGGCGACCCAGTTCTACCGCCTGGTCAAGATCAAGGACGTGAACGAGAAGACCGGGCTGGTGACGTTTTATGACGGGACGTGCGCGTACGTCTACCGCGTCGTGGGCAACGCGTCGTCCCTGCTGTTCGATTCGGACAAGGGAGCGATCGTCAACCGCGTCGACAACTTTTACCGGAAGATGCCGGACTTCATCCGGTGCGAGATCGTCACCGTGAAAGAGGCGCAGAAAACCGTGACGCAGCGCTATCGCATGCGCCAGCTGTACCAGAGCCTGCGGGTCAATGACCCGGACCTGCGCAAGATCATGCAGGAGAACTACGAGATGCTGGAGAACTACGTCGGCGGGGAATTCAAGTCCATCCACCAATACCTGCTGCTGTTCGCCGGCTCCAAGGAATACGCGAACAAGGCCCACACGATCCTGATGAACGAGGTCCACACGTCGCCGCTGATGTTCAGCGCGGTGGAGCCTCTTTACGTCGACGATGTGGCCGAGTTCTTCCATACCGTCTACGCGGCGGACTAAGAAAGAGGGAGGGTAAGAGAACATGCCTAACGCGTTCAGCAAACTGACCGACAACCTGGCCCTCAAGCTCCGCAAGAAGCAGGGCAATTTAAGCCCTGAGGAGCAGGCTGCCGAAGCCGAAAAAGATATGGAGTTCGCCTACGCGGACAAACCATTTTTGAAGCAGATCAAACCGAAAAGGCGCTACGAGTTCTTTTCGGACTATTTCATGATCGACGGCAAGTACTGCACGATCATGACTTACATACACCCGGAGGGCAAGAACGACAAGTTTGGTGTCTTCTGGGGCGTGAGCCGGATCGTGCTGCCTCTGCCCGACGGCGTGACGGCGATCTCGTTTGAGAATATCATGCGGTATTCTGAAGGCTGGATCGCCCAGCACCAGAGTAAGACCGAGGGCATCGTCAACATGAACACCAACGAGGCCAACGCCAACGGCGGCACCTCGTCCACGAAGCTGCGCAACCAGCAGCAGGCCAATGAATTACAAGAAATCGCGACGGAGATCCAGCAGGGCGCGGCGTACCTGGGCGTGACGTACAAGCTGCTCCTGAAGGCCGATACACTGGAGCTCCTGGATAAGACCGTCGACAACATCAAGCAGACCTACATTGAGCGGTTCGGCACCATCGATGCCGGGTCGTTTGACGCCTGCCAGCGCGAGGAGCTGGGAAACCTGTTCGCCCATCCGTCGAAGCAGCGCGGGAAGCGGTTCAACTTCACGTCCTGCGAGTTCGCCGGGTCGTATTCCCTGGTCACCAAGGGCCTGGACGACAAAAACGGCGAATACGTCGGGAAGATGACGGATGACGTGAACAACGCGGCGATCTTGTTTGACGTGGACAACTATCAGCACCATGTCGTGATCGCCAATTCCCAGTACGACAACACCCGTGTCCGCAGTCCGATCACCGGCTATTGGTGTTCTAAGCTGTCCCAGTCAGCCCTGATGCACAACGGGCGGATCGTCCACATGATCTTCGATGACACGCGAATGGACGAGCTGGGGCCGAAGTTCGGTGGCATTACCCGCCGGATCAACCTGAGCAAGGGTGACATCAACATGTTCGAGATGTTCGGCGACCCGGACGTGGACGACGAGATGTCCATCTTCTCGGAACAGCTCCAGAAGGTCTCCCTGATGCTGGAACAGCTGCACCCGCTTACCACTGACCAGCGCGGCATGGTGCTGGGCGTCCTGAAGGAGATCCTGGAGAAATACTACGTGGACCAGAAGATGTGGTACAAGGACGCCGTGAACAACAAGCGGGCCATCCGTATCATCGGCCTGCCCCACAAGCAGTACCCGCGGCTGTCCATGTTTGTGTCCTATATCTCCATGGAGCATACCAAGGCCAACGCGGCGGATGTCGTGGACATCCAGCGCGTCGAGGCGCTGGGCATTTTGAAGGTGGCGTTCAATGAGATGCTGAACACCGACGGCGACCTGTTCAACGTGATCACCAACCCCGAGATCGACGACGTTGACAAATCGGCCCGCGTGCTGTATGATTTTTCTGACCTGATGATCCGTGGCAACGGGCTGGCAATGGCGCAGTTCGTCAATATTGTTTCGTATGCCGTGCGCAGCCTGCGGAAAGGCGACCTGGTCATCATCCACGGCGTCGAGAACATCGTCGACGAGGTGAAGGAGTACGTGAACCGCCAGTTCGAGGCGCTGTACCGGCGCGGCGGGCGCGTGTGTTTCGCCTATGACGATATTGACAAGTGCTTCAAGGACCAGGAGTTTTGCCGGTTCGACCAGGCGGACTACACGATCTTCGGGCCGTTCACCCCGAACCAGGTGGACCAGTACCAGAAGCTCTTGAACCAGCGGATCCCGACGAATCTTTCCCGGAACCTGACCAAGAAGGGCCTTACCCGCACGTTCATCCGCCGGAACGGCACCAACGTCCTGTTCAACTTCGATCTGGTGCTGGGCGTTCCGGATATGGAACGGCGGTTCCGCTAAGCATATACCAAGTAAAGGAGCGGTCTTATGGAACGGATTTCTAAATTTTTTAAGAAGGCGTGGAAAAAGCTGCGCCTTGCGGACGGCCTGAGCCTGTGCCTGGCCGGAATTATCCTGGTCGGGGCGATCTTTGTCGTGCCGGCTGGTGCTACGTCTGATCAACCTGACTCTAATGTTGGTGGTAATGAGGTTACGCTGCCGGCGTTTTCTGAGATCATTGCTCAGTCTTTTTCTCATTCTATGGCGACGATGCTTGGCATTCATTATAAGACCGCCAAGGCATATGTAACTGCTGTTGATGCCGGTGGCGCCGCTAACGGCATGACGTTGAGCAATATTGGTAATGTACTTGGGTACCTTGGTGATGATAATGTTGATGACGCTGGTACTGTTTGGACAAAGGGTACTGATGCCGCGTCTAAAGTCATGACAATTGATACTATCCTTGGCTTTTATAATCAGTCTTCTTTTGGTGGCGGATCTGATTCTGCAAAAGATTCTAATTTGCTTGCCTATATTATGTTTGGATCTATGCTAAATAATATGGGCATTGATGAATTTAGAGACGCACAGGCAAATAGTGATGGTATTCGAATGATTATTGGCTATTGCGCATATGTCTTTTATATCCTTGCGTATTCTGCTTCCGGTATTATGAATGCCGTTATTCAGCTGATGCAGAAGTTTAATATTTTTAACGCGTTTTATGTTGCGGCTGGTACAACTATTAAGAATCTTGGCGGTCTTGTTGGCGATGGCAATAAATTTTTGGATACACTGTATGTGATTTATGGCTGGATCCGTCGGTTACGCTGGATTATCCTGGGCATCGCTATCGTCATTGTTGTTGCGTCTGTTACAATTTGGAAAGGTAAGGGATATAATCAGGCGGCAACGATTCAGAACCGGTGGCGCAAGATTTTGTATCGATTTGTCATTATGATCATCGGCGTTCCTTTGATTGGCATGGTGTACACAGAGTGCCTTAATTTACTTGATTATACGGTTGAAGATGCGTCTCGTGCTGTTACGGATTATGTTTTTCAGGAGTTTATTGATTTTGAAGGTTGGACAATCGGTAATTATGATAATGCTGGCTATTTGAATCATGCTTTTTTTACTAAAGGCTATGGTACAGAACTTGAATTGACATATAATACCGCTATGAAAAGTTATAGTATTAAGGCTGACGGTGATGACATTGATTATGCTCGTTTTGCATTTGCTGTTAATAAAGCGGTATATGATGACAAAATTGTTGATCGTACTAATCAGCATTTTTTAGCTGGTATTTTTGGCGATGGTACGGATAGTGAGCTTTCTAATTTCAGCAATCTTGTTGAAATTGGTCCTGCAACTACTGATTCTGCTAAAGCTGCCGATGAATATAGAATTGCGCGTCAGTTGATTTTGAATTATGCTCGGTCTGCTACTATTGTTCCAGATGTTCTGGACGCTATTTATTTGCAGGATTATAATAATTTTACTGCTAAGATGGATAAAATGAGCGGCAGCGCGAAGCATACAGCACAGGAGAAACTTTTTGGAACTGATACTGCGCAACAGAGGATTTGGGAGTATGTCGATAAAGAAGCTATAAAGGCTGCCGGTTTAACTGAGGCCGATGATCCTAATTATTGGCCTTATCAGAATGATACACATAACGAGGCCGGTTCAAAAGTGATTTTGGCGTATCAGGATCTTGATGGCGCTAGTTCTCCGTTTACTGCATTTCTTTATGGTGTTGCTTTTTCAGGATATCGGCCTCCGTATACCGGCACGACTGTGGATACATCGAAAATTAACGGTATTATAGTCGGTGTTGGATCTTCTGCAGATTCTGATCATGGTGATACTTTGTTTGCTAGGACTTTGTGCAATGGCCAGTCTGGCACAGGTATTAAGGCGACACCTGGCGCAATGAGCGGTAGTATTCGTGGAAAAGACGGCGCTAATATTATATTGACTTATAATCTTAATCCCGGCGGTATGTCAATTTTGTCGCTGTATAATTATATGCATACAAAATTTGAAGATGGTTCTATTGCTGTTTATAGTCCTGATGACACTACTAACGCTGGTGTTGGTATGATGCACTATTCGGTAACAACGCCTTATAGCGGTGTCCCTGAACTTATTCAATTACTTTATGTTATTAGTATTTTGTTTTGTATCGGTATTATCGGCTGGGTGTTTGGTATCTCACTTTTAATGAATACAATTATTCAGACGTTGAAAGCGATCCCGATCATTTTCAAAGTGATGACTGGTTCTGTTCAGGGGTTTGTTGAAGGTCTGTTGACAGTTTTGTCGATTTGTGCTGAAATTCTTGTTACAATTTTTTTGTATTCCGAAGCTGTTAACATCATTGATCTTTTGATCAGGCTGATCCAGTCCATTGTCAAAGTTATCCTGGATATCTTTAATGCCGGCGCAGCATCAACCGGTGCTGATGTGACGATAAGTGATCCAGAAACATTGTCTATTATGTCTGGTCTGCTGTCCATCTTCATCATCATTTGGGGTACATTCCAGCTGATCCGCTGGCGCCAGGCGATCACGCTTACGATCAAGTCCATGCTGACCCACGTGCTGAACACTGTGTTCGGTACGAGTGCGGAGATGCCTACCGGCGCTTCCTCCGGCATGATGAAGGCTGCGGCCGGGCTGGCTGCCGGCGCGATGGTCGCCGGGGCCCTGGCTGACAACGGTACTCTTGAGGACGTGGTCAATGACCTGACTGACAGTGACCTCGGCACCGATGTCAAGGATAAACTGTCCGAAGGTGATTACAGCGGCGCCATGGAGGACGTGAAGAGCTTCGCAGACGGCGATTACCCGAGAGGGCGGTCCAGTACGGCGGATGCCGAGGCGGCGTTGGGCGACGGTTCCGGTGGCGTTGGCGGCACGAACCCGTACCAGTCCGTCACGGACGACCAGGCGACGGAGCGCGCCAACAACGAGGAATACGGTGACAAGGCCCTGGCGGCCATGGACCAGGAGATCGCGGACGCGGAAGCCTGCGGCGACGAGGATGCGGCAGCCGATGCGAGGGCCCGCAAGGAAGATGCCTTGACCGCCCGCGCGGCCAAGACGGCGGAATACCGGGCCGAGAACTACCAGAAGGCCAAGGAGCTTGGCGTTGCCGACTATGGTGATTACCTGCGCGAGCAGGATGCCGCGGAACGCGAGGAAGGCTATGAGCCTGTCCAGGGCCTCGGGGACGCGATCCCGGAGAAGCCTGAGTCCAACGGACAGCCCACGACGCTTTCCAACGATGCCCAGATGGCTTACACGGCGGCCCGGGACGGCGACGAGCAGACGCTGCGCACGGCGGCACAGATGTATGATTCCAACGGCCTGACCAAGGAACAGGCCGACAAGGTCAACCAGGCCATTGTTGACAATCCCGACATGACCAAGGAAGAAGTCGCGGACATGGTCGACAAGATGGCCCAGGAGAACTTCGGCGACGACCATGAGGCCGTGGTTGACAAGATTAACGAGGCGGCCCACCGTGATGCCCTGGAGACCTACGGTGATACGGACAACTCCGATGGCAACGCCCGTACGATCGGCGTGGGCAGGGCCCGCGGCAAGAAGGGCCAGTATCGCGTGAACGACAACTCTTCTGACGAGGATGCCAGCGACACCGCCATCGAGGGCACTGACCTGCCCGCGGCGAACATGCCGTCCGCGGAGGCCCAGCAGGCCTATGACGCGGTCCGGTCCGGCGACATCAACAACATCAAGGCGGCCGGCGCGAATTTCGACGGCAACGGCCTGACCCAGGAGCAGCATGCGACGATCGAGACGATGGTCGGCGCGGGCGTGGACGGCACGGACATCCAGTCCAAGATCGACGAGTTCGCCAAGGAGAATTTTGGCGGCAACGCGGAACTGATCATCGACAAGATGAACGAGGCCAAGGGCGTGTCCGGCACGGAGACGTATACGGCGGCCCTGGAGAACGGTCTGAACGTGGCCAGGAGCGTGACCACCGGCGGTGCGGGCGAAGGCTTCACGGAGAGCCGGCACACGCTGGCGGCTGGAGGCGGCAGCGGCGATGTGATCCCGAACGCGGGAGGTTCCGGCGTTTCCGGCTATGGACAGCAGACGGGACAGATGATGGACCGCAACGCCGTCCTGGCAGCGACCGGCGCCGGCGTCGCGATGGGCCTTGCTTCCGACGGAGGCGGCGTTGCCGGCACGGTGGTCAACCACGTGCGCGGCGGTGGCGGGCCGACCCAGGTTCAGTTTACCGATGCTGGGTACGACGGTTCTGCCGGCACGGTCAACGCCGGCGGTGCTGCCGGGAACTACAACCGCAGCGCGCCGCAGGGCGGCGGCAATGGCGGCGGGTCCCAGGGAGGCGGTTATGCCGGCAATTCCGTGCCTGGCTATCAGACCGTTGCGGGAGGCCCCATGTACACCCAGCAGCCTCAGATGATGACCATCGGTCCGGATGGACGGTCCATGGCGGTTCCTGTTGGCGGCCTTGGCGGGCAGTCCAATTCCAACGTCACGAATGTCACCAATGTCACCAACCAGAACGGCGGTGGCGAGTTCGGCGGTGGTGATGTCGGAGGTTCCGGCGGCGGAACTGTCACGGACCGTGAGACGACGGTCCGTGAGACCATGATCCGCGAGTCCGGCGGCGACAGCGGCATCGGTGATCTTGGCAAACCGTTTATCTTGCAGGCGCCTGACGGCGGCTCCAGCGTTCCCGGTTTCCAGATCCCGCTACGTGAAAGCGGCATGAATGTGCCGTACCCGCAGATGGTGCAGTTCGGTCCGCAGGTCGGCAGCCAGCCGGCCCCGCAGTCCGTCACTTACAAGTTCGACGGTCAGAACGGCGGCACACAGCCGTCCGCAGGTACCACGGAGGACATCGAGGCGATGGCCGGCGGCGGTACGACGAACATCTACAACAACCAGGCGGCGCCTTCCGGCGATTCTGGGCCGGCTGACGAGGAGCTGTACGACGAGTACGGGCCTATCGGCGGCGGTTCTGAGTCCGTCTGACCCACGCGTGACAACGCCGTCCCGGGAAACCGGGACGGCTGAGTCAATAAAAGAATATAAAAGCCTATAAAAGAAAACAAAATTTTTGAAAAAGGTGTTGACTTATTGGCCGCACCGCGCTATAATCAGTGATAGGCAAGGGGCATGGAGACGCCTCCTGACCTACACCAATATAAGAAGGAGGTAAATCGCTATGTCTCTGATCAACTTCATGGGCTACCCGATGCTCACCGGCTGGGACGCCAACTCGTTCCTGGCCAATGTCCGTAAGAACCTGATCGCCTGGGGCCGTGTCCTCATGATGATCGTTGGCGTCGCAATGGTCATCGTCGGCATTTTCAAGATCGCCCAGGGCCTGATCTCCCACGGCAAGACCCAGGTGAGCTGGGTGACCAACATCCTGCTGATCTGTGTTGGCGCCATGTTCTGCGCTGGTTCCGTGTTCTTCAACATGATGACCCAGTCCAGCGGCGGCGTGGGCGGCGGTCTGGCCAACGAGCTGAATAAGCTGGGCCACTGATCCGGCACTTGCCTACATATAGGCGCGCCAAACAAAAGCATACCGCATGCGGCAGCCGCGGCTGCGTCCCGCAGGGTCCACCTGCCGGCGCGGCCGCGGCCGTTTTATTTTCTGCGGCCCAGGCGGGAAAATATGTTGCATTTTATATTCTTTTATATTATAATAGGAGCCGAACATAGATTGAAACGGAGGAAAAGGGCATGTTCAAAATTTTTGGCAGACATTACGGGGCGCAGCGCTTCTTTATCATGCTGTTTCTGTGCCTGGCCGTGCTGATCGGCATGGGCATTTACGGCGGTCATGTGCAGCACGAGAAGAGCAAGAAGCGAGTCTCTGACACGGCGCTTTACACGTCGAACTTTACCTGGTCCCGGACGGGCGATCAGGGGCAGGTGGTTGGAATGATCACCGATACGAACCACACCAAGGCGTTCCTGCTCATCAAGAACCCCACAACTTCATCTGTGGACGCGATGAAGTACGAGTGCTTCCTGACCGGGCGTGACGCGCCGGTGACGAATAATCCGTCACTGACGACCTACGTGTTCGGTTCCACCGGGTACGTCGGGTTCTACTTCATGGATGCCAAGGGGTTCGCCAGCCAGATCTACCAGCTGATCATCCGTGACGATTCGGTGGCATCCGAGATGGCGAACGACGGGACTGTCGTGGGCGGCGACAACGGTTCTTTTTCAGCACATAACCAGATCCAGATCTTCCTGAACTTCGCGGCGAAGGGGACTACCGTGGCGGATGTTATGAACAGCGCGAACCCGCAGCCCCTGGCGATCATGGCTGACCTGCCGGTCAAGATCGGGAACGAGGACGGGAACGTGGCCGGCCGGTACGCGTCCTATCAGAAGTCCGCGCAGTCCGACCTGTCGGTCATGGTGTCCGACATGCAGAGCATCGTGCAGTACCGCGATACCCTGCACAACCTTGGCGTCATCGTGCCTGACCTACCGTACTATATGGCGAACGATAAGATCGATACCCACCCGAATGATTTTACGAAGGAGCCCATGCGCTTCACAGAAGAGATGGCGGCGTCCAGCGAGATGTCCTCCGGGTCGCATTATCTGGACGATGGGACGTCTATCCAGACGAAACCCACGGACGATACCGAGTCGCCCGATTCCGGTTACGTGACTGGCGACATGGCCGGGGCGACCTATGTGGGCGAGGGCGGTGTCGAGATGCCGTATTTCTACCTGCACACGATGTACCTGAACCCCGGGTGCGTGAATTTCGAGTGGCAGGGGCGGCTGATGTCCAACGGTCTGATCTCCCAGGTGTTTGGCAACGACTATCCGGCCGGCACGGCGCTGTCCAAGATGTATAACGGCTACCAGGAATGGAGCGCGGTCGCCAAGGCGGATTACGCCGCTGCCATGCCGACGAATGTCAAATATGACTCCTGGCGGAAAGCCGACGGGTCTTTCGTCGATATGAGCACCGGCAGCGCCAGCGATACATCTACGGTACAGGGCCTGATCCTGGCCTACGAGAACGCGCTGAATGATTACTTGGTCAAGCGCGCGGATTACTTCAGGTACCTTGACCTCATGCTCCAGGGCGAGTACAGCGTCCAGTCCCTTGGCGAGACGATTTCGTCCAATAACGGCGTCAACTGGCAGAACCTGTGGATCATCAATTAAGCATGAGCATGAAACCCTATTTCGAAAGGCGGTGTCCATTCAATGGCTTCCTACAAGGATGAACAGGGCGGGCAGGACACGAAAGAAACCCGCCAGGGCTTGAATACATATGAGGAAGGGGAAGGCGCCCCTTCCTCGACCGAGGAAACACAGGCGGCCCAGGAAAACCACGTTGAAAAGGCGTCCACCCAGACGACTACGACCGGAAAGGCGCAGAAGTCGAAGGGTGGGCTGCTTCACCGTGCCCGGAACGCCTTGTTTGGACCGAAGAAACAGAAGACGAAGGGCGGCGGCCTGTTCTCGTTCCTGACCGGCGGCGGCACTGGCGGCGTCATTGCGGGAAAGAATATCCTGCAGGCAATCGCGAAGCCGAAGGTCCTGGCCATCCTGGTGATGATCGGTTCCGTACTCGGCTTTTCCGTGCTGGGCATTTTTACGACCTATAAAAACGACGGCGTGACCCGGAATGACCCGCCGCTGCGCTGCGAGCAGGGTGAGCTGGAACTTCCGAATGGTCGTCCGGTTAAAGAGAATGATGTGCAGGAGAATGTTAATATCATGTATGACATTTTCTGTAATCAGTTTGGATATTCTCCTAATTTTTTGAAGGGTATGCTTGCATGTATGGCAGTTGAGAGTGGTATTGATCCTGCCAGACTTGAAAGTGATTTTATTTTGACTTCTGAAAAAGAAGCGTTTGTTTCTGTTGCGGGTCCTGATACCGGGGCGAGTGCTGACGTGACGAAGAATGCCTACTGGGACTATGGTGTGGCATTTCAGGCCGGCGGCGGATGGAACGGGAATTCGTTCTATATCGTCGACGGTCACATGTGCTGTGGTATCGGCTTGATCCAGTGGACGGCTGGACGTGCGATCCAGCTGATCGAGGGTATCGACAAGGTGCCACAGGATGTGAGTGTGTTTGACCTGGAGTACCAGTGCGCGTTTCTGTTGGCTGAAATGAAGACGACATATACGGATTTCTCCCCGGACAACGCTGGTTCTATTGCGGGCTTTGGCGATGAAGAAGAGGCAGTTAGGACGTTTTTCAGCTATATGGTGTCCGGCGGTAGTTTGAATAACGTTGATGAACGTATTGCACGTTTGTCCAATTATGATGGTGCTGGTGGACCTGGTGTCAGTGAAATGGTCGATCAAGCCGCTGCTAACAGTGAGTATACGCAAGACACTGTTTCCATGGCTGAGATTTTAGCTGACGACGATTTTTCATCTGCTGTTAAAAAGTCTTCTGTGATTCAGCTTTGTACGAATAAGCATTACATGGATGTTTCCGATATTGCGAAGGCAGCGGTGTCAATTTCGTTCATTGAGGGTGGAGATTATAAAAATGTTGCCGGCGCTTACGGTGAATATCGTCGTGACGCCAGGTCGCCCCTCATCATCAATGACTGGGACTTCATAGAAGGCCATAATGGAGAGCCAGCTTCACTTTCTACAGACACTCGTAAGGAAGATCCAGCTGGAATCACTACGGATGGTCATACTACGTATACAAACGCTGGTTATGGTGGAAAGTTAGACTTGATCGCATGTACAGAATATTATTATTTTGCACACCTTGTTGCTTTCCCGAAGGAGACTGGCCGTGATAACGCCGGGTATTTTTCCTCCTGTGATCGCGGTACTGCGACGGCTGTCCGGATCGCCGGGGCGGATGACAAGTTCCCTGCCGGCAACCCGAAGTACCAGCTGAAATGGGCCGTTGGCGGCGCCAAGAAGGGTGCGAAGCATGACCCTGACGCCCGCGTGGCAGGGCAGGGCGGCGGCGCCCTCTGGGAGTTCGCCGGGTTCTTCCGCGGCGACAACCTGTACCCGGCCTCGGCCTCGTCCAAGATTTCCCCGGGCACGGTGATGATCTCCTGGTCCATCGAGGCCGCGAACGGCATGATGGATGGCGATTCCGGCGGCGCGACAGCCGGTACGACCACTGACGCCGGCGGCGTTGAGACGCCGGATTCCGACAGTGCGGACGATACGCCCCTGCCGGACGACCCCGTAAACCCTGACGCGGATGCCGCGGCCCAGGAAGCTGCCATGGTCATGGCGAACCTGAGAT
>CANQSU010000002.1 GCA_947626585.1 uncultured Oscillospiraceae bacterium
TCGCCGCCGCCATCAGGGATCGCTGTCCCAGGGCGTGGGTGTTGAATCTCACGAATCCCATGAGCGCCTGCGTCAAGGCGCTGTATCAGGTATTTCCGGAGATCCGCGCTTTTGGGTGCTGTCACGAGGTGTTCCACACACAGGATCTTCTGTGCCGCGTCCTGAAGGAGGGGACCGGAGTCGACGCCGCCCGCCGGGACATCTGGACCGACGTCTCCGGAGTCAACCACTTCACCTGGATCACCGGGGCGAAATATAAAAACATCGACATTATGGCTCTGCTCCCCGATTTTGTGGAACGCCACTTTGAGGAGGGCTATAACGAGTCCGGCCCGGTAGACGACTACCTGACCAACACCTTCTCCTACGCCAACCGGGTAAAAATGGACCTGTGGCTGCGTTACGGCGCTCTGGGCGCGGCGGGCGATCGGCACCTGGTGGAGTTTTTGAACAACACCTGGTATCTCAAGGACCCGGAGACGGTGAAAAAGTGGAAATTCGCCCTGACCACCGTGGACTGGCGGGAGGCCAATCAGGCCCGGCGGATCGCGGACTCCATAGAGATGGCCGAGGGCCGGAGGGAGATCCCCCTCAAGCCCTCCGGTGAGGAGCTGGTGCGGATCCTCAGGGGCCTTACCGGTCTTGAGACCGTGGTCACCAACGTAAACTTTCCCAACCGGGGCCAGATGCCGGGGATCCCCCTGGGGGCCATCGTGGAGACCAACTGTGTCTTTACCCACGACACCGTCTCCCCCGTCACCGCCCCTCCCCTGCCCCTGGGCGCGCTGTCGCTGGTCCGGCGCTGTTCGGACAACATCGACCTTGTCTGCGAGGGCATAGCCCGGCGCGACATGACCAGGATCTTCACCGCCTTCCTGAACCAGCCCCTGTGTTCCACCCTTGACCTCCGCGACGCCAGGGAGCTTTTTACCCGCATGTGCCGCAATACCCGGGAGTATCTGGATCCGTATTATCCGTATCTCTGGTGATGGAATCGCAAAAATCCGACAGTCCTGAATGACTGTCGGATTTTTTGCGTTGAATATTCGTATCAGTTTTCCATCTGTTTCCCAAGAAAAGCGGCCACGGTTTGGGCAAGCTTGTACTCCACCTCGCCCACGGTGTTGTCGCCCTCGGCAAAAAAGAGAACGCAGCCCATCACGTCGCCCTCGGTGAGGATGGGCGCAGCCACGGTGACGGTGTACTTGTCCACCCCGTCGGCGGGGTTGACGGCCTTTCCGCCCTGCTCGCGGTGGTAGACCTGGCGTCCCTCCATGATGGCCTCAAGCTCGCCGGAGACCTGCTTGCCCGCCAGCTCCCGCTTTTGGACGCCGCAGACGGCGATGACGGAATCCCTGTCCGTGATGGCCGCCGCAAGGCCCGTGGTCTTGCTCAGAGTCTCCACCATCTGTCCGGCGAAATCCGCCAGGTCCCCCATGGGTGAGTACTTTTTGAATATGACTTCCCCGTCCTTCTCGGTGTAAATCTCCAGCGGGTCGCCGTCGCTGACAACATGGACATGGTAGATCTTGTCCCCGTGGTGAACGGAGGACTGAATGACGGCTGTTTGTGAGCTGTCCGCCATGTCCGACTCAAAAGTCGCGTTTTCCGCAAGCGTCCCGCATTTCAGGAGGCTGTCTATATCGGCCCGGAGTTCCACCTCGATGTGGTCCTCAAAGACCCGTATTTTCTTCACAATGAGCTGTATGTCGTTCCTGTCCAGCTTGTCCTTCCGGAGGATATCGTCAAAGACCTCCATGGCGGTTTTCGCCGCCCGATTGACCCGGATGATGGTGTTGCGCCTGTCGGCGGTAAGGCGAAGCTGGTTCTCGATCCCCTCCATGCGGCGAATAAGGTCCGCCTCCAGCTGGTCGTAGGTCTCCTCCAGCGTCTCCTCCCGCTCCGGGTGCTTCATGATATCCCGGATCCGCTGGCGCTTGGTGGCCCGGAGTTCCTCCCGCATGTCCTCAAGGACCTCCTCCAGATTGGCCTCCGCCCGCTCGGTCTCGGCCACGTCCTCCCGCTCGTTATTAAGCTCCTCGTTGAGCCGGTCCAGCATGGCGGAGGAGTTGTCCTTGACCTTTTGAACGTAGAGCTTCAAAAGCTCGTCCAGCTTGTCCACCCGGATATGGTGGCTTGTACACCCCTTCAGACCCCGGCGGTGGTAGAGTCCGCAACGGTAGGCGTCCCTGAGGTCGGCGCGGCTCATGGCGAACATGGGGCTTCCGCAGTCGCCGCACTCCAAAAAGCCGGAGTAGGCGTTATCGTATTTCTTCTGCCCCCGGTAGTTGGCGCGGGTCCGCTCGGCAAGCTGCGCCCGGGCGATGGCGAAGGTGCGATAGTCGATGATGGCCTGATGGTGGCGCTCGATGACGATGTGTTCCTCCGCGTCCCGCTTCATATCCCTGCCGTTTATCTTCCGGCGGGTATATTTCCCCTGACGGAGGGTGCCGATGTAGAAGTCGTTTTTCAAAATGCCCTCGACGGTCATGATGGCCCACTCCCGGCGGGTCTCCCGGGCGGAATCCAGGCCCTCGGCCTCCCGGCGCTGTTTTTCCGACATGCGCGGCGTGGGGACGCCCTCGTCGGTGAGGTAGTTGGCGATGCGCTTGTAGCCCCAGCCGGAGTTATAGAGTTCGAAGATCTTCCGCACGATCTGGGCCTCCGTGGGGACGACCTCAAACTCCCGCCGGTTATTCACGATGTACCCATAGGGCGCGGCGCAGATCCACTTCCCGTCCTCCTGCCGGCGGCGAATGACGGACTTGACCTTCTTGCTGGCGTCGGTGACGGGCATCTCGTTTATGAGGAACTGGAACTGGATCTTCAGCCAGTCGTCGTCATTGGGGAAGTCGATGTTGTCCCCGATGGAGATTATCCGCACCCCGGCGTCCCGCAGGTCCTCCAGCTCCACCAGCCCCCGGCTGTTGCGCCGGGAGAAGCGGGAGAAGTCCTTCACCACCAGTATATCCAGCCGGTGTGCCGTCAGCTCCCGGCGCATTTTCTGGTAGCCCTCCCGCTGTTCAAAGGTGTACCCGGACCGGTCCCGGTCCTCGTAGAATACAAGCCTGCTCCCCGGAAACCGCCGCTTTACAAAGTCCTCGATGATCGCCTTCTGGTTTTCAATGGACGTGTTGTCCCGGTCCAGCTCCTCGTCCACCGAGATACGGCAGTAGCCGGCGATGTCATATGTTTCTGTCAATTGAAACCACCACGCTCGTGACATCTTATAGATAATATTGTATCACAGGTGGGGGAATAGTGCAAGAGAAATCTTATCCGCGCGCCGGCCCGCGCCTTGCCGCGACCAGCGGCAAGCTTCGGGACCAGTCAGCCGTATTTACGGACGACCTCCGGGAGTACCTTGCCAAGGCTGTATTGCTTCACGCTCTCTCTCGCGTTGCGGCCCAGCTCCCGCCGCGTGGAGGCGGAGCGCGTCAGGCGGCGGATGGCCCCGGCGCAGGCATCGGCGTCGCCGTAAGGGTAGAGCAGCCCCGTCACGCCGTCCCTGATGAGGTCAACGTGGCCCTTCACGTCGGAGGCGACCACGGGCAGGCCGCGGTACATGGCCTCCATCACATTGAAGGGCAGGCCCTCGCTCCGGCTGGCGGTGACGGCGGCGTCCGCCGCGGCGTACCACGGCGCCATATCCGCGATCTGCCCGGGGAAGAGGACGCGGCGCTCAAGGCCCAGGTCCTTTGCAAGCGTCCCGCACTCCTCCAAAAGCGCGCCCTGGCCGGGGAGGAGGAGATAGCAGTCCTCCGGGAGCCTCGCCACGGCCTCGATGGCCGTCCGCTGGCTCTTGCGCCTGGAAAACTCAGCGGGGTAGACGAGGACAAAGGCCCCCTCCGGGATATTCAGCCTTCTCCGAAGCTCACGCCCATCCTCCGGGCCCGCGCCGTCAAGCTTTCCAAAGTCCACCCCCATACCGGGAATTTTAACCACGCGCTTTCCAAGCCCGTATTTTTTCGCCGTCCCGTAGTCCCACTCGTTCATGGTCATCAGGACGTCGGTCTGCGGGGCCGTCAGGCGCTCGGCGGTGAGGAGGACGGCTTTTCGCGTTTTTGGCGTCTCATCATCAAAGAGATACCCGTGGCAGATATACACCACTTTAGGCCTTGATTTCATCCCCTTCACCGCGAGGCGGGTGAAGAACGCCGCCAGGGAGGTGTGTGTGGAGATGAGGTCGTACTTTTCCGCTTTTATGAGCTTCCTGAGCCCGCTTGCCGCACCGAGGTTCCCGGGGGAGAACATGCTCTTCTCAAAGGGCAAGTCAATTATCCTGTCCGCGTAAGGTATTTCAGACGTCTCCCCGCCGCAGGCCACGTGGACCTCATAGCCCTGATCCCGGAACCACTTGAGATATGGAAGGTGGAAATTCCGGATATGGGAAAAGGACGAGGCGGTGAAGAGGACCTTTTGCGCCATCCTTACCGCCTCACTTTCTCTTTTTCCGTGACCTCGGCGTTCAGGAACTTGCCCCCGAATACCGTCATCAGAAGGATCTGTATGTCAAACCAGACTGTCCAGTGTTCGATGTAGTATATGTCATGCTCGATCCTCGCCGGTATGGACGTGTCCCCCCGGTAGCCGTTCACCTGAGCCCAGCCGGTGATACCCGGCCGCACCTGGTGCTTGACCATGTAAAGGGGCACCTCGCGCTTGAACCGCTCCACAAAGTGGGGTATCTCCGGCCTCGGTCCCACGAGGCTCATGTCGCCCCGAAGCACGTTCCAGAATTGGGGAAGCTCGTCAAGGGAGCATTTGCGCATAAAGGAGCCAAAGGCTGTTCTTCTCCCGTCGCTGTCCCTGCTCCAGGCCGTGTCGGATTCGCCGTTTTGGCGCATGGAGCGGAATTTATACATGTAGAAGGTCTTTTTGCCCCGCCCAACGCGCTCCTGCCTGAATATGACCGGCCCGGGGGAGGTGAGCTTCACCCCAATGGCGCATATGAGCATCAGCGGCGAGGTCAGCACCAGCAGTATGGCCGACCCCACTATGTCCATGGTTCGCTTTATGAAGGCGTTGGCCCAATTGTCCAGGGGTATGCGCCGGATATTAAGCACCGGAAGGCCGTTTAAGTCGTCAAACTGGGGATTGGAGGGCATGTACTCCGCGAAGAACGGGATGATGGAAAGCTTGACGCCCGTCTGCTCGCAGGCCGCGATCACATCCGGCATCCGGCCGTAGTCCTCCGCCTCCAGCGCCGCGATGACCTCGTCCGGCCCCGTCTCCTCTATGATCTCCTCCAGGTTCTCAAACCCGCCCAGCCATTTAAGATTGTTTTTCGACCTGTCGCGTATGCCGCAGACATACCCCACGGCACGGTACCCCAGCGCCTTGTCCCGGCGTATCTCGTTTAGGTATTTCGCCGCCAGGTGCCCGTTGCCCACGATGAGTACATTCTTCAGGTTGTAGCCGGCTCTGCGGAACATGTGGAGGAATCTTCGCAGGATGAACCGCTTGAGGCTGAGGATACCCACATAAAGGGCAAACGCGATGCCCAGGGCCAGCCTTGAGTAGTGTACTCCCCAGCTCAAAAACAGGAGGCTTTGCAGCAGAAGGAAGTCCAGCATGGAAGCCTCCCAGAGCCGCGCAAGCTCATGCCGCAGCCGCAGTCTCCTGAAGCTCTGGTACAGTCCGAAGGCCGCGTAGGTAAAGAGCTGTACCGCCGTGTAACCGAGCGCCAGCAGCATATACTCTCTGAGCGTAACGCCCCGTTCACCGTTCAGGAGGATATACCTCACCCAATACGCCAGCGGGAAGGACAGGAACAAAATCAGCCCGTCGCTTATGACATGGAGGCGGTTCAAGAGCTTCTGGTTCTCCTTTATCATGTCTCCCCACGCACCTTGGCTATGAAATCAACGGCCTCCTGGCTCAGCTCTATGGACCCCATGTTCTTCCCGTTCCACGCGTCCAAAAGGTCCGCTATCCTCAAAACTCCCTCTCTCAGGGTGTCGCTGCCGTCGTAATACTGCCTGAGAAGGTCGAAGGTCTCCTGCCAGCCGGAGGCGTCGGAGGATATCTGCGTCACGTGCTTTTCCGCCTGCTCGACGGCCTTCTCCGGCCGCCCGGTCTGGAGGTAGTACATGGCCAGATAGTACGACACCGTGAAGGTGTCCTTTTTCTCCAGCCGCGCGGCGTATTTGTCCGCCCTGCTCCTGACCGCCGGGTCCACGTCGGCGCCGCCGGTGCTGACCACGTAGGAGAGGGCGTAGCTCGTCCACTCGTAGGGGTCAAGGGACGCCGCCTTCTGGAGGCTCCGGAGCGTCTGACCGTTCTCCAGGGCCTTGTAGGCCATTATGCTCCCGGTCATCTGCACGCCGAACACGGCGAGCATCGCCGCGGCTGTCCACGCCGCCACGGTCTGAGCCCGGGGCTTCAGCTTCGGCCTGGGTATGGCCTCCCCGCAGGTGACGCCGATGACCGCCATGACGCCGAAGGCTATGGGCAGGTAGTGGTACGCGGAGAACACCAGCTCCACCGCGGCGTGGCCGGCCATGAACACCACAGCCGCGCCCAGCGACGGGGCAAGCGGATCGCCGTCCTTCTTTTTGCGCCGCTCGAATATGACGGCCGCGGCGCAGACGGCCAAAAGCCCCACAAATACAATGAGTCCGATTATCCCCTTGTCCACCATCACCTCGATGTAGTGGTTATGGACGTTCTGGGTCACGTACCAGAAGGACTGGACGCTTCGGAACTGGTCTTCAAAGCCGCTGAGGCCAAGGCCGATTATGGGACTTCGCTTAAACAGCTTCATCCCGTCCTCGAAGAACACAAGCCGCTGTATGGCGTTCTCGTTGGCAAAAAGTCCCTGGAGACGGTTGGCGATGAAGCCCGGCAGGAGCTTGTATTCAAGCGGCAGACTGCCCGAACCGTTGGCCCCCGAATAGGTCGCCGAATCGAGCTTCGCCCCGTCAGGTGAGTAGAAGTTGAAATACACCACCAGGCTCCCCTCGGGCACGGTGAAGGCCGCGCCGTCGGCGGGGCCGCTGTACAACCCCGTGCTGGTGTGCATCATCGTCTCCTGCCTGTTCTGGCTCTCGATGGACACGTTGACGGTGCCGGAGGTCTGGGCATTAAGCGTATATTCTCCCGGGTCCGGGTAGGCGGCCCTGCGAAGGCTTTCTCCGGTGCCAAGCTCCGTACCGCCGGTCCACATTACGCCCGCAGTACCGTAGGCTATGAGTACCAGCATCACCGCCGCAACCGCTATGGGCACGAGCTTCGTTTTTTTATCGAGCTTCGCCGTGAGCTTCCGGCCGGCAAATTTATCTACGGCCCACAGCGCCGCCGAGCCCAAAATGACGCACAGAAGGGGCACCGGGCGTATTCCCGTCCACGCTGTAAGGGACGTCATGGACACGGCCATGGCGGAAATCATGGTGAGGATGAGGGTCTCCAGCATCAATATGAGGGTACCCACCCGGCTCTCCCGGCGCTCGAGGATGAGATAGGCCAAAAAGGCCAGAACGATCATGCCCGTGCCGCCCATGCTGAAGGCCAGCACGAAGGCCAGAGCGTTTATGTACAACATCACCAGCTGGACGTTCCTTCGCCAGCCGGGCTTTTCGGTGGAGGCAAGGCCCAGGGACAACAGCGCCCCCAGTCCAACCACCCCGGCGAAGACGTTGCCGTTTCCGAAGATGGAGGTCATGCGTACGCCGGCCTCCACGCCGCCAACATTCTCATAGCCCGGGGTCAGCAGGCTCAGGAACCACAAAACAGGCCCGCTTATAATGCGCGTGGAAATCTGGTCGATGCTCACAAGTCCCGCCACCGCGCCGTAGCAGGCCAGCGCCGTGGCCATCCACCGTCCCGGCTCCCGCCCCTTTCCCGGAGCCATAACAAGGAGCGTCATTACAAGGCAGAAGGCCGTCAGCACAACTAAAAGAGCGTACAGCGCCAGCATCCCGGAGGTCCTGTACGCGGCGTACATCGCCGACAGGCCGTCCAGCAGCACGTATACGCACAGCGCGCACACCGGAAGGGACATCCGCGTCCTCAGGGTCTTGCGCCGGGACCACATTGCCAAAAGGGCCACTATTATAAATGTCAGCGCCACGGTTTTCAGCCGGTCGTCGTAGAAGTCATAGCATACGCACACCCCCACGAAAAAGAGCGCCCCTATAATATATACCCCGACTCCGCGTCCCAACAGCCCGGACAGCTTATCTCCCACCGTCAGCCGGTTCTTATCCTTGTATACCTTGTGTGACATGTTCTTACCTCCCGAGTTCCTTCTCTTCAGCGGCTCCCCCGTAGCGAACCGAACGCAAAAAACGTCGCGGCCCCGCCGGAAGGCACAGCTTCAGACCTGGAAAGCGCATCACATCGTTTCCGTTGGGGATAAAAGCGGGCGACGCGTACACAGACGCCCTCCCGCCGCGCGATCTTCAAGTGAAAAAACACTCTCCCCACCGCGAGCCCCGAAGACCCGCGGATATTGATATATATTATCATAAACAGGGGGAAAGTGCAAGAGAAAAGACAGTCTCGGTAATTTTACCGGGACTGTCTTTTATGCGGTTTTTTGGAGAATTTTTTGGCGGCGTCAAAACGCGCGGATCACCCCGAACGTCACCGCCGTCATGATCCCGGCGGCAATGAGGACGCCAAGGAGGATCGTGGGTACCGCCTTTTTCAGCCTCATGTCCAGCATCGCCGCCACTAAGGCTCCGGTCCACGCTCCCGTTCCGGGAAGCGGTATAGCGACAAGAAGGCACAGGCCGATGGCGCTGTATTTTTGCACCACGCGGCCCTTGACATGAGCCTTTTGCTCTAACGTCGTAATGAGACCGTCCAGCTTTGCAAAATGCTTTCTCAGCCACGCGAATACCCGGCGAATATACACTATAATAAACGGCACCGGCACCATGTTCCCCACCACAGCCGCCGTCAAAGCAAGCGGATACGGTAGGTCCAATGCGATCCCATACGGCAAACCGCCGCGAAGCTCGATGACGGGGACCATGGAGATCAAAAAGGTCGCGATGACCCTGCCAAGGGTCGTCTCTGTCAGGAATACCAGCATCCGTCACCTCGTCAGCAGCACCACTCCAAGGCAGATAAGCGCGATCCCCGCAATCTTCTTCCCAGTTATCCTCTCGCCCAGAAAGCGGTTGGAGATGATCAGGGACCAGATATACGCGATAGCGGACATGGGATACAGCACCGTATAGTCCATGTAACGGAGCAGGATCACGTTCATCAGGGCTCCGGCGACATACAGGACGCCGCCCACATAGAAGCTGGGGATTTTGAGAAGGGAGAAGACGCCTTTCATGTTCCCGGTACTTTTTTTGAAGAAAAAAGCGCCCAGAGAGCCCAGAAGCGTCATAAGCAGGACAAAAATGTAGATCATTTCTCCGCCCCCGTTTCCGAGGAACTCAGGAAAATGAGTCCCACGATGATCACCGCCACGCCGGCTATTTTCATAAAGGTGATCTTCTCATCCAGCACCACAGCCCCCAAAAAAAGCGACAGCACATACCCCACGCTCATCATGGGATGGAGTACGGACAGCTCCCCGTAGCGCAACGCCAATATCATAAGCAGCGCCCCGAGCCCATAGAGTCCCAGGCCGACGATCACCAGCAGGATGGAATCATCTCTGGACGCCAGCTTCCACAGCAACTGTCCCGTGCAGGCCAGCGTTGCGGAGAGCAGAATCAACGCAATGCCCTTATAGAGGGTCTTATTTTTCTTCTTCACGTTTTCTTCTCCTCGTAGAGAATTTCCTCCACCACCCGGCAGAGCGGCTTTTCTTCATCTATCAGCACGGTATGACAGCCCGCGGCTTGGCCGGCCTTTATGTCGGACTGGGAATCGCCGAGCATCCAGCTCGCCGTCAGGTCAATGTTATACTTCTCCGCCGCCTGAAGCAGAAGGCCGGGCTTGGGTTTACGGCAATCACAGTCAAATTTATATTCCGGTCTCTCGCCGGGAAAGCCCCTGTCCGGGTGGTGTGGGCAGATAAAGATGTCGTCAAGATACGCGCCCTCCTGCCCCAATAGCGTCTCCATCTTGCGGTGGATCTCCCGGAGTTCCTCCCAGGTGACCTCACCCCGGGCGATGACCGGCTGGTTGGTCACCACGATCGCCAGATACCCGCTGCGGTTGATGCGCCGGATGGCCTCCGCCGCGCCGTCCAGAAGCTCAAAGTCGTCTATATCCCTCAGAAATCCCACGTATTTGTTGACGGTGCCGTCACGGTCGAGAAAAACCGCTTTCTGTTTTTGACTCAAGTTCCTGCTCCGGACAAAGCCCGTCTCAATGTCCCGCTCCACCTCCCGGATCCGCTCCGGCGTACCCATGTCCTTCACGTACTCGGGGGAGCGGTAGGCGTAGATCTTGCCGTCTGGTATCGAGGGCTTCAGCAGATCCCGGTCCAGATCCGTCTTTTTCGGCTCCGTAAGTTTATCCAGCATCCGCGGCGACATGACGTGGACACCGGCGTTGACGCAGTTGGAGTACCACCCGCGCTCGTCCTCCTTGGTCAGCCAGCCCCGCACGCGGTTATTTTCATCCGCGATGATGATCCCGCTGTCGTAGGGATGGTCGTTGGGATGGACGAGAAGCGTCACATCGGCGTGGTGGGACTTGTGGAAATCCATCAGGCGGTGGAAATCCACGTCAAAGATCATATCCCCATTTAGCAGGAGAAAATCGTCCTTAACTCTATCTTTCAGATAGTATAATGCCCCGGCGGTTCCAAGCGGAACCTCCTCGCGGATGTACTCAATATTCACGCTAAACCGGCTGCCGTCGCCGAAATGGTCCACGATCTGGTCAGCCAAGTAGCCCACGGTGAGAATGATGTCCGTGATGCCCTGGCGTTTCAAGCACTCGATCTCATGCTCCAGCACCGGCTTTCCCGCCACAGGGAGCAGAGGCTTTGGGATGGCGCTGTTGAGGGAGGCGATTCGCGTCCCCTTCCCTCCGGCCATGATCACCGCCACCATATCACTCACCCCAGAATTGGCACTCCAGCGCCGCGCAGATGATGTGGTAGACGGTGGAATGTATGTCCTGAATATCCTCGGTGATATTGGAGGCGGCGATGATGGTCAGGTCAAACTGCTCCTTCATCTTCCCGCCGTCCCTGCCCGTGAGGCCGATGGTGCTGATGCCCATAGCCTTTGCCGTCTCTCCGGCGTAGAGGATATTTTTCGAGTTACCTGACGTGCTGATGCCCAGAAGTACGTCGCCCTTTCTCCCGTAGCCCACCACCTGCTGGGCGAATATGTATTCTCCGCCAACATCGTTAATCATGGCCGTTATCAGGGACGTATGGGCTCCCAAATTGATGGCCGGCAGGCCGCCCTGGAGCTTCTCGTTAAGCTCACCGTTCGTCAGCGCGCTTTTCACTTCGTCGGTCAGGGGCCGGTGGAGCCGGAAGGACTTCACAAGCTTCCCCACGATGTGGTCCGCGTCGGCGTTACTGCCGCCGTTTCCGCATATCAGGAGTTTCCCGCCCGTGCGGAAGGAGTCCTCAAGCATCTCCACAGCTTGGCGGATCGCGGGCTCCAGGGGCGCCACAAAAGCGTGCTGGGCCCTGTACTTGTCAAACAGCGCATCCGTACTCTTTTTCATGCCTCCCACACCTTTCTCTTGTCCGGGTCGTAGATCTCCGGAGCGTAATAAAGTATCCTTGTGCCGCCGTTGTCAAAGCCGAAGGGTATCTCCATAAGGCCCAAAGCCTGTCGCACGGCCTCCTGCCTCTCCTTCGGGACGTAGAACAGTAAAAATCCTCCACCTCCGGCGCCAAGAAGCTTCCCACCCAGGGCCCCCGCGGCGATGGCTTTGGCGTAGTGGCCGTCGATGATGGGGTTGGATACCTTGCCGTTTATCTCCCGCTTCAGGTTCCACTCGTAGTCCAAAAGCGCTCCGAAGTCGTCAACGCGCTTCTCCACCAGCGCCTTCTCCGCCTCGTCCACCAGGTCCTTCATACGAAGCAGCTGCTTGTTCTTCTTCTCAATGTTCTTCTCCTGCTCCACCTGGATGTCCGAGGAGAACCGGGAGATACCGGTAAAGAACAGCATCAGGTTGTCGCAGAGGGCGTCCTTCGTCTCGTTGCCGATGATGACCGGCAGGACCTCGTACCCATCAGGGCCAAAGACAATTTTGTTAAGGCCCCCGAAGGACGCGGCGATCTGGTCCTGTACCCCGCCGCTCTCCTTGCAGAGTACACGCTCTAAGTAGATGGCCTCGTCGGCCAGGCGGCGCTTGTCCGCGTACTTGCCCTTCAGCGAGTGGAAAGCCGAGAGCAGGCCCACGGCGAAGGAACTGCTTGTCCCAAGGCCGGTCCGGGCGGGGAGATCCGCGTCATAAAGTATGTTAAGCTCGTGCATATCCAGAAACTTCATAGCCTCCCGGACAGCGGGATGCTGGATAGCCTCTATACTGGTCGTGCGCTCTGTCTTGGAATAGGAGACGTAGTTGGAGTAGTCGAAGAAGGGCGGCAGGTGGCGCACCGTCACATAGCAGTACTTGTCGATGCTGGTGGACAGCACCTGTCCGCCGTATTTCTCATAGAATCCCGGAAAATCCGTGCCGCCTCCGAAAAAGGAGATCCGGAAGGGCGTCTGTGTTATGACCATATCTTTATCCTCAATAATTTTATCTTGTTAAAAATTGCTCTCCCCGGCCAATACGAGTCCTCCAATACTCCAGGAGGTCCCGCATGGTTTGCTCGTAGGGGATGACCGGCTCCCAGCCGGAGTGCTTCTTGAATTTTGTACAGTCGGGCACCTGCAGGTCCGCGTCAATTGGCCGCAGGCGCTCAGGGTCCACCTCCACACGGATAATGTCCTTTTTCGGTGAGAAGGAGATCAGCGTGTTCAGCGTGTCCCCCACGGTGCAGGTGTAGCTGCCGCCGATGTTGTAATACTCGCCGGGAATGGGATTTACCGTCACAAGCATATAATAGGCCCGTACCGCGTCCCGCACGTCGGCGTAGGTCCTCAGGGACTTGAGGTTGCCCACCTTCACTACCGGCTCGATGAGCCCCGCCTCGATCATGGCGATCTGCTTGGCGAAGGTACTCTCGTGGAACACGTCGCCACGCCGGGGGCCGGTGTGGGTGAACATACGGGTGGTCATGACCTTCATGCCATAGGCTTCGGCGTAGTACCGGCCCAGAAGGTCGGTGCCCACCTTGGAGATGGCGTAGGGCGAGGCCGGATGGAAAGGGCACTCCTCGTGGATCCCCGTGGCCGGCTTTTTCTCCGGCGGTATCTTGCCGAACACCTCCGAGGAAGCGCAGACGTGGATCACCGGGTCAATACCCGCCACCCGCACCGCCTCCAATAGCCGGCAGGTGCCCAAAATATTAGTGTTCAGCGTATCCAGAGGAGAATCGAAGCTTGTCTGGGGATAGCTCTGGGCAGCCAGGTGGAATATGTAGTCCGGCTTCACCTTCTCCATCAGGTGAATGAGCGACACCGCGTCGTTCAAATCCGCGTATTCAAAGAACACCCTGTCCTTGTTGTTCGCCCTCTCAATGAGATGGGAAACGTTGTCCAGCGGACTTCTCCACCGGCACGCCCCATACACGTCCCAATCTGTATTCTCCAACAGAAAATCCGCAAGGTGTGACCCCACCATCCCGGTGACGCCGGTTATAAGTGCGCGCATATTAGTACCTCCAAAAATCAAACTCTGTTCAAAAGCTTGCAAAGCTCGAGTATTTTTTCCTTCTCAAGGCTCGGATAGTTTCCCGTGTATAGCCCGTAGAAGTGTATAAAGTCCGTGTTTTTCAGCGTTGACGGGTCAAAGTCCGGCAGGCGCTTGCGCACGAAGGGTTGGCGGGCCAGATTTCCTCCTCCGGCGGTGCCCCGGCGGAATTCCACGTTTTCAGAGCGGAGCAGCTCCGTCAGACGCTCAAACTTTTCCCGGCTTGCCTGACGCAGGAGGACGATGAACGCGTAGTTGACCTGACCGTCCATGCGGAAGTCCGTGAAATACTTCTCCGGATCCAGGTTTTTGACATAAAGCTTAAAATTCTCCACCCGTCGGGCATTGTTCCCATCCAGCCGTTTAAGCTGGTTGAGTCCCAGGACCGCGTTCAGCTCGGTGCCGCGCATATTGTATCCCGGGACCGCAAACAGGAACTCCGGCCGCAGGTCGGGGTACTTTTCCGCGTACTCCCGCTTCATGTCCTCGTCAGTCAGCTCTCGTACCATACCGTGACTTCGGAACATCCGGCACATCTGGTAGACCCTGTCGTTGTTGGTACAGATGACGCCGCCCTCGATGGTACTCATATGGTGGGCATAGTAGAACGAGAAATTGGAGGCCAGGCCAAAGGTCCCGCACTTTTTTCCGTTCATCGTGGTGCCGTGGGATTCACAGACGTCCTCGATGAGGGGAATCCCACGCCTGTCAAGCTCGTCCAGCAGACGCTGGCTCAGGCCGTTGAGCCCCAGCACATGGGTCAGAAGCACCGCCCTGGTCCTGTCCGTGATGTGGGAAAGTATTTCGTCCTCGTTCATTGCCAGGGTACTCATGTCCACATCCACAAATACCGGGGTAAATCCGGCGGCGAAGACCGAGGAGATGTCGCTGCTCCAGGCGATGGGCGGAACAATGACCTCTCCCGGCCCGTACAGCTCCCGCAGTACCGCCATGGTCATGTAGTTTGCCGACGCCCCCGAGTTGACGAACAGGCTGTGCTTCACTCCCAGCCACTGGCTCCAGGCCTCCTCGAACTCCCGCACCTTCGGCCCGTTAGTGAAGCGGTCCGAGGTCCGGATAAAGTCGGCAAGGACTTCCTTGTCCTCCTCAGATATATTGTTGCTCATAAGAGGTATGTTCAGCATATTAATTCTCCTTATTTGTCAGCTAATGTTACTCGAGATCATCTATATTCATGTCATGGCGAAGCATTTTTCGCTTGCTCGCAAATCTCCATTTAAACGCAGGCCTAAGATATAACAAATTTGCCCACAACGGTTGAACGGATGTGTCGTCCAATTTAACATGACACGTTCCGGGTATCTCGTGTATCTTCACTCCAAGTCTTAAGGGAATTACTACCTCCTCCACGGCAATTGGGTGTCGATTTTCCTGGAAATTGATAGCCTGATATAGAACAGTCGGAGCAAGATGCGTTCCCCATGTAAAATCAGTAACCTTTGTAAAATACAGCACACGGAGAAATAGTTGTGAAAAATAGTTCCATACCTTTTTCACTGCCGGATAATTTTCAAAAGAGCTTCCTTTCATCCAGCGAGAGCTGGAAATGATATCGTTAGGATATTTTTTTGCAAGTTCAATCATTTTTGCTAAATTCTCCGGCGCTGTATTTAAATCCGCTGTTTCTACTACAACATGTGATCCAGTCGCTATTTGAAACCCGTCCATCAGTGCGCCGCCAAGGTACGGGCGAGTCTGAAACAGCACATTATAGGAGATGTCACGCGTTTCTGCCAATTGCCTTCCTTTTTCAATGAACGAAAAGGATTCTTCTGTCGTTGCTTTGCAAACAACCACAATTATTTCCTTTATATCAGGCGCTTCACAGGTGTTAAGGATTGTTGTTAACGTCTGGAGAAAATCTTCTGTCTCTCTCAGAGTAGGTATAATTACAGAAACATTTTCAAATGTCATATTATTACCTCGTAAACATCATTACAGCCGCTCTGCCAATTCATCAACAAAATCCATTGCCAGCTCCACAACGACATCAGAATTATGGTGCTGATGCTCTCCCCATCTCCCTAAGCCATAGATTCCTTTCTCTTTTGCATAGGCTAAAACGGAGTGCATAATCTCTGGCTTGTCTATAGTATTCACCGGATAGGCATACTCATTGGCGAACTTATAATTATATGGAGCATCTTTTGGGATAAGCAATGCGCGCTCTTGATTTATCTCAATAATCATCCCGTGCATCGTTGGCCATACATTTTTTCTGATTGTTGCCCGATGATATGGTAATTGCATATTTGGAAAGTATACCCACTGTGCCTTTGTGTCCAAATCATCGTTCACGTACCGATTTTCAATTGCTACATATTTCAGGGTACTCAGTTTCTCCTTCAATTCATTGGGTAATCCCACTATTTCATCAAATGTTCGCCACGGTATCGTGGTAATGATGATGTCCCCATGGTACGCTTCTCCAGACTTCGTCCGCACAATTTTTTTATCCATGTCAATGTAATTAACAGCCTGATTACAAACAACATGGTCTCCCAATTGTTCAGCCATTCTGCGCCAAAGCTCTCCAAATCCAGTTTTCTTTGGATAATAAAATTGGGCCACACAAGGTTGAGTCCCGTACGCGCGCTTTTGAAGGCAGCTCAACAACGTTTCGCGGAAGGATACGCTGGGTAACTTGTACAGCCAATATGTCCCCATCGAATCCAGATTTTCACCGTATAATTTTGAGTTATATGGAATCATGTAGTCATCAGCAATTTTCTTGCCCAGCTTCCAGTAGATCCAGTCCTTAAAGCCTTCAGGCATACCAATTCCGGTGTTACAACCGGCAGCAGAAATGGACTCCAAATACGCGACCTGACTATCCATATCCATCTGCCACAAATTTGCCTCAAACGGGCTGTTAATCAGTTGATCGTTTACAAATATTTTACTGTCGCGCTCATAAAGCTTCCACTCGCTCTGTGGCATAAAGCCAAACAAATACGACATGACACGTTCAGATCTATGATCCAAATAATGCGGGCCGCCAATGTCTATCGGTTCGCCTTCAAATTCTATGGAGCGGCAAAGTCCTCCAGGTTCTGCCTCCTTTTCAAGAATTAAGAATGAGTCGATGCCTCTTTCTTTCAGTCTATTGCCTAATGTCAGACCCGCGGGTCCAGCTCCAAGTATAATGATTTTCATAAAATCCCTTTCATTTTTTCATTTATAGTTTTTTATCCTACTTGTTTTTGAAAATGCTCGTACGTAATACGAACCGCAGTTTCCAGATCATATTCAGGTTTCCATCCCAACGCCCTAAGGCGAGATGAATTTGTGACTCTGCGCATTATCCCGTCGGGCTTTGAAAGATCGTAAACAATCTGTCCTTTATAATCGACAACGTTTTTTATAATGTCCGCTAATTCGCGAATTGACGTACCTCCTGAGCCCGATCCAATATTATAAAGCCCCTCCACCGATTCCTGTTCCATCAGCAAAACACACGCAGACGCAACATCATCGCTAAAAAGGAATTCTTTCACCGGCTTACCAGTACCCCACAGAGTAAATTCTGCGGCGTTCGTCGTCTTGGCATCATGCATACGATGAATCATGGATGCTACAACGTTAGCCCTCTCAAGGTCAAAGGAAGAATCTGTTCCAAAAAAGGCACAGGGAACAACCGTGAAAAACTGATTGCCATACTCTTCTCTATAGTAATCGCAAAGCTTTACACCTGTTATTTTGGCTAAACTGTAAGGAAAATCACGTTTGCTCGGCAATCCCGATAAAAAGTCGTCTTCTGTCATCGCCCTGTCCTGTATTTCGGGATAGATAAAATCACTGCTCATAAAAAGAAGTTTCTCGACGTCAAACCTATGTGCGCATCTGATCACATTTGTCTGCATAAGAAGATTCTCAAGGAGCAATTCTGCCGGATGGGAATTTCGGTATGTGATGCTTCCCATTTTTGCCGCAGTATATAAAACATATTTCGGCTTATACTCCTTGAAAAAAGATTCCACTTCATCTTGAGAACTAAGGTCCAACTCTTTGTGCGTTGGCGATAAGACGTTTGAATAACCTTTCGATAGAAGCCGTCTCCGTATCGCGCTTCCGGCAACGCCATGTCCGCCGGCGATAAATATGGCGTCGTTATGTCCCATTATCATATCATCGTCTCCTTTTCTTTCATCTCATATAATTATTCCTGTTAATTCTTTTTCTCGATAAAAATATCAATTTTTCATCAAGAAATGCTATGCTGCGGACAGCCCATTTCCGCGTGAAAGCGCTGAAATGACGTCTCATACAAAATCTGATACACATGCGGTGTTATAAAAAGGCTTTGCACTTTTTATCAGGTTCTAATATAAGACTCCTAAGCTGACAACACTTACAGTCACTCCCAGCTTCAGTTCCGGCAAACGGTAGCGGGATTCTATCTCATGGTACCCCGCCGTCAGGGGGAGACACATAAACATGCGGTTGCCGCGAAGAATCTTTATCGTCTCCCCGTCTACCGTAGCTGGGCAGCCCTTACTGTTCGATATACTGAAATAAAACATTTTGTTCTTGGACAGGCTCACCGTACTTACACCCAAATCAAACTATTCACCTCTCAATCCCGATGCTGATCTCATTCATTTCTAAGTGGTTATAATTTGACACTACTTACCTATTCTCCTTATTCCCAAATTGGTTTTTGATCCCTTGGCGTTATAGTAATATCATGAATGGCCACTTCTTCATCAGTCTGATTCACACACCTGATTTCAAGCCCGTCTGCGTGTGAATCGGCGTTAATAGAGAATGTGATCTCATTATCGCTCTTTTCTAACCCCTCCATTTCATAGGTTCGAGCATTGAGTGTATCCGCAATGCCGCTGACCACATCAAATGTCCCTGCGTCCAGGTTTTCACCACGAATCACCACGTCGTAAGTTCCAGAATCAATCGAGGTATACGGGCCATACTGTGCCGCCCCCTTTGGCAGGACAATCATCCCTTCTCTCAAATAGGCTCCGTTTTGATATTGAAGCGATATGAAATTAAACTTCGCGTTTTCTCCGAACCGCAACAAGTCGAAAGCCAAAGGATTTTTCTCATAATGATACAGACTATATCCGGCTACTTCTTCCGTCTTGTCTGCCATAGAAAGAAGGTATCCACGCTTTTCTCCATCGAGCCATGTTTCTCGTTGTTCCGGTCCCAAAACGATCGTGATTGGTTCATCGTCGTTAGTCCACCGTGTACGGTCTGTAATCCAATCGTAACTCTGAATGGTCTCCGTGTCGCTCAGCAGGGGGCCTTCGACTTCTTCGTTGCTCAGGAAGGTAATACTGCTATTATTCCAATATGTGCTTGCAATTCTGTAATAACCGTTATCCTTTAAATACTCCGTTAATTGTATAAGCCCATTTGAATCGATGTTTTGATGCGTATAATAAACCACAGAGGACAAGCCAATTCCTACCATAACAAAGATACAGAAAAAACTACGAACAACTTTCAAATCTTTGCGTCTATATAAATATCGGTAAAGTGAAACAGTCAGGACTATGGTAAGTAGAGGAATTGTTGCGAACCAATACCTGGTAAAGCCTTCATACCTTGTAAAGTAGCAAAAAATCAGGAACAAAACCGCAGAAGCAGCAAGATAACATAGAATCTTCTTCTCCCAATCCGTCAGCCAATTTTCCTTCCTTAACTCGCACAACCCCCAGACAAGCACAATAAGTAATACGCACATGTAGACCGTCAATAGCCCTCTCGCGGAAAAAATGAATGACCCGTCTAACACAATGCCAAATGCTCTAAATAAAAATGTCGTCTCCGTGCAAATGTCCGTCCAAAGAGAATCAAATGTCGCAAGGGAAAAAGCTGTCGACGGTTGTCCAATATAGTGCATATACGGAGTGATTACGAATCGGTAAACTGCTACGCCAAAAATATTAGCAAAAAGCAAGCCACTCGATATAACAACAGGTTTTATCGAAACATTATTTCGCTTGAGTTTTCCATGGATATACTGAATCACTTCAAATAGAAAGACAGGCAGATAAAGGTAGAGCAACATTCTTATGCCGCAAATGCCAAAATACACCGAAATTCCAAGCAATATAATTATTTTTAATAAACGGGATCTCTTGTTGTGTGTTATATCTCTTAATATTGCAAATGTCAGCATTTCGCCAATGAGAAACAACGAAAAAGCGGGAACATACCGAAAAACGGGGTATTCATCGATGTTATACTTTATTCCGTACCCCATCCCGAAAAAAATCACCAGCGCTAATAGCGTCTCCGGATAGGTCCAATCCAGTTTTCTGAAAAAATAGGTAGCTGCCACCGCCAACAGTATGGTTATGGCAACAAGCGTCATCTTGGCACTTATGACAACATTTTTTGTGAGCGAATAAAATATTACGTACAAAAACCACGGACGCGAAGCAAGAAGCTCTGTACAATTGGCATACTCTGGGCTGAAAGGATTCCCGGTCTCCCAAACCTTTCGCATATATAAGAACTCACCAGCATAATCATCATTAATATGCTGCTCCAAATACATCCAATTTTGAGCTGAGATAATAGCAAGTAAACACAAAAAGGCAACTAAGAACAGGTACCCCAGTTTATCCTGCTGTAATTCTGCATATACATTTTTTCCCCATTGAGCAAATCTGTTAATGTGGTTCCTTCCTTCTCCCTTGCTCATTATTAAAACATCCCCACTTTCGCCATCAATTTTTTGATTATTATTAGCCTCTACTACTGTATCAGCCGCGGGCAATTGTATGGCTCCACTCAAAAACTTCTCATACTTCCCGCATATCTCATCTACGTTTTCCCCAAACGCGACTTGCTTGCCTTTGTGAAGCCAAAGGACCTTGTTGCACATCTCGCGCACCTGGTCCATTGAATGAGAAACGAGGATCGTGGTGGCACCGCCGTGTATGATTTCCTTCATTTTTTCTTCGCTTTTCTTTCGGAAAGCGCCATCGCCGACGGACAGCACCTCGTCCAAAATCAGGATGTCGGGACGCACAAGGCTGGCGATGGAGAACGCCAGTCTGGACTGCATACCGGACGAAAGCTGTTTGAAGGGCCTGTTCTGAAAATCCTGCAACTCCGCGAATTCTATGATGGAGTCATACGTATCGTCCATGAACTTACGCGTATAACCCAGCAACGCCCCGCGCAAATAGGTGTTCTCCCTCACAGTCAAATCGCCATCGAAACCGCTGCCCAGCTCCAGCAGGGCAGCGATACTCCCCTCCCGGCGAACGTTGCCGTAAGTGGGCTCCATGATACCGGCAACAGCCTTCAGTAGTGTGGACTTACCCGCGCCGTTACTCCCAATAATGCCCAACATATCCCCTTTTTCAAGGCTAAAGGAGATATCCCTGTCCGCCCAAAACTCGTTCACGGAATAATTGTGTGTCAGCCTCCGCATAACATACTCCTTCAAGCCGATATCCTTGAAATCGCCTGTCATATAGCGGATAGATGCGTTATTGACTTCCAGTACGCTCATAACCGTCTCCTATTACTGAATTAAAGATGCCTCGCATGCCGCCTCTATGCTGCAACCAACGGTGGGCTTTTCAAGGCGCGTCGCCTCCGCGAAAATAACACTGAAAGATTCATACAACGGCTGAGAAGAAAAGCCGTCGTAATCTGCATATTCCCGCTTCTTTTCCGCATCGGTTATCTTACCCATAAAGCGTATACGACGAACCCTCTGTTCCCTGGATCACCACTCAAAACTTGCGCACATTATATATCTCCTTGTCAGCATCATATGTCACGCAGCCGCCTGCCAAGTTCAGTTCTGAATCCGGGTACTTGTCCGACATCACCGGTGCAACCGTCGGAATTCTGTCGATTCCCTTGCGCCGTTCCAAGCGGCCAACGGGAATGGCAATCAATTTCCCATTGTTCTTTCGTGAACGGCTGTTTGATCTTTATCGCATACAGCCCTTAAATCGCATCATTTACTCAGTCGCTGGCGGCAATGATATGATAATGACAGATACCATAAGGGATATAGTTCATTGCTCAGTCCCCCACTTTTGCAGCAGTGTATTCAGGCGTTCTCTTACCGCAACCCGACTGTATTTTTTTAAGTTTCTTCCCTGCTTTTCAATAATAGAATTCCTTAACCTTTCATCATGCAAAACACTGTCCAACAGACAAGCAATCAGCGCATAGTCCCTTTTGTATAGCAAAACGCCACTCCCACCCATCGTATCTGGCACAGCGCAAGAAGCATACCCAATGGTAGGTATACCAAAGTGCTGCGCCTCCAAAAGCGGCATGCAAAACCCCTCATGTTCGCTCATGCAGAGAAATACTGATGCACCACGGTAATACGAATATAACTCTTTAGCGGTCACCTTACCTGTAAAAACCACCTGGTTTTTCGCCGTCATTTGGTCCACCTGAGCATAGAGCGCATCTGTATAGTCATTTTTTTGCGCAGAATCGCCTACCAAATATAGCTTAATGTTTTGGCTATGATATCTATAATAGTTTTCAAAAACACGCAGAATGTCCTCGAATCGTTTATTAGGCGCTACCCGTCCAACAAATAATATGTATGGCTCACCGTTTTGAAGCTGATGTAGAAGTTTTCGGTCATATGGCGCGTTTTCTAATTCCTCAAAATCAAAATACGGAGGAAGAACGTCCGTCTCTGTTATGTCAGCTCCATATGAAATCAAATCCATAGCATTGAACGGAGATGCCGCCCAAAACCCATCGAAACGCTGTAAATTCTCCTTCAACTGCTCAAGTCCTTCCTTGCAGTTTTTATATGCCTCCGGGTCACAGGCACGGAAGAACTCCGGGGGGGTCACATTGTGATAATAAATCAGCCGACGGCAAGGGTATCCTGCCACTTGTTCAAGAATCATACTCTTTCCCGCAAAGTTATAGATTATCAAATCGCTTTTCATTGGGCGGTATTTATCTATATCTTCACGATAGTCCGCCACTCTCTCATCCCACCACTTAGAATATATCTGGTTTTCTATGCGCAGATCATCCAAAATACCCTTTAGTTGCATAACAACATTGCCCACACCGTCGCCGAAATTCAGCGTATCAATCATCTGAATCACTCGCATAATTCTTTATCCTCCGTGTGCTAAACATCTATATTTCTATGGGCCTCTCGTCGGATAGCATTATCAGTTACCTGCTCCAACGTGTAATCCTATTGTCCTTATCCTTGTTTCCGGGCACAATCGTGAAGCAGCTTAATCGCGTCCTCAATCCTGGCCCACATACGGCCGATCTCCTCAAGCCTGGTATCATTGGCACACGAGCCGTTTACGCTTTCTGCCAATTCCTGCAAATTGTACTCAGCCTTGTCAAGCCTCTCTGCACTCACATTTATATCTCCGATAGAGTCAGCCAAAGCGGACAACTCATTTTCCAAAGCATTGAGTCTTTCTTCATTCCTGCGTATGTATTCCTGTTCTTGACGTGCCATCTCAAGGTTTTGCAACTGCTCCTGTAGCTTAAATATCTGCTCATTCTGGAGCGCGATTTTCCGGTCCAGTTGTTCGATTTTTTCAGACTCCGATTGCTGTATCTCCGAGAGCCCTTCTGCAATCGACGCGGCGAGCAGCCGTACCTGACGGTTTTGATCCCCAAAGATCGCCGCGATACGTCTGTTGAAGTCAAGCTGGAACGCAATAAAACAGTTCATCAGCTTCCTCAAGAAGCGCTTTATCGCGTGGAACCGTGTCCTCTGAGGCAGTGTACATTCAGCGGCCACCTGCAACCCTCGATAAGCTGCGGCATCACCTCTCTGAATATCATACAATTCCTGAATATACGCCCCGACAACACGGCCGGCGGATTTCTCTTCCAGGCTATCTTCCTCGCCTTTCTCCGGGTTGTCTGTTTCATATTCGGCCAATCGTACTGTGTTTTCTCCTTGGATTGATTCCAAGTGGTCACTGACTGAGACCTTGTTAAATATGATTTCTCCACTTCCGCTATTGATAGTTTTCAATTCCAAGTCGGATATTTCTTCCGGAAGTGAAAATGGAAGAACCACTTTCCCGTTCCGCAGCAGGTCTTCGGCATTACCCGAGGCTATGCGCCCCACTGTCTGGCTGCTAACTTCCACCTTACCGTCAGGAAGGTCACCTGTTAAATCATATACAGCCGCGTAATCACCGGCAGGAAACGCAAAATAGGGCCCGAAAACAGTGCCGTCGGCGGGTATCCTGATTCTGTTTTCCTCCCGCGAGCAGTTCTCAGTACAGAACATCTTTCCGGCTTCAAATTTGCCATTCGTGCCAATAAATCTGTTGGCATATTGTGCTTGGTACTTTTTTGCCAAGGCCTGTGAATACTCCCAGTCATCGTTAACTAAAAAATCACCGCGGTAGTATTCTTCTACATTATTCGTGGTCCCATCGACGCGACTATGTGCCATTCTGTATTCCCCCTATTGATTCTTCGCTTTTCTTACTTCACTGTATGCAAGGTCAAATCAAATCAGATATATCTTCTTCAAAGCGACCACGACATCCGACACGTTGTTGATAACAAATTCCACGTTTTCAAACTGTTTCCAAAGCTTGAATTTGTATTCGTTTTTGCCGTTTTCCAGCAAAAATCCTCCCAAAAAAATCCTTCCTGAATTAGCCGTTATCTTCCCCGCGACAGGAATATCGATGGTATCACTCAAATCAATGTCCATCACAATTTTGTAATCACCGGCGGGAAGCGTTGTATACGGGCCATATACAACTCCACCGGAAGGAATGACGATTCGATCGGCCTCTCTGCGTGCGCCACCCGTACACTGCATTTTGCTCAGATAATCATTTTGTCTGGACAGAACGCTTTCACCTAATATACAGTAATCAGAACGATGACCGGTTACATGTGACGGGAGTACACAACATTGAGGATTATATAGATTCTCAGCCGTAGCCGGAAGCGGGAACTTATTCTTTGCTAAGCTTTCGCGCACAAAGAAGGCATTTACGCCCGTTATATTTGTTCCAACCAGCTGATATCCTTTTCTCCTGCCCAAAACCTCCAACGCTTTCAGAGATGCACCCTGGTTATCGTTTCCCTGCCACAGATGGGCGCTGAAATAAGGCATGATCCACTCGCAATCCGGTGGGAACTTCCCGTTATACTCAATGCAGACAACCCTCGGCTTGACTGCTTGGATTGCTTCCCAGACATGGTAGTCATTTCCGTCAACATCCACGCTTAGAAAGTCGATATCGCCCTGCATTCCATTTTTCATAAAGATGCGGTTGATATTATCCCTTGTGATAAACGCACATTCCGTTTTCAACGCTCCAGTAGAAATAACGCATGAAAACTTCTCCTGGATTTGTTCATAATACGGTCTGTGCCCCTCGATCCAAAGGCCTGTCCATCCCTTGAACAAAAGATAATGGCTGTTGCACTCCAGGCCATTCTCCACGCCGAACTCAATAAAGCGTTTACTGGTCGTTCCAATGCGGTCAAATATCTCCTGGATGATCCCGTCTTCATCATTTTGGGAAAATACTTTATATCCGTATTGTTCAAGAAAAACAGGATTTTCCAGGCGTTCTCTGGTTTTCTTATTCCAGCGGTAACCGCCGTACACTGGCTCCATAAATTCCCTCCAGGTAATGACCCCAGGTTTTTACTCAAGTCTCCGGACAATGATTTTGGCTCACGGCCTTGGCATTTTATAGAGATGTTTCATACGTAATACAAAAAGGAATGGTTGTACTTCTTGTACATTAACGCCCCCACACAAAAGGCAATCAGAGCATAGGCGGCTGCCAACAGATGAAATTGTGGTGTCGGTATTACGCTGTCTATCACGATCTTTCTAAAATATCGTATATAGAGGTAGATGGGATTTAGCAGGAACAGATACTGCGCCGTCTGGCCATATCCGTCGATAGTGTAAAAAATGGCCGACATCCACATAATGAGTTGGGTCAAAATTCCCCAAAGATACTGCATATCCCTGAAGAACACAAATAGTGCCGATAGGACAAGCCCAATGCCCAAATTAAACACGATCAGACACCCAATCGGATATACAAGCAAAAGGAATTTCCAAGTAAAGGAGATTCCATCGATTGCCGCAAATACGAAGAAAATCAGTAATGTCAGCCCAAAGTTAATGAGGGACGACACATTTTCAGAAAACAAAAACAGATACTTCGGAACGTTGACCTTCGTGAATATACCTGAATTGCCCACCAGGGAACTCATCCCCAAGTTTGTGGCGTCAGTGAAATAGGAAAACACCAGCTGACCGGCAAATAGGTAAATCGAATAATGATTCACATTGTTGCCAAAAAAGTTGTTAAATACCAGCCACATAATGAGGAGATTCATGAGCGGGGACAGAATACTCCATGCCATTCCCAAAATCGTCCGTTTGTATTTCTTTGTAAAATCCCGCTTCACCAGCTCCGAGAACAGAAACCAGTGCTTTCGCAGTTTTGCCAAGGCTTCAGTCATTGTAGAATTGACTCCTTAACTCAAAATTGACACGAAAGGCCTTTACCGTGTCAAGAACATCACCCCATTCTGAACACGCTCCCGCCAGTAATCCAGAAGATCGTGCATGGTCTTTTCAAAGGGGATCTGGGGCTCCCAGCCGGTGTGGGCTTTGAACTTACGGCAGTCAGGCACCTGCAGGTCAGCGTCAATGGGGCGAAGGCGTTCAGGGTCGACAACAACGCTGATCTTGTCCTTCATCGGGGAATAGGACATCAATGTGTTGAGCGTATCACCCACCTCGCAGGTATAGGAGCCTCCAATGTTGTAGTACTCACCGGGGACGGGGTCGATGGTAACCAGCATGTAATAAGCCCGGACGGCATCGCGGACATCCGCGTATGTGCGCAAAGATTTCAGATTCCCGACCTTGACCACCGGCTCGATCATACCGGCCTCGATCATGGCGATCTGCTTGGCAAACGTGGATTCGTGAAACACGTCCCCGCGTCGGGGACCGGTATGGGTAAACATGCGGGTGGTCATAACGGTCATGCCGTAAGCCTCCGCGTAGTAGCGGCCCAGAAGATCGGTCCCGACCTTGGAAATCGCATAGGGCGAGGCGGGATGGAAGGGACACTCCTCGTGGATACCCGTCTCCGGCTTTTTCGCGGCGGGGATCTTACCGAACACCTCCGAGGAGGCGCAGACATGTATTACCGGCTTGTAAGCCGGATCATTCACCATCTCGTGATGGATCGCCTCCAGGAGCCGGCAAGTCCCGAGAATATTGGTATTCAGCGTGTCGATCGGCGCTGTAAAGCTGGTGAGAGGGTAACTCTGAGCCGCCAGATGGAACACATAGTCCGGCCGCGCCTGTTCGATCACGTGTATAAGGGAGACCTGGTCATTCAGGTCCGCGTATTCAAAATACAGTCTGTCGTGATTGTTCGCACGCTCAAGCAGATGCTGTACATTGTCCAGCGGACTGCGCCAGCGGCAAACGCCGCATACATCCCAGTCCGTGTTCTCAAGAAGGAAATCCGCCAAGTGGGATCCGACCATGCCGGTAACACCGGTTATCAAGGCTTTATTTCTCATTTTTTACGCTCTCCATTTCTTGCTTGAAAATATAAGTAAAATTATCCAGCTCCAGTATTTTGTAATCACTCATATACAGACTGGTCATTTGAGTGATACCCGAGCGGTTTTGGAAGAAGCTGTCGTCCGGGCGACACGCCTCATATTGCAGTTTACCATGATAAAGGCGGTTGATCTCATCCGCTATACGCACGCGGCTGACAAGCTCCGGCCCGGCCATGTTCAGCACCCACGGCGTGTATTTTTCCCAATTTGTTATCAGCCACAGAATAGTTTTCAGAACACAGCCGAGGGTGATACAATTACGGTAGAAAGGATGGTACACCTCGGCAGTTTGCCTCTTCTCCATGCATTTCAAGCAGTATGTAACGAACCGGTCCTTTGCCGACACAACATATGATAGACGGATTGCCTTAAAGCCGCTTTCACTTTTAAAACGATCCTCAACGGCTTTCTTCATTTTGCCGTAGGGAGTGTTCGCCCGCGTAGGGGATACCTCCGTATAGACCTCTCCCGGAATATCGCCAAATACCGCGTCGCTTGACAGGAACAGGACCCTGCATTTTCGAACCAACGCCTCGTCAATGACCCTTGTCGTGCCGGTAACATTTACGCTCCACGCCAGTTCAAAATCCGAGGCACATTTATCCGGGCTGGATATGGCCGCTGTAAAAATCACCTGATCGATTCCGTCAAAAACACTGTAATCAAATTGCTCCGGACGGGATAAGTCCAGAAGCAGGTCTTCCCCCGGCTCCGGTCCGATCCTAATTAGCCGCTCAACTGCGGGCTCCTCCTGGAGTTTATTGTACAAAGCCCTGCCGATGTAGCCGGACCCGCCAATTATCGCAATACGCATCCCTTATCCCCTCTCCCCAAAGAAGTACTCTTCCAGCATCAGGCACAGGCAATGATAGACCGGCAGATGGAGTTCTTGAATCTTGTATGTCTCCGTCTCAGGTACGCAGATACATACATCGGCAAATTCCGAAAGCCTGCTATCTCTTTTGCCCGTGAGCCCAATCACCTTCAGATTTTTCGCCCTTGCGACTGTGGCGGCATAGAGGACATTTTTGCTGTTTCCTGAAGTGGATATTCCTAAAAACACATCTTCTGGTTTGCCGTATCCGTTTACCTGCTGGGCAAAGCACAGCTGTGGGTCGCAATCATTCATATAGGCTGTCGATAACGCCAGGTGACCGTCGAGAGCGATGGCGGGTAAGGCCATTTGAAGGTTCGCGCTAAGTACGGATCCCAGCTCCGGCTGGCTGTCCAACAGCGCGGATGAAAAGTCCGCGTCGACTTTCCTCTTCAGTACGAACCCTTTCATAAGCTCGCCAACTATGTGTTCCGCGTCCGCCGCGGAGCCGCCGTTTCCGGCGATCAGAAGCTTTCCGCCCTCCGAATAGCTGTCGCGAATGATCTCGTACGCCTGTACTATCGCTACTTCGCAAGACTCCAAAAGTGGATACCGCCGGAGCAACTCTTCTATGAACTTTTTCTCTCTTTCACTCATCATAAGAACAGCTTCCCATCTTTTCAGTGAACTCCATCAACGATCTTACTGTCATATCCTGTCCGTATATCTCATTAAAATCCTGTTCTTTCAAGTACCTGATCTCCCGCTCCAGTATAGATATCCCTTTTATCGGGACCATGGGCCTCGGGATGTCTTTTGTGACTGAGGCAAGCCGTGTGCCTTTCCCACCGGTCATCATCACGGTCTTCATTATTGCTTTATCCTCTGCTCATACTGTTCAGGAGAGTAGTGTATGACCCTGCTACCGCCATTTTCAAATCTGAACGGGATCTCCAGAAGGCCATTTAGAGCCTGCCGGACCGAATTCTGGTTCTCCGGCCTTACATAAAACAGCAGGAAACCGCCGCCGCCCGCGCCCAGAAGCTTTCCGCCCAGCGCCCCGGCCGACAGACCTCTCTCGTACAAGCTGTCGATGCTTTCTGTTGATACGACCCTGCTTGTCCCCCGCTTCAGCCTCCAGGTGTAATCCAGCAGTCGTCCGAAGTCGTCAATATCCGCCTTCCTGTCCGTAAGTATCTTCTCCGCCTCACCCACAAGTCCGTACATCTCCCTCAGTCTCGATAGCTTGTCCTCCGAATGTGAGGCGGTTGCCTTCTGGACATCTGAAGAAAATCTGGTAAAGCCAGTAAAGAACATCATCAGGTTATTGTTCAGCTGTTCTCTCCTCTCGGGGGATATTATAATCGGGAGTACCTCATATCCGTCGGCGGTAAAATTGATTCTGTTCAAGCCCCCATACGCGGCGGCAATTTGATCCTGCCAGCCACCAGCCTCTTTACACAACACCCGCTCAAGGTAGATCGCTTCATCCGCAAGCTTTTTCTTGTCGGCATATTTCCCCTTTAAAGCGTAAAATGCGTTCAACATTCCCACAGCGAAGGAACTGCTTGTCCCCAGACCGGAACGGGCCGGCAGGTCCGCGTCGTAGGTGAGCCGCAACTCATGCATGTCAAGCATCTTCATAGCGTTACGGATGGCCGGATGTTCAATATCATCCACACGGTTTATCCGCTCCGTTTTCGAGTATGTAATATCCGTAGAGTACTCAAAAAACGGCGGAAGATGTCGGACCGTGACATAGCAGTATTTGTCAAATGTTGTGGACAAAACAGCTCCACCATATTCTCTGAAATATTCCTCCATGTCTGTTCCACCGCCGAAAAAGGACATGCGGAATGGTGTCTGTGTAATGATCAGACATATCACTTCCTTCCAATTTTACTTCTTTCCCTCTGACTCACAAGGCGTGTCCTCAGCGCTCAATTTTTCCAGTATATTCAAAGTGTGGTCCAACGCCCTGATTACATGTAAATGATAATTGTTTATTTCTCCCACGATTGGCTCAATAAGGAATCTTCCCAATTTTCGGATAACGCGTTTTATAAAAATGACTACCAGTGTCATAGCCTTATGGTGAGTTTTTAAATCCCGGTCATAATGGATTTCTCTCTTCTTAAGTGTTTCCAGTTCCCTTTTAAGGGATGCAAGCTCTGCCCTTATGTCATCAGGATTGCCAAAAATAACCTGTTCAAATGCCGGGATATTCTCCATTTCCCCGCGTGAAGAAATCTCACCTTTTATCGTCTCAGTAACCTGATTTACATCGGGATTTACAATGTCCATGGGTCAACCTCTATACGATTTGTTTGAAATATTCCAGAAAATCGTTCTCCACTTTCTGCGGTTGGAAACTTTCCAATCTTTTTCTCTGCCCCGAAATGATTCGCTCGCGCATAGTCTTGTCATCTGTCAACCGCTTAATCCATTCTCCAATCAGCCGCGGATCCTTGTCGTCCAGCAGTACGCCACACCCGTCCAATGTCCCCGAAATGGCCGCTGCCCGATAGGCTATAATCGGCAAGTCAAAAAACATAGCCTCTACGAGCGGGACACAAAACCCCTCATGTTCGCTCATACACAGAAAGATGTTCGCGCTTCTATAAATCGCAATAAGTTGCGCGAAACTGATATGTCCCGGAAATATCACATCCTGCGTACCAAGCACGTCTAAATACTCATGCAACGCATCAGCATAATCCGTCACACTAACAGCCCCAACCAAAATCAACCGTGAACGGTAATTGATGTATTTTTTATAATAAGTAAAAGCTCTAATAACATCTTCCTGTTTCTTGTTGGGCGCCAGCCGTCCTACAAAGAGAATATTGATCCATCCATCGCCATACCGCTTCAACGTTTCCATGTCCGGCGGTGCCGTATAATCCTTAAATGGAATCAAGCATGAAGGCATAACCCATATCTGATTCGCTGAGTATCCCATCGCGATAAGGTCCCGCATGCTGAATTCGGAAAATGTGATACATTTTTCCACAACATTGGACAACTGCTTCACCTGATCCAGTCCTCGCCGGGTCTCATTTGCCATCTGGACGTCATATGGCTCAAAAAATGATGGAGGGGTAATATTGTGGTACATCAATATTTTGCGGCATCTCCATGTTTTCAGCTTTAAGTTCAACGGTGACCCATCCGACAAATGATAAATCATCAAATCGTTTTCTTTCGGTGTTCGGAGGCAAAACAAGTGCTTAGCCGTATCGCGCGGGTAACGGTCATCTATAACCTGCGCATAGATTTCCGTGGAATAGCCGGCTTTTTGGAGAATAGCTTTCATGGCAACCGCGTGGTATCCAATTGCGTCTCCATAGGCCAGATTTCCAAGCACCTGAATAACTCTCATCAAACCGCCCTTCTCTCACCGTTTCAATTCAGAAGTGAATAATAAACGCCCTTTAAAATCTCTGCTGATCTGTCCCACGAAAAGAGCTTTGCTCTTTCCAACCCATGGTTACAAAGTTCAGCTGCGTAATCCGGCTTGCTGATAACGCGCCAAAGACCCTCCGCAATGCTCTCAACAGAGGTCGGGTCCACATAGCACGCCGCATCACCCGCTACCTCAGGGAGTGAAGCCGCCCGCGAACAAACCACAGGCGTTCCAAATGACATCGCCTCCAACGGTGGGATTCCAAATCCCTCATACAGAGACGGAAATACAAAAGCGGTAGCATTTACATATAAGGCTCTTTTCTCCGCATTAGAAACATACCCGCGAAAAACAATATCCTGTCTACAACATATACTCTCGGCTGTCTTGTATATGTTCTCGCAATTCCATCCGCGGCCGCCCGCTAATACCAGCTTGTGAGGTATATTTGTCTCTCGCTTTAGCAGCTCAAAGGCCCGTAACAGTCTCACAATATTCTTTCTCGGCTCTATTGCCCCTAAATATAATATATACGGATCGCATATTCTATTTTCGACAGCCGCAGTCGTCGCCTGAACCCCAGACGCGGCCGCGGGAACTACAATGATGCGCTCCGGTGGCACGTCTAAGAGTTCCTCAATCTCTCTTTTTGAGAATTGAGAACTCGTCACAATCAATTGGCTTCTCTCAACGCTATACATAATCCCATTGCGGATACGGCGAAGATTTGTAGCACTGACCGTTTCCGGGTAACGCTGATAGGTCATATCATGAATGGTTGTTATAACGGTTCCAGTTATTCTGGGTGGCACTATATAATTGAAAAAATGCGTTACATCTGCCGGAGGGAACATCCAGGAATAACGAATAGGGACAACATTCCAAATTCTCCTGTATACTCCATATGACATGAATCTATTTTCCTCGACCGCCATATCAATTCCGGTCAATTCTTCCTTCTTTCTACGTCCTAAAATATTAAATACATTTCCCTGATAGACAATCTCCGCATCTGATACCATCCTCCGCGCAAGTTCATATGTATAGTTTCCAATCCCCGCACGGTTTCCACAACACGGTTGCAACTCAAGAGCTACATTCATTTACAAAAGGAACTCCTCTATTATCTCGTTTAGCCTCTCCGCCGACAGCTCCCAGGAGAAGCGCTTGACATTCTCAAAGCCCAGGTCAATCAGGCCGTGGGCGTAATTTGTATCCGTAAGCACCCTTGCCATGCCGGCGCAAATGCTCTCCGCGTCGTAAGGGCCTACGAACTCCGCTCCGGCCCCCGCCACCTCGGGCAGGGATGAAACATTGCTGGCAACCACAGGCGTCCCGCACCGCTGGGCCTCTATGACCGGGATGCCGAAGCCCTCATAAAGCGTCGCGAAAACGAACAAGTCCGCCGCGGTATACAAGGCCGGCATGTCCTCGTCGGGGACAAAGCCCGTAAAGATAACGTCGTCACGATGCTTTATATCTCTCAGGGCGGCGTCCCTGTCGAATTTCCAGCCCTGCTCCCCGGTTATGGCCAGCTTATGGGGCAGGCCCGTCCGCTCCTTCATGAGGTCAAAGGCCCGGATCATCCGCTCAAGATTTTTCCGGGGGTTATTGTTGCCCACGAAAAGTATGTATCTTTCCGGTAAGCCGTACCTCTCCCGAAGCTCCGAAAGGGTCCCTTCGTCGGTGACCCGGCCCATGTTGTCGGAGCAGGCCATGGGTATGACCCTTATCCTCTCCGGCAGCAGTCCCAGAAGCTTCACCATCTCACTTTTCGTAAACTCCGATATGGCGAGGAAAAGCTCCGCCCGGTGGCATACATATTTATATTGGAGCCGCCACAGCAGTACCCTGGACCTTTTGTAGACCTCCGGCATCCGGAATACCGCCAGATCCGTCACCAATGGGACCAGCTTGCAACTCTTAGGCAGAAAAAACGGTGTCTTGGAGTCCGTGGTCAGGAAGACGGAATCCTTGCAGTATTTTGGGCCCATCTGGAAAGTCTGGAAAAGCACCCGCTTCAGTCCCCGGCCGTACTCAATGGGAACTCGAACAATTTCCGCCCTGTCCCCCGCGTCCAGCTCCGGCGCGTCCGAGGTGAGAATTATCCGACACTCGTGTTCTGTCATGCGTGCAAAGGTCCCGAAAAGATCCCGGATCATGACCCCGATCCCCGAACTCCGAGGCTTGTACTGAAGCCCGTTGATGACTATCTTCAACTCTCCCACCCCACTGTCATCTGTTCCTCCAACTGTCGGTTCAAAGTCTCCTCCGCCAACAGAAGGACCCGGGCCTCGGCTTCGTATAGGACAGAATAAAAAATATGTTAGAAATTTGCGCAAAAAATAGAGCGAAGTTTTTTCGATTTCGCACTTGCTGATACATATTAGCACGAAATGCGAGACTTTGCAACACAAAATGAAGAAAATACGGCTGGGAAGTTTCTGTGTAGGAGTCTATTTTTTATACATCTTTGTAATTCTGTCTTATTTGGGCGCTGCTCCCAATCCTTCCACCCGTCATACGTATCCCTGTCCGGAGGAAACGTATTTCATACTGACGGCCTCCTCTTTGGAACGGTCCGGGACGTCATGTTGTCGTGTCACACTTTATGTGGCGAGTTATCTCTGATTGTGTATAAGCAGTCCGGCGGTGAGGTCGACGAGGTCCTCTTCGCCGGATTCGAACACCGCCACAAGATAGTCTCGTGAGCTGTACCGGGCATACAGGTTGGATAGATCAGTACCGTCCTTCTCCGCATTTGCCAGCCAGATCTCGACGACCTTCTTTTTTTCGCAAACATTTATCTCCAAAAAATCACGCTCCCACCGGCTATTTTCCACCGATGGGAGCGTTTTATTCACATGGTCATCGTCCAGTTCTGTTCATCCTCATGGTCGTCGGGTTTGTGACCCATGCTGTACATGTGCGTCGTGATGGATTTGTGTGGGAAGATGGTGCTTGCCGCCACATTGGGAGCGACCATGGCCTCGCGGATGATTTTATGTACCTCCTGTCCTCTCGACAAACGTCAGAATAGCGAGGCAAAACCTCTCCCACCATGTCAATGCTGTCAGTGACGGGTCGCCGTCGCGGATGCGCAGGGTGCGGCGGATCTCCTTGGGGATGACCACGCGGCCCAGGTCGTCTATGCGTCTGACTATACCGGTTGCCTTCATTCTGAAGTCCTCCTGTCTCTATTTGTTTCGACAGGAATTAGTATCCGCCGTTATCGCGGCAATATTCAATTGGACGGATTTGGAAAACAAACGCGGCCTGACCCGGCGCATGTCGTTCCGGGTCAGGCCGCGACTATTTTGCGATGTAAGGGGCGGTCTCATAACCGCGCTTTTATTCCCGCCTGGCGAGAATGGATTCCATGTTGTCCAATATAAACTGCTGTGCCTCGCGGTTATAAATGACCACGGCGTACGTTCCGTTCCGCCCTTGGCGGTAGTCCAGACTGATGCCCAGACTCTCGCCGAAGGAAGTGGGCCGCTTGGTCTGTTTGCCGTCGGAGTCCGTAACGATTTGCAACGCGCCCGCGTCAATAAGGAAGGCCGTAATATCCTTGTAGCACAGCTTTTTCATGTTGTCATTGGCGACAAGCTCCGTGATACGCTGGGCGATCTTGGAGACAGGCAGCGGCTCCGGGGGAAATTCATATCGCTCAAGCTCCTGACGGGTTATACGGAAAGGTGTCTTTTTGTCCCTTTTAGGCACGGCGCCTCCGGCATCCACGACCCAGCTCAAAACCTCCTCCACATAGAGAAGGCACCGGCAGATACGTATGTTGTTCAGCACACTGTCTTCGCTGACATCCGCTCCCGTGATCGGATTCCGCCCACGAGCCAGCATACCTATGTAATCCCTGGCACGTTTCATTTTTTCAAGCTCATCCATCCGGTACGCCTCCCGTCTTTCGGATCAGAACACTTTCGACGGGAATCTTATCTGCTCCACTCCTTGATGAGCCTCAACACATCCTCTTTGCCGCCAACGGTGAAGCCGTCCAGGGCGGTCATGACGCCCAGCTTGCCGGTGTTCTGGATGATGAGCAGATGCTCCGTCTCCAGAGTACGGGTCACATCCTCATAGTTTACAATGAGAGGATCAACGGAGGTCAGCACCTCCATCCGGTCCTCGTAGAACCTGGTCACTCTCTCCATATTGCCGTCCGAGCGCTCATTTATGGCCTTCCAGCCCCGCTTAATGCGGCTGCGGGGAATATACACGGCCAGATAGACGCAAACGGCCGCGAAGGTGACGGTCTCAATGAGTATGGGAAAGACGTGACCGCCCTTCCATATGGAGAAACCGGTGACCCCGGCCCATACAACGGTCAGGAAAATGATGAGCTTTTTCAACGTGGGGCCGTAATCCAGTCCGATGATGCGCTTCATACCCTCGCGAAAAAGCTCCTCGGTAACGGTAAATCTGTTTTCAGCTATAAGGTCCATCTTTTTGCGCCTCCTTATTTTCTGTAAAAGAGTATGCCCAAGGTTCCCGGCCCGCAGTGGCAGGAGACGGTGCACCCGGCGCGGGTGTGGATAACCTCCTCAAAGGGCACAAGCTCTCTAACTGTGCTTTCGGCGATGTCCCGGCACTCCCGGTCAATGCCGGAATCGGTAATGAACACCCGGCGCGTGTCCACGGTGGAGGGGTCGGCCAGCTTATCGCGTATGTACGCCTCGATACAGGCGGAGATCTTGCCCCGGTATTTCTTCCCCACGCCCATGGCGCCGTCCTTGACATAGATGCACGGGTGGAGCTTCAGGAGATTTGCCCCCAGGGCCGTCAGGGCCGTACAACGTCCGCCCCGCCGGAGATAGTCAAGGGTATCCACCACGAAGCTCACGTCCAGTTTTTCCCGCTTTTCATCCAACCGGCGCTTGATCTCGGCGGGCTCCATGCCGGTCTCCGCCATATCGCAGGCATCCAGCACCAGATGGCCTATACCGGTGGAAAGGTTTTTGCTGTCCACCACGTAGACGTTCCCCAGCTCCTTCGCGGCGATGCATGCGTTCTGATAGCAGGAGGACATCTGTGCGCTTATGGTAAAATGGATGATGGCGTCGCACTCCTTCAGGAGCTTTCCAAACACATCAATGTAGTCCTGAACGTTAACAGCGGCGGTCGCGCCCAGCTGACCGCAGGACGCTATCTTCTCATAGAGTACGTCTGGCGTGATGTCCACGCCGTCCCGGTAGATGCCGCCCGCCACTTCCACGGACAGCGGCGTTATGGTGATGTTCCGGCTTGCCACAAGCTCGGGCGAAAGGTCACAGGTGCTGTCGGCGGTTATTTTTATCTTCAAAGGTCCAGACCCCCTCTTGATCATGTACTAAAATTATATTATTTCCGTGCCTCTATGTCAAGAAAAAGGGCTGGATAATATTTCTGTGTCACTTCCTAAAATGCTCCGACACGTCCGCAAGCTGTTCCCGCATCCGCTTCACCACGGCGGAGGGGCTTTTTATTTCCGTCTTATACTAATCACCATTTAAAAGCATCAGTATTATTTTGACATTGAGGCGAAAGCATGATAGAATTGCGGATAATAGAAGCCGTATCAAAATCTTTTAGTAAAGGACCGTGCCTGAAATGATTGCCTGGCTTACTGAAAATATGGCGACCATCCTTGTCGCCGCCGTTCTCATCGCCGTCATTGCCCTGGTGATTGTCGGGATGATAAAGAATAAAAAGAAAGGTCGAGGCGCCTGCTCCTGCGGCTGCGATTGCGGCGGCTGCCCCCAGGCGGGAACGTGCCGTTCGACCGCCAAAGCGCCCAAGAACAGGTAATACCAAGGAACCTCCAAATAAATCGCCGCGACGATTTATTTGGAGGTTCCTTAACATCGATTGGTATAAATTCACTTTGATTGTACTTCGGCTTGCTCCGGGCAACCTGTGGTTGCCGGATTGGTGGGTCGAATTGGTCGCTATACCGTGGCGGGGCTTTTGGAGGAGCAGGACGCATTGTTTACCGGCTGGAATTATTCTCAGGAGTACGACGCGGAGAGCGGGAAGATCCGCGTGCGGATCACTGCCGCTCCCAAAACGCTGACCGAGGGGATGAAGGTAAACTTCATCGCCAGGAGCGGCGTGCTGAAGGTGATGGCGGCCGCGGGGGATGACGGGTATGAGCGTATCAACGGGTACTCCCTGGACTACAGCTCCTACGGCGACTGGTTGACGCCGTAGGATGAGGAATATAAGCCTTCCGCGCCATAGGGGATCAGCCGGGAATGAACCGGCTGATCCCCGCCTGTCGGGGAGCAGAAAAAGGGGCTGTGAAAAAAGAGCCGTTTCAGGCTTCATTTTTTCACAGCCCCGTATTCAATCCTCGCATATGTCCGCGACAGCCACGGGGATCACGCTTTGCAGATCCGTAAGGCTCAGCTCCACCTGAAAGCCCACCTTTCCCGCGCTGAAGGTGATCGTATCATAGAGCCGGGCGGTCTCGTCAATGACCGTGACAAACTGCTTTTTCATGCCAATGGGGGAGCAGCCGCCGTGGATATAGCCGGTGAGGGGCAGGAGTTCCTTCTGCTTTATCATCTCGATGCTCTTCTCCCCCACGGCCTTCGCGGCTTTCCTGAGGCTCAGCTCACGCTCCACCGGCACCATAAAGACGTAATGTCCGCCGGAGCCGGCCACGGTGACCAGAGTCTTGAACACCGCGTCCGGGTCGAGGCCCAGAACACGGGCCACGTCGGCGCCGCTGACCGCGCCGGTTTTGGAGTAGTCACGGGCCGTATAGCTGACGCCGTGCTGGTCAAGGACGCGCATGACGTTGGTTTTCGGAATCCTGTCCGGCATATCAATAGATGTCCTGGACGACCTTTTCGGGCGGAACCATCAAGCGTTCCGGATGCATCAGGTTGTGCTTGAGCATCTTCAGCCCCTGAGCGTAGTTGTAGCCGTCGCAGATGCGCTCGTCGGTGACGATGGTGTAGTCCACATACCGCTTCTCCTCCACCTGCCCGGCCTTGTTCATCTCATAGACCCTGCGCTTTGCGCCGAAGGCGATAAAAATGGGCAGATTGCCGAAGTTGTAGAGGTGATGATAAATGGGCGGGATGCCCAGGGAACCAATGTCCGTGATGATCATGGAGCCGTGGAAGGGGCTGGCCTCCAGAATGAGCTTGGGGAGGATATGGAAATAATCCAGAAGGCAAAGGAAACCCACGAGGAATTTTAAAATAAGCCGGGGGATCTTGACCAGGATCCCCGCCAGATCGCCGGTGGCGGTCTCGGAGCCGTTCTTCACGTGGTCGATGGCGGCGTTGAGCTTATTGTACACGTCAAAGACCGTGTCGGTGGGCTCAAAGATAACCTTGATGCTGGTCTCCCCGCCGTTTTCCTCCATAGTCTTTTTGACGGTCATGACCACCTCGATATTCTTCCGCGCGTAGGCCCGCTGGCCGTTTATGTATCGGTTGAGCTGTGGCTTCTGACTGATGGTGCGCACATAGGAGGCGATGAACATATGGAGCATCCCCAGACCGGGATAGCCCTCCCGGCGTTTTTCACGCATGAATTTCTCCAACTCGGTTACCTCAACGGAATCGCGGAAATAGTTGGAGGCGTCGCCCCGGTCGCGCATGACGAAGGCTGTGATGCGCATGTAGGGGGTCATGCCGTGGATGCGGCGGCCCGGTCTGTTTTTCGGGAAGGTGGGAACCTTTTCTTTAGCCATTTCTACCCCTCGTTTCAGCATAGATATATAAAGTATATATCAATTTAGTGAAAGATGCAACAGGTTTCAAACAAAAAATGATTTTTTGTAAAGTTTTTATTGAATGCAACAGAGCTATTGAACTCCGTTGCGTTATTTTTATGAACGGGAGGCGAAAACAGATGCCGGGGAAATACCTCAGCCTCAAAAAGCGGCGCGAAATCGAGAGACTCCGCGCCGGCGACAATAGCCCGACGGAGATTGCCGGCGTTATGGGCATGACTGCTTGCTCACCGCCTGGGCCAACCGCTCCGGGGTCACCTGACACGCCTCACGCAGTTTCTTTATGTTCCGACCGAGATTTGTTTCCATCATACTATCTTCCATTCTCATTTTCGGGCCCGTGATGCCATTATAGCGTGTTTTCCCGGCGCTTCCATAACCCTGCCGGTAACTGTGATCCTCCTCAAGGTTAAAAAATGAGCCGCACTGAAGTGCGGCCCATACGGAAAACGGTTCGATTTACAGATGGGCAGCAAAAGAGACAATGCCTGTTGGGGTTTCTATTGCGGCGGAATAAGCGATTAAAGCTCCTGCCCGGAATTTTCCCCGCGTCGCTCGGCGTCATAGGTGTCCAGAAAGTGGTGTTTCACGCCGTCGCTCTTGTAGGAAATGACCGCGTCCAGGCACACGTTTTCCATACTGCGGAAGATACTGCTCTCCACCTGAGGGTTGTCCTCCTTCAGGCGGGCGATCAGGCGCTTGATCTCGGCGCGCTTGGAGCCCTGTTCCGTGCCGCCGCAGGACGCGCAGCTCTCCGTCAGGCGGCAGGCACACTGGATGAAATGGAGACCGTTGTAGTTCCGCCAGCGGATGATGTCCGCCTCGCGGATGAGATACAGGGGTCTGATAAGCTCCATGCCGGGGAAATTTTTGCTGTGCAGCTTTGGCATCATGGTCTGGATCTGGCCGCCGTAAAGCATGCTCATCAACGTCGTCTCAATGACGTCGTCAAAGTGGTGCCCCAGGGCGATCTTGTTGCATTTAAGCTCCCGGGCCTTGCTGTAGAGATACCCCCGCCGCATGCGCGCGCAGAGATAGCAGGGGGAGCCGCTTTGCCCCGCCACAATGTCGAATATCTCCGTCCGAAAGGTCTGGATGGGGATGCCCAGGAGCTTCGCGTTTTCCGTGACGGCCCGGTAGTTAGCCTCATTGTAGCCGGGATCCATGACCAGAAAGACGGCCTCAAAGTTCCTCTCGCCGTGCAGGAGAAGCTCCTGAATGAGCTTTGCCATCAGCATGGAGTCCTTGCCGCCGGAGATGCAGACCGCGATCCTGTCCCCCGGTTCGATAAGCTTATACACGTTCAGCGCCTTGGTGAAGGGGCCCCACAGCTCCTTGCGGTAAGTCTTGATGATGCTTCTCTCGGCCTTTCTCCGCCGCTCCTCCGCGGTCCCCTCGTTTGCGGCCATAGCGTCCATCTCCCGCAGAAGCCAGCCGGTGTACCCGCCGCTGACGCTGTACGCCTCACAGCCGAGCCCGGATAACCGGTCGGCCAGTTCCTGTGACTGCCGGCCCATCTGACACATGAGGTACACGGGCACCGCGGGGCCGGAGGCGAGTGCCGCAGGATCAAGCTCCGTAAGCGGGATGTTCTCGGCGCCGGGGCAGGCGCCTCTCACGAAGCTGTCGCGGCTCCGGATGTCGATGATCCTCTTTGGGCGCGGGTCCCGCTCCATTTCCTCAAGAGTCCTCTCAATGCTCATAGTATCATCCTCTTTGCGCTTCATCGGTTTATCTACGTTGATTATAGTCTTTTCCGCCGATCCCGGCAATAGGTAATCTTCCGATATTGGCGCGGAGGTGGGGGGGAATGGGCGAAAAAGAAACCGCTCGGAAAAGCACCTCTGCCTTTCCGAACGGTTCTCACAACGTCCGTGATTCATACCAATATTTATACTCCGGCGGTCAAATAATCGCCGGAATAATAATGTCAGCGGGAGGTGGAGGCCCTCAGGAGCGGGACGGTGTTGACGTAGGTGGTGCGGTAAGGGCGATCAGGGTTTTCCAGGCGATTCAGGAGGATCTCGGCGGCCAGCCGGCCGATGTCGGCGCCGGGGATCTGGGCGGTGGTGAGGGCCGGCTCCACCACAGCGGATTGGGGCGTGCCGTCAAAGCCCGCCACCATGACCCGGCCAGGGATGGACACCCCCATCTGCTTAAGGGCGGCCATCACGTGCAGGGCAATGTAGTCGTTGGCGCACATAAGACCGTCAGGCAGCACGGGCATCTTCCGCAGCTTTTCGATATACCACTCCGGGTCGCTGTATTCCGGCCCGTCCCTGTCCAGGATGCTAAGGTCCCGATCCAGCGTCAGTCCCGCCTTTTCAATGGCCAGATTGAAGCCGATCCACCGCTCATGAAAGCTGTTGCAGTGGTCCAGATCCCCCACAAAGCCCAGCCGCCAGGCGCCGGACTCAATGATGCGGTTGACCATGGCGATGGTGCTGGCCACATTCTCCATGGAGATGAGATCGTATTTGAGAAGCGAGGTATTTGCGCCGGTGTAGGCGTCCACAAAAATGGCCGGAATACCCAGACGGCATATCATCTCAAGGTAGGGCTTGCTGAAAAGCTCAATGCCCAAAATCCCCGCCGTCTGCTCCAGGGAGATATGGGCGGGGAGGCGGTTCTGGGTAAACTCCTCCTCCGTCAGCTCGTACATCATAAGCGTATACCCGGCGCGGCTGAGCTGCGCGGCAAAGGCCGGTACAAAGAAGGTGCCGAAGTGGTAATCCGACGGCATATGGCTGGTGAAGAGGGCGATATTCTGGTTCCTCGGCTCATCCTTTGCCGGCTCCTCATCGGGGAGCTGACGGTAACCAAGCTCACGGGCTTTCTCCAACACTATCTTTCTGGTTGCCTCGGGGACAGTTCCCCTGTCGTTGAAAATCTTTGACACCGTGTTTCTTGACAGTCCGCACGAATCGGCTATGTCCTGCATGGTGACTCTCTGTAACGCCATCGCGCCATCCTCCTCAAACCATTTTTTCCAGGGAACCTCCGAACAAATCGCCGCGCCGACCGGGCGGCATATTTTCCGCCATGTTTTACCGGAAAATCTTGAAATGCACAAAGTATTCCCGCGATTTTTTGATTTCACCTGAAAAAGCTCCTCGCGGATCTCGGCGCCTCGATTTCTTCAGATGCATCCTGATTTTACTATAACATAGGCATATTGAAAAATCAAGATGTGCATTTTGTAAACTTGCACTTTTTTGATTGTTCGTTTTGCACAAATTTTTGGCGCTGATTTTGGTGAAGTTTACATTTTTGATATTTCCGTAAAAAATTTGTTGACATTCTGTAAATTAGGGATTACAATGCAATTACCAAGTGTAAACGGGAATGTAAAACCTTGGATTACCATCGAGCGTGTATCAAGCAAAGAGGAAACCATCAAAATAGGGAGGTAAAACACCATGGCAAGCGTAACCCTGAAAGACATCAAGAAGGTCTACCCGAACAGCGAAGAGTCCAAGAAGAAGAAAAAGAAGAAGTCCGACGAACCGGAGAAGGAAAAGGCGAATCTCCAGATCACGGATGAAGGCGT
>CANQSU010000003.1 GCA_947626585.1 uncultured Oscillospiraceae bacterium
CCCCGCCCCCGCCGCCGCCCCCGCCGCCGCGCCCGTGGCGGCCGGTGAGCCCGTCAACGCCCCCATGCCCGGTAACATCGTCAAGGTCGACGTGAAGGCCGGCGACGCGGTGAAGGCCGGCGATGTGCTGGTGGTGCTGGAGGCCATGAAGATGGAAAACGAGATCATGGCTCCCCGTGACGGCACCGTCGCCCAGGTGGTCACGAGTAAGGGCGCGAAGGTCGAAACAGGCTCGCCCTTAGTGGTCCTGGCGTAAGGGGGCGTAGACCATGGGAAATATTCTGGAGACCCTGAAAAAGCTCTGGATGGAATCGGGCTTTATGGGTTTCTTCGCAAGCGGCGGCTGGAAGTCGCTCATCATGATCATTGTGGCCTTGGTGCTTTTGTACCTGGGCATCAAGAAGAAGTTTGAGCCGCTTTTGCTGGTGGGCATCGCCTTCGGCACCCTGCTCACAAACCTGCCCGGCGCGGGCCTCTATCACATGGCTATGTGGGACGCCTACGTCTACGAGTGCCCCTACGACGCGGCCAACGAGGCCATCCTCTACGACGTGGAGGAGGAGCGTGTCCTCTCCGTGGAGGAGTATATGGCCTCTCTCCCCGAGGACGCCGAGGAGCCGGAGATCATCGAAAAGCTTTCCTTCACCGATATCGCCCACATTGGCGGGCTTCTGGACATTTTGTATATCGGCGTCAAAGCCGGCATCTACCCCTGCCTCATCTTCATCGGCGTGGGCGCCATGACCGACTTTGGCCCCCTGATCGCCAACCCCAAGAGCTTCTTCCTGGGCGCGGCGGCCCAGTTCGGCGTGTTCTTCGCCTTCTTCGGGGCCGTCCTCCTGGGCTTTTCCGGCAACCAGGCCGCGTCCATCGGCATCATCGGCGGCGCGGACGGGCCGACGGCGATTTTGACGTGTATGCTCCTTGCCCCGGCGCTGTTGGGCCCCATCGCCATCGCGGCCTACTCCTATATGGCCCTCATCCCCATGATCCAGCCGCCCATCATGCGGCTTCTGACCACCCAGAAGGAGCGCTCTGTCAAGATGGAGCAGCTTCGGGAGGTCTCCAAGACCGAGAAGATCGTTTTCCCCATCCTGGTGGCCGGCTTCATCATCCTGCTGCTGCCCTCCACCGCGCCCCTGATTGGCTGCCTGATGTTCGGCAACCTTCTCAGAGAGACCGGCGTCACCGAGCGGCTCTCCGACGTGGCCCAGAACGCCCTGATGAACATCGTCACGCTCTTCCTGGGTATCTCCGTGGGCGCCACCACCGTGGCCGCCAGGTTCCTGACCGTCAACACCCTGAAGATCGTCCTGCTGGGCCTCATCGCCTTCTGCTTCTCCACCGTGGGCGGGCTTTTGGTGGGCAAGCTCATGTATAAGCTCTCCGGCGGGAAGATCAACCCCCTCATCGGCGCCGCCGGCGTCTCAGCCGTACCTATGGCCGCCCGGGTCGCCCAGGTGGAGGGCCAGAAGGCCAACCCCTCCAACTTCCTGCTGATGCACGCCATGGGCCCCAATGTGGCCGGCGTTATCGGCTCCGCCATCGCCGCCGGATTCCTGATCAAGGTCTTTGGAGCGTAACATCGTCGTCGCGGAAGCCGCTTGACCTCGCGCCCCCGCACGGCGGGAACGCTCAGGCGCGGGCTTCGCTCCTCCTCTCCCCAGCGGGCAGCGGCCCGCCGGGGCCACCTTTTTCCGGCTTAACCTCTTTCGGCGTCCCCTTCGGGGCGCCGGAATTTTTTGTATGATCCCGATTGACAGGGGGCATTTGGTGGTATATAGTATTGGTATCTCCCCGATGGTACGATTGCTTCACATACCGGGAGAAATACGGACATAATACTAATACCCAATTAAAAGTAGACACCGAGCGGCGAGGATTTTTTGCGTCAGATGAGGAAAACGGCGCAGAAAATACTGTATGTATTGTCAAGCCGTTTGACGAAGTATGGCGCAAAAAAGACCGCCGGGAATGTCTTGTTTTAATTGGGTATTAGTATAAGGAGACGGAACGATGAAAAAGCTGATTTCCGCGCTGATCGTTTTCGCGCTTGTCTGCGCCCTGGCGCCCGCCGTGTTGGCGGCGGATGATACGGCGGAGGCTCCCATCTTCTCGGATGTGCCGGAGGACGCTTGGTACGCCGGGGATCTGGAGGTATGCTTCTATGAGGGCCTGGCTGACGGCACCGGAGGAGGCAAATTCTCACCGGGCAAAAATGTGTCCCTGGCGGAGGCCGTGACCTTTGCGGCCAGAGTCCACAGGACCCTTTTTGTGCCCTATGACGAGGACCTCTTTGTCCAGGGGGATCCCTGGTATCAGGTATATGTGGACTACGCCGTGGCAAACGGCATCATGGAAAAAGACCGGTATTCCGACCTGTCCGCTCCCGCCACGCGCCGCCAGTTCGCCGCCCTTATCGCCGCGGCCCTCTCCGAGGATATGCCGGCGGCCATCAATCCCGTGGAGGACGGGGCCATCCCCGATCTGGAGGCGGGCAGCGAAGCCTATGACCAGATCTACGCCCTCTACCGCGCCGGCATCCTTACAGGCTCCGAAAACGGGCGCTTCTGGCCCGAGGAGACGCTTAAACGTGCCGAGGCTGTGGCCATTATCGCCAGGTGCGTGGACGGAGCGCGCGCCCGCTCCTTCATGCTCACCGGGGATGGCTGCCGGGTAAACTGTGTGGGTGGCATAGCCTTTGACCTGCCCGAGGGTTTCCGGGTCGACCAAAGAGCTGCGAACCAGCTCTCCGCCTATGCGGTCGAGGACGGCCAGAAGACGGCGGGTATCATGGCGCTTGCCCAGCCCATGGCCGTTACCCCCGATACGGCGGCAAAGATAAAGCCGCTGATAAAGAACCTTATCAACGCCCTGCTGAAGGGTATTGAGGAGAGCGGTATTTCCGTCGGGGAGACAGAGCTTGCGGAAACCACCGTGCTGGGTTATGACGGACTGACCTTCGACGCCGCCGTGACCGATGGAGAAAACACGCCCGTTTCCGACCCCGGCAGGATCCACGCGGACATTGCCCTTGATACGGACACCGGCTGCATAGTCATGTTTGTCCTGACCGTCCTGGATACGGCGGAGAAGGACTATCAGACGGCCTACGAGACCCTCCTTGCCAATGCCAAGCCCGACACCAGCGGCGGTCTGCGGCCCAGCATCAGGCCGGAATTCGTGGCGGCGGTGGATGAGCTTATGGAGTACATGAAGGCCGCCCTGGAGCTTTCGGCCCGCTACCCCGACGAGGATCAGCAGGCGCTTTTGGAGCGGGAGATGGCCGCGCTGGATCAGAGGTACGCCGGGACGCAGGAGAAGTTCAACGCTTTTGAGGAGGACATGACGGACGGCGAGACGGAGTACCTGAGCTTTATGCTTATGATGAGCATTTTCTCCAACGGGGACCTGGACAGCCTCTTTGCCGGCCTGATCGGGTGATCCCGCAGACGAAAAAAAGCGGCCTCCGGGCCGCTTTTTTTCATTATATTTTTTCTCCCTTATTCTGCCTTTTCAGCAGCAGCACGGTCATAGTTACGGCGGCGGCCAGGAGGGGGAGGCGGGGGATACTCAGCAGGTAAAGCAGCAGCTTCCCCAGATCCATCTCCCTTTTCAGTTCCGGAGTCATGACGATGACGCCGGCCGAGGTCGAGGGCTTGATGAACGACCGAAAGACGATATTAGAGGCGGCGGGCAGAACCACCAACAGCAGAAGCCACAGCGCCGCCGTCAGGCTGACGGTTTTGACGTTCCGGGGCAGGGGCGATGCGCGGAAGGAGCGGGCCGTCCACACGATCATCAGCAGATCCCCCAGCAGCAGGCTCACGGATACGATGGGCCTCAGGGTCAACTCCGAAGCAAGCTGTTTCGAGTACCGGAGATACGTGAAGATCCATGTGGGTGAAATGCCTGTGGCGGCGGCCAGATAAAGCTGCACCATCAGCACCACCGACCACACCGCCCACAGGGCCGGGCGCTTCTTGCAGGCAAGGCACAGGATCCCGGGCACACACAGGGGCACGGTGAGAAACAGGCTCCCGAAGCCCGCCAGAAACAGCCCCAGCAGGGAGGCCACGCCGACGACGGTCAGAATGACGCACCCCGCCAGCCGCGCCCCGGTCATGGGCCGGCTCGCGTCAGCCGCCGGCAACGGCGGCGCGGCCTCTGCCGGCGCCGTACCGACCTCCGCGTTTTCCGGCGCGGCCGGGGCGGGCCTGTCCAGCACCAGCTGGTCCAGCGTCACGCCGAAAAGCTCCGCAAGCCTGATGAGCTTCTCCAGCTCCGGCACCGAGGTGTCCGTTTCCCACTTGCTCACCGACTGCCGCGACACGTCCAGCTTCTCCGCCAGCGCGTCCTGGGAGAGGCCGGCTTTGTTGCGCAGCTCATAGAGTTTGGTTCCAAGGCTCATAAATAAGCCCCCTTTCATACATCATCTTAATCTTACTATAAAAGCGCCGGATTGTCTGCAAACCGGCGCTTTGAAATTGCGCAACTGACAGTTGCGAGAGATTCGGAATACGTTATTATTAATGCGACCTATATATAATTTAAAATTGCCTCAAAATAATACTCGACAACAGTAAGATTGGCTTGCACAATGAAATTATAGCAAAGTCTTGACTCACTTTGCCCGTGTATCGCAGTAGGCACAGCGGTAGACCCGGTTTTCCCGGTCGGTGAGCTTGAAGATATGCTCGATCTCCTGCTCGGTGGAGGTGATGCACCGGGGGTTGCGGCATTTGATAACGCCCCGGATCTCGTCGGGCAGGTCCGGATGGCGCTTCTCCACCCGCTCGCCGCCGCGAATGATGTTGACGGTGATGTGGGGGTCGATGTAGCCCAGAAGGTCAAAGTTCAGGTCAATGACCTCGTTGATCTTCAGGATATCCTTCTTGCCTCGCTTGCCGCTGGGGGCGTTTTTGATGAGGGCCACCTCGCAGCCAAGCTTGTCGAGCCCTAAGTAGCCGTAAAGCTCCATGCCCCGCCCCGCGGGGATATGGTCGATGACGATCCCGTCAACGATGGTTCCTATCAGCATCTTATTCCACCTCCAGAAGCTTCATGATGAGGGCCATGCGGATGAATTTTCCGTTCAGGACCTGCTTAAAGTAGCACGCCCTGGGGTCTTTATCGATGGCAACGCTGATCTCGTTGACCCGGGGCAGGGGATGGAGGATGGAGAGGTCGGGCTTGGCGCTCTCCAGCTTGTCCGGGGTGAGAATGTAGGTGTCCTTGAGCCGGACGTAGTCGGCCTCGCTGATAAAGCGTTCACGCTGGACACGGGTCATGTAGAGGACATCCAACTGGGGCATGGCCTCCAAAAGCGGCTCTGTCTCCCGGTATTTGACGCCGGAGGCGTTCAGGATATCTGTGCGCACATGCTCGGGAACCTTCAGCTCCTCCGGGGAGATCAGCACAAAGTCCACGCCCTCATAGCGGCTCATGGCGCCCAGAAGGGAGTGGACCGTGCGGCCGAATTTAAGATCGCCGCAGCAGCCCACGGTCATATGGTCGAGCCGACCCTTCTCCCGCTTGATGGTGAGAAGGTCCGTCAGGGTCTGGGTGGGGTGATTGTGGCCGCCGTCGCCGGCGTTGATAACCGGGATGCTGGCGTTCATAGCCGCCACGCGGGGCGCGCCCTCCTTTGGGTGGCGCATGGCGATGATATCCGCGAAACAGCTGATAACCTTGGCGGTGTCCGCCACGCTCTCGCCCTTGGAGGCGGAGCTGGATTGGGCCTCGGAAAATCCAATGACCGAGCCGCCAAGCTCCAGCATGGCGGACTCAAAGCTCAGGCGTGTTCGGGTGGAGGGCTCGTAAAAGAGGGTGGCGAGTTTTTTGCGCCTGCACTTCTCGGCGTACCTGTCGGGGTCGGCGATAATGTCCTCTGCCCTGGCGATCAGCTCGTCGATCTCCTCCACCGTCAGGTCGGCAATATCAATAAGACTTCTCATTTCTTCGCTCCGTTCACCGCCAGGTAATCGCGGATCCGCTGTACGTTCTCGGCGTTTCCGGGCTTTTCCTCCAGGTACTCGATGATATCGTAAACATCCACCACGGAATACACCGGGAAGCCGAACTCCTCCTCGATCTCCTCCATGGCGCCCTTCTCCGTCTGTCCCTTCTCGCCCCGGTTGACCATGATAAGGCAGGCGGCGACCCGTGTACCCTCCAGCTGGGACAGGATCTCCATGCTCTCCCGGATGGCTGTGCCGGCGGTGATCACGTCCTCGGTGATAACGATCTCCTGGCCGGGTTGGGGCTTCCAGCCCACGATGACGCCGCCCTCGCCGTGGTCCTTGGCCTCCTTGCGGTTGAAGCAGAAGGGCAGGTCAAGCCCGCCGCGCGCCAGCGCCGCGGCGGCGGACACCGCGATGGGGATGCCCTTGTAGGCCGGCCCGAAGAGGACGGTTTTCTTCTCCCCCAGATGTTCCCGATAGGCGTGGGCGTAGAACTCGCCCAGCCGCATGATCTGCTCCCCGGTCTTGATGTCCCCGGCGTTGATGAAATAGGGGATCTTCCGCCCCGATTTGGCTGTGAAGTCGCCAAACTTCAGCACCCCGGCAGACTCCAGAAATTCAATAAATTCGTGCTTGTAGGTTTCCATATGATCGTTCCTCCTGTGGATTTTTTATTGGATGAGCTTGTCCAATTCCGCGCGGAGCCTTTGCTTCATGTCCTCAAGTTCTCCCGCCGTGGGGCGGTTTTCGTCTGAGTACATCTTCTCCATGGGATACCACCAGACGGGGCCCTTTCCGTTATTTCCGTAGCTTTCGATGTCGCCCGCGAAGCGTGGGAACAGGTGCCAGTGCAGATGGGCGTCGCCGTTTCCCAAAAGCTCGCAGTTCATCTTCTCCGCCCCGAAGGCCCGGCTGACCGCCTGGGAGACCAGAACCATCTCCTCCATGAATTTCGCACGCTCCTCCGGCTCTAAATGAAAGAGTTCCGTTTTTCCCTCGTGGCGCTTATAGAGGAACAGCGTGTACCCCCGGAAGTGCTGGTTATCCCCAATGACCACATAGCCGGTCTCCAGCTCCCTCACAAAATAGGGGTTTGCGCCGTTTTTGATCTGCTCGATCCTGTCACAAATGAAGCACACGTTTTTCCCTCCAGTCATTTTTGTTGTTACGATGTATCTCCGTAAGGGGCGACCCCTACAACATTCAACGTGACCGCTCTGCCGTCCCACCTTCGGGCCGCCAAGAGAGGCGGCCCCTACTTTTTTACCGTCATGATCCCGCCACAATGGGAAATTTGTGTAAACTCCATATCGGGGAAGGACTTTTTCAGCTCGTCTATCACAAAGTATATCTCCTCGTCGTCCCACTCGTCCCCGGCGGCCTGGCGGCAGCGCGTGAGATCGGCGCGGGTCTTGAACATCACGTCGCCGATAAGGATCGCCCCGTCGGGCCTCAGGAGCGTTTTCAACGTCCCGATAAACGCGATCTTCTCCGCGTCGGTCAGGTGGTGGAGGGAGTAGGTGGCGATGATGAAGTCGTAGGTGTGACCGCAAAGCTCCGCGGCCAGCCCATGGGAGAAATCGCCCTGAAAAAGGTGCGCGCCCGGCATTTTGGCCCTTGCGAGCGCAAGCATTTTTTCGGAAAAATCCTGCCCCCATATCTCGCACCCGCGATCAAAGAGCCGGGAGGTGAGTACGCCGGTGCCGAAGCCGATATCGCAGACGACGGCGCTTCCCCTGGCCAATACGGTGTTATAAATTCTGTTCAGGATCGCCTTGTACCCGGCAAAAGGGTAGGTGTTGTCCTCGTCGGACAGACCCACCGATTTGTCGTAGCCGTCGGCCCACAGGTCGAAGCCTTTGCTGTCTAACATATTTTCTCCCCTCCCCCACTGTAGGGGCCGCCTCTCCTGGCGGCCCGCTTATGGGGTCAATGTAAAAGGATATTTTCAAGCTCCGCCAGGTCCGCCGCGATAAATTTCGCGCCGACGGTTTCAAGCTCCTCCCTTGTGCCGTAGCCCCAGAGGACACCCACGGTGTCGAGGCCGTTTTGGCGCGCGCCCTCCACGTCGTGGCGCCTGTCGCCCACCATGACGGCGCGGCTTAAGTCCGTGATGCCCGCCTCTCTGACGGCGCGGGCCACGATGACGGCCTTCCCGGCGCGGCGCTCATCCATGGGCGCGCCGCACAGGTGTGTGAAGTATTTCGCAAGGTCGAACCGCTCCATGATGCGAACGGCGAACCTTTCCGGCTTGGAGGTTGCCAAGATCAGCTTTAGTCCGGCGTTTTGCAGACGCTCCAGCGTCTTTTCGATGCCCGGATAGGGCACGTTCTCGAGCCATCCCCTCGGCTCGAAATATTCCCGGAATCTGGCCACAGCCACGGTGATTTGTTCGTCGCTGAAGCCGTACCGCTCCCCGAAGGTCTCTGTGAGAGGAGGGCCGATGAAGCAGGTGAGGGTCTCCGGGTCGGCGTGGATACCGAAATGTTCAAGGGCGTGGGCGGCGGAGCGGGTAATGCCCTCTTTGGGGTCGGTGAGGGTGCCGTCCAGGTCGAAGAGGACGTGTGTGAAGCTCATCAGCCAACGAACTCCCTGACGCACCGGAGGTACGCCGCTTCGGGATCCGGGGCGGCGGTGATGGGCCGGCCCACTACGATATAGTCCGAGCCGATGATCCTGGCCTGCCCGGGCGTCATGACCCGTTTTTGATCGCCCGCGTCCCCGTCGGCAAAGCGCACGCCGGGGGTGACGGTGACGAAGTCCGCGCCGCAGCTTTCGTGTACTACCCCGGCCTCCAGCGGAGAGCAGACCACGCCGTCAAGGCCGGCGGCCCGGGCATTTTTGGCGTAGCGTATGACCGTCTCGGGGAGCTGGCCGGAGACGCCCAGCTCCTTCGTCATGACCTCCTGGGAGATGCTGGTCAGCATGGTGACGGCAATCAAAATGGGCCGGGTGCCGTCGGGGCGGGTCAGCCCCTCCACGGCGTACTTCATCATCTCCACACCGCCGCCGGCGTGGAGGTTGGTCATGTCCACGTCGAGCCGCGACAGCACCGCCATGGCCTTTTTCACGGTGTTGGGGATGTCGTGGAGCTTCAGGTCCAGAAAGATCTTATGCCCCCGCTCCTTGATTTTCCGCACGATATCCGGTCCCTCGGCGTAGTAAAGCTCCATGCCGATCTTGACAAAGGGGCGGGCGGTGCCGAAGCTGTCCAGAAAGTCAAATGTCTGCTTCGCGCCGGCAAAATCACACGCCACGATTACGTCCTTACCCATGATGCGCTCCTCCAATGATATCTGTAAGATTTTCTATGTGAAGCCGCTCACAGACAGCGGGCAGCTCCTCAACGATTTTCTTCGAGGCAAAGGGGTCCACTAAATTGGCCGCGCCCACCTCCACCGCCGTGGCGCCCGCCAGCATCATCTCAATGACGTCCTCCGCGCATGCGACGCCGCCCATGCCAATGATGGGGATCCTCACGGCCTCATAGACCTGCCAGACCATCCTGAGAGCCACCGGAAAGACCGCGGGACCGGACAGACCTCCGGTGGTGTTGCGGAGGACCGGCGCGCGCTTTTTGAGGTCGATCCTCATGCCCATCAGGGTGTTGATGAGGCTGACGCCGTCCGCCCCGGCGTCCTCACAGGCCTTCGCGATGGCGGCGATATCTGTGACGTTGGGGGAGAGCTTCATGTAGACGGGCTTTGTGGTCACCGCCTTGACGGCGCGTGTTACCTCCGCCGCCGATTCGGGAGAAGTCCCGAAGCTCATGCCGCCGCAGTGGACGTTGGGGCAGGAGATGTTGACCTCAATGAGGCCCACCTGTTCCTCCTTGTCAATGCGTTCGCACACTTGCGCGTATTCTTCCACGGAAAAGCCGGAGATATTGGCCACCACGGGCTTGTGAAAAACCCGCCGGAGCCTGGGAAGCTCCTCGGAAATCACCTTGTCGACGCCGGGGTTCTGAAGGCCCACGGCGTTGAGCATCCCGGAGGCGGTCTCCGCTATGCGGGGCGGCTCATTGCCAAAGCGCGGCTCCCGGGTGGTGCCCTTGAAGGAGAAGGAGCCTAAGACATTGATGTCATAGAGCTGCGCGAACTCGTACCCGTAGCCGAAGGTGCCGCTGGCGGGGATAACGGGGTTGTCGAGGGCGAGGCCCGAGAGGGCCACTTTCGTGTTCACCATACGATCTCCTCCTTCACTAAGACCGGGCCGTCCCTGCATATGCGCTTATGGCCGTATTTTGTCCTGCAGGTACAGCCCATACAGGCGCCGAAGCCGCAGCCCATCCGCTCCTCAAAGCTGAATTGTCCGGAGGTCCTCGACTTGTTGTACACCGCCTTCAGCATGGGCTCCGGGCCGCAGGTGTAGAAGTAGGTGTACTCCGTGTCCATGGCGTCGGTAACAAAGCCCTTGACGCCGTAGGAGCCGTCAACGGTGGTGACGTACACGTCGAGGCCCAGGGCCTTGAACTCGGCTTCATAAAATATCTCGCCGGCACTGTTGAAGCCCAGGATAACGGCGGGGCTTTTCCCCTCCGCGATGAGCTTTTTCGCCAGAGCGTACAGGGGCGGGACGCCCGCGCCGCCGCCGATGAGCAGGGGGCGGCCGCCGGAGGGGGCGGTGTCGTAGCCGTTGCCAAGGCCGGCGAGAGTGTCGAGCCTCACGCCTGTCCGCATCTTCGACATGGCCTCCGTGCCGCGGCCCACCACCTTGTAGATCAGGGTCAGGGTGTCGGCGGTGTAGTCACAGACGGAGATGGGGCGGCGCAGAAAAAAGCCGTCCAGCCTGAGATCTACAAACTGCCCCGGGGCGATGCCGCGGGTATCGCCCCGCAGTACCATCTCAAAGGTGCTTTTGGCGATCTCCCTGTTGGAGATCACCTCATAAATCACATCAAACATTTTCGTCCCTCCAGGCGATTTTCCCGCCGGCCACGGTCATGAGGCTTTTTCCGTAGACCCTCCATCCCTCAAAGGGCGTGGCGCGGCCCTTGCTCTGAAATTCCGCCGTGTCGATCGTAAACTCCCGGTTCAGGTCAAATATGGCGATATTCGCGGTCTCTCCGGGCTCGATCTTCCCGCCGGGGATGCCGAAGCGCCGCGCCGGAGCGGTACTCATAAGCTCGATAAGCCGCTCGAGGCTCGTGATATGCCCCCGCACCAGCTTTGTGTACAGCACCGGAAAGGCGCACTCAAGACCCACAATGCCGTTGAGGCTGTGGGCCAGGCCGCCGGCCTTCTCCTCCGCCGAGTGGGGCGCGTGGTCGGTGGCGATCATGTCCACGGTGCCGTCACAAAGCCCCTCGATAAGGGCGTCCCGGTCCTCCTCGGACCGTATGGGCGGGTTCATGCGAAAGCGCCCGTCGTCCCGGAGGTCCGAGTCCGTCAGCGCCAGATAGTGGGGGCCGGTCTCGCAGGTCACGTCCAGACCCTCGAATTTCGCCAGACGCACGAGGCTCACCGTCTCCTTTGTGGAGACGTGGCAGACGTGGTAAGAGCATCCCGTTTCACGCACAAGCTCCAAGTCCCGTTCCACCTGCCGCCACTCGCTCCCGGGGTCGTTTCCGACCAAGCCGTGGGCCCTGGCGTAGGCGCCGTCGTGGACGGCCCAGCCCTTTCGTAAAAGGCTCTCGTCCTCGGCGTGGGCCACGATGGGCCTGTTCAAAGCCTTGGCTTTCTCCATGGCGGCGCGCATCACGGCCTCCGACTGCACGCCCCTGCCGTCGTCGGAAAAGCCGGCCACGCGGGGGGCCATGGCCTCCATGTCGGAAAGCTCGCCGCCGGCCTCGCCCTTTGTGATGGCCCCGTAGGGACGGACGGCCACGGCGGCGTCCCGCTCGATGATGTCGAGCTGGACCTTCAGCTTGTCCAGGGTGTCGGGCACCGGCTTTAGGTTGGGCATGGAGCATACAGCGGCGTAACCGCCGTGGGCCGCCGCCAGAGTGCCGGTGCGGACGGTCTCCTTGTACTCGTGACCCGGTTCCCGCAGATGTACGTGGGGGTCGATGAGGCCGGGGAGGGCGTGTGCGCCGTCAAAATCAAAAATGGCAGCGTCACCGCCAACGAAAAGGGATTGCCCCATGGTGGCAACGATGCCATTGTCGATCAATATGTCGGCCTTCTGAAAGGCGTTTTGGTAAAATACGTTGAGATTTTTGAGAAGATATTTCATAGGGCCTCCAATCGGGGGAAGGAAGTGATGCGGGGGGAGCGGGCCGCACAGCGGGCGGCCCGCTTTACGTTTACGAATGTCTCTCCTTCACCACGCTGAAGGCCTCGTCGGCGATCTCCAGCGTGTCCTCGATGTCCTCGTCTGTGAGGGACGCGTTGATGAAGTGGTTGTGGTGGTTGGTAAAGAACACGCCGCGTTTGACGCACTCGGCGATCCACTCCTGATGGAGCATGAGCGACGGGTCGTCGGCGATGCGCAGATAGAAGAGGCTCGGCACGCCGGAGACATGCAGGTCGTAGCCGTACTTCAGGGCGGTGGCGATGAGGCCGTTTTTCAGCTTGGTGCCCTTGTCAATGAGGAGCTTCGGGCAGCCAAGGCGCTTCATCTTCTGGATGCAGGCGATCCCGGCGGCGAAGGGCACGGCGCTCATCCAGTAGGAGCCCGTGAAGCTCAGGGACGAGACGGAATTTTTCAAAAATTCCCGCCCGCAGAGGGCCGAGACGTTGTAGCCGTTGGCCAGGGCCTTGCAGAAGCAGATGAGGTCCGCCTTGAACCCGAAATAGTGGTCGCTTCCCGCCATATCGAGCCGGAACCCGGCGCGCACGTCGTCGATGATGAGGACTGTCCCCGTGTCGTCGCAGAGCTTGCGGACCTTCCGCCAGAAGCCCTCCTTCGGAAGCTCGTTGTCCGCGAAATTCCCGTGCATATAGGGCTGGGCGATGACGCAGGCGATCTCGTCCTTGTTCTGCTCAAAGACCTCGGAAAGCTCGTCAAAGTCGTTCCAGGTGACGTAGAGGTTGTTTGTGACATCCTCCTCCAGGATCCCGGCGTAGTCGATCTTCTGGGTCCAGGGGGACACGCCGTGGTAGTAGCCCTTGAAAAAGACGATCTTCTTGCGGTGAGTGTAGGCTCTCGCCGTCATCACGGCGCAGGTCGTGACATCGTTGCCGTTTTTGGCGAAAAACGCCCAATCGGCGCAGGCGACTGTCTCCACCAGGAGATCAGCGAAGTCCACCATGACGGGGTTCGGGAGGGTCGTGCAGTCGGAGATGGCCCGCTGCTTTGCCGCCGCCTCGTCCACGTCCGGGTCGTTGTAGCCCAGGACGTTGGGGCCGTAGGCGGCCATGTAGTCGATGAATTTGTTCCCGTCCAGGTCCCAGAGATAGCTCCCCTGGGCGCGGGAGGAGTAGAGGGGAAACGCCTCCACGGGGATGTAGCACCCCTCGGCGGGGCCCTGATGGCCGTAGATGCCGGAGGGGATCACCTTGCAGGCCCGCTCAAAGGCGGCGCGGGATTTCGGATATTCGTAAACCTTTCTCATATGCTCACCTCACGCGAGATACATGGACACACGGTCCAAAATCCTGTTCACATTGTCCACCATGGAGATCATGCCGCCCATGCGGACCTTGCCCTGTCCGACGCACACCACGCCGTTGACCTTGCCGTCGAAGAGTTCCCGGGCGTTTTCCATGGAGGTGAACACCATGTAGCTCATGGGGCGGCCCAGGGCGCTGTCCGTGGCGGTGTGGACGGCGGTGAGGACGTGGTTCCGGGCGTGGATGTACCCCTCCGGGCCGCCCTCGATGGCCATGCGCACGTCGCCGTCCACGATGTAGGAGGCGCTGGCTCTGCCCACCTTGTCAACATTGCCGATCTGCGCCACCGCGTCCAGTATGAGGTGGAACATGATGGTGGTGCTGATCCGGAAAAACTCCGGGTCGTCCAGAGCGCCCTCTGCCGGCCGGAGGTACGCGGTGAGCTTATCCGTGAGCTTTGTAAACTCCTTCAAAAGAAATCCGATTTTGGTGAAGCCCTTGGAGGGAATGGGGGTGACGGTGCCGTCAATAAGGCCGTTGAACTTCTTGCAGGAACCAAAGGGCAGCTTGATATCGCACTTGTCAACGCCGGGGGTCACGGTGCAGACGCCGTTTTCAAACCGGATGGTGCCCTCCGGTCCGCCCTTGACGGCAATGCCGATGGCCATGTTTTTGCCTTCAATCAGCTTCCCGCACTCCCCGTCCAGCTCGCAGAGCTTTGCCAGCCCCCCGAGTACGGCGTGGAGATTGATAAACGCCAGGGTCCTTTCGTCCATAAGACCGCCTCCTTGGTAAAATTCGCATAGATAAAATTATTATACTCCGTTAAAGCGTTGATTGCAAGAGGTGGAGAGGAGGATTTGTCAGAAATGTGTGGGACGGTATTTACGGCTCCCGGTAGGCCCCGTCCCAGGGGGCGGTATAGGCCAGATAGCACACCTTGCCGTAGAGCAGGGACGCGGGGACGCGCCAGGGGAGCTTGTCCGCGAATTTGTCGGCCGCCAGGGCGCCGTCGGCATAGATCTGGGCCGTGTCGAAGGGGACGTCCACGGTGACAAAGCCGCGCGCCTCCGCGACCTCAAGGCGCTTCCAGCGGATCTCCCGCTCTCCGGCCAGACGAAGCTCGTCCAAATAAGGTGGGGTGAAGGGTTCCGGGCAGTCGCTGAGGGTCAGCGCGGCGTCCGGCGCGGCGGGCGCGTCAACGAGCCTGATCTCGCCGTCCACACGCCGCAGGCGCAGGGCGGCGTCCCAGGGCACGCAGCGGATCTCGACAGCTCCGGCGGAGAACGTCTGGTCCCTTTCGCCGTCAAGGGCGACCTCCTCCCGGCCCCTGAGCTTGAACCGGGGCCGGATGCCGGGGACGGCGGCGAAGATGATTTGCCCGCCCTCCCGGCACACAAGCTGGGCGGTGGCCCACTCAAGCAGCTCCCGGCCGAGCCTCAGGTTGAAGGGCAGGATAAAGGCCGCGTCGCCCCTCACATCAAATGCCGGGAACCTCACATTCAGGGGGCGAAGCTCCACGTTCTCAATGTCTGTGAGCGTCAGGTGCCGCTGGTGGTGGTTTACAAAGACGAAGCCGCCCTCCCCGTCGGTGCGCATGGCGTAACGAAGGCCGTCCGGGTCCGTCTCCGGCACGAACCGCTCCGCCGCCGTATGCTCCATGGGGGCCAGAATGTCCCCGAAGTCCTGGGCGAACAGGTGCAGGAGGTTCAAAAGCCCGTATTGCTCCCGGAACTCGCCGTACTGGGAGATGGGGGCCTGGAAGTCGTAGTTGAGGATGGGAAGGTCGTTGGGGTACCCGGTGGCCTTGGACTCCTGCAGGGTGGTTTTCCCGAGCTTGTTGGTGCCGCCGTGGTACATGTAATAGCCGATCAGGTTGTTGCCGCAGCCCAGCTTCACGAGGCTCATGGCGTACACGTCCATGGGGCTTATGGTGGGACGGCGGTGGTGGGTGGGCTGGATCCCACCGCCCAGCTCGCAGGTGGCGAAGGGATAGCGCTCATAGGGGAGGCGCCAGCCGTCCGGGGCGGTCGTGCCGATGAGGTCCATCCCCACGGCGGAGTCGTTGCGCTCGGGGTTGAAGGCGTGGTGGGTGCAGAGGGGAAGCTCCTGCGTGGTCTGGGCCCAGGGGGCGTCGGCGTAGCCGCCAAAGACGGGGGTGAACTCGTCCACGGGGAACCTGGCCCCAAACCGGCTGTTCCAGCCGGTGACGGTCCAGATGGGGACGTCGAAGCCGATCTCCCGGGCCAGCTTCTTGAGGGCCAGCAGGTGTTCCGGGGCGTTCACCAGCTCGTTTTCGATCTGGATCCCGACGACGGGGCCGCCGTCCCTGTAAAAAAGCCCCTTCACCTCGTCGTAGACGCGCCGGTACCATATCCGCGCCTTTTCCATGTAGCCGGGGTTGTTGTCCCGGAGCTTGAAGGGCTTTCGGAGGAGCCAGTCGGGCAGGCCGCCGTTGCGGACCTCCCCGTGGCACCAGGGGCCCAGGCGCAGGAATACCTCAAGACCCTGCCTTTGACATTCCTCCACGAAGGCGCGGATGTCCCGGTCACCGGTGAAGTCGAATTCCCCCTCTGTCTCCTCGTGATAGATCCAGAGAAGGTAGGTGGAGACGATATTGACGCCGCCGGCGCGTATTTTGGAAAGCTCCTCCGGCCAGTTTTCCCGGCTGTCCCGGACGAAGTGGTACTCGCCCATCACGGGGATACAGGGCACGCCGCCCCGCTCAAAATACCGGGAGGTGACCTCTATCCGCTCCCCGGCGGGGTTCGCCCCGCCCAGGTTCAGGTGCCCTCGGAGGAGCGGCGTGGGCGCGTAGTCTTGAAATCGATATTCCATAACGTTCAATTCCCTTCAAAATTCGATATGCCCGCCGGTGGAACGGGCGAGGGCGCGGGATATGTCAGATCGTTCCGTTCATGATGGATCGGATCGATCCGGGGGTCATGACCTGCCGGGGCGTGAACTCCGGGGAGGCCATGTAAGCGTAGACGGCGCTTTGGAGCGCCCGGGCCTCCGGGGTGTCCGCGCGGCGCAGACCGAAGGTACAGACAAGGAGTCTTCCCTCCAGACACCGGCACTCGAACATATACGCCATATGGCGAAGATAGGCGTAGGAGTCCAGGAGCGTGACGATGTTTTCCGTCCCCTCCGGGACCCGGACGGCCCGGGCGCCGGCCAGGCTCCGCCACTGGAAATCGGTGTGGGCGTCCGTGGGGAAGCGTTTGAAAATCGGGTGGCGGTCGTTGATAAGCATCCCCATAGCCCCGGACTGCTGAGGGAAGGTGCCAACGGACCAGAAATCCGTGGTGAACTGGCCCTTCACGGAGCCGGGCAGGGCCTCGGGGGTGGAGTCGGGGGCCAGGAGGACGCGCCCGCCGCCCCGAAGCGCCTCCACCGCCCCTGTGTCCAGCTCCCGGCACTCGTATATGCCGTCGGGGCGAACCGCCGGAGCGTCCGGGTAGAGCCAGATGCCGTATGAGTTTTTGTGTCCCGCAAGCGTGAGGGTCAGGGTGTATCCGGCGGGGGCGGGAAGATTTTCAAGGGGGATCGCAAGCGTCCCAAGCTCCGTAAGGCCGCCCGTTTCGGCCCTGACAGGGTCGAGACAGCCGGATCTCTCCCCGCCGGGGCCGGCGAGACGCCACTCCGGTATGCCCGTCAGGTCCGCCTTGCCGTAGTTTGCCATCAGGCACCGGGCGCGGAGGGTATCGCCGGCGGCGAAGGTGCGTCGATCCAGCCGTATCAGCGGCAGGACGCCGGTGAAAAACTTCCGGAAGCGACCGGGACGGGCAAAATCGTAAGGCTTCGGTCTCAGGTGCGAATTGAGCATCCCCACCAGGGCCGTGCCCTGGCCGGGGAAGTCCTGAAGTCCAAGGAGGCTGATCCCGCCAAGGCCGGGAGCGGCCAGGGCGGCCTCCACCTCGGCCCGGTAGGAAAGCAATGAAAGCTCGCCGGTGGCGGCGACGTACTCCCGCCATTTTTCCATGAGCCCCCGCCCTTCCACCCTGTCCCGGACAAGCCGCAGATTGGCCGGGTCCGTGACGCCGTGAAAGTCGGCAAGCTCGTCGAAATCCGGCAGGATCTCATACTGTCCCACCTCGAAGGAGACCACGGGACCGTCAAAATCGGCGCGGATGGCGGACATGGCCTCCGAGTAGTCCGCGTCCAGGCCGCCCCCCTCGTTGAGCCAACCGCCCATGCCGGCGTGGGTGGCCCGGAGGGGGCGGCCCAGCCAGGAGCCGGAGGTATAGAAATCCGCGCCGGGGTCGGTTTTCCGCTGTCCGTAGTGGTTGTTGGAGCCGGGGGCGTAGAGGCGGGTGCCGTCCAGGCTGTGAGCCAGGGCCAGCAGCTCCTCCATAAAGGCGTGCCCCTCCTCCCCCGCGTGAAGCTCGTTGCCGAGGGTCAACATCACGAAGGAGGGGTGATTGGCGTAGGCATTCAGAATCCCGCGCAGCTCCGCCCGGTAGTAGCTACGGCTCACATCGTCTCCAAAGGCGTCGCGCGGATCCCAGTTGGAAAGCTCCGGCTGCAGGAGCATGCCCAGCTCGTCCGCGGCCTCAAAGGCGGCCTCGGGCGGACAGTGGGAATGGAAGCGCAGATGATTCACGCCGTAGGAGCTGTATGTTTCGAGGATCTCCCGCCAGCTTGCCGTGTCCGTGGGCTCATGGCCCGTCTCCGGGAACACGGCGCAGTTGGCCTCGCCGCGCAAAAATACCGTCCGGCCGTTGAGGGTGAACCGCCCGTCCCGCGCGGCAAAGTCCCGGACGCCGAAGCGGACGGAGACCCGCTCCGCGCCCAGGGACGCGGTGAGCGTGCAGAGCCTTCCATCGCCCTCGTCCCAGCGCTTCACGTCAGGACGCAGGGGCAGGACGCACCCGCCGGCGGCGCTGTCCGCGGACGCCGGGGCGGCGAGGGCGTCGCTTTCGATGACAACGGGCGCGGAGGTCTCGCCGGAGATGTCCCAACGGACGCGGATCTCATTCCCGTGGGGATAGACCCGGAGGGAGGAGATAAAGGCGCTGTCGTGGACGGTCAGCCGCAGATACCCCAGCACGCCGTTCCAGTTGGTCTGGGTCTCGTCGGTGGCGGCGGAGGAGGCCAGAATGGCCGCCCTCGGCCAGCCGGGGTAGGAGTTGTCCGAAACAAGCTCAAATTCGTCGTCCCCGGTGAGGAGGCCCGTCACCTCAAAGGCGCGGGGCGTGGAGAGGGTGGGCGGCGTCAGCTCCCGGGCCATTTTGCCGTTGACCCGAAGCTCCAGAGACCTGGCCCTGCCGCACTCAAAGAGGACGCGCTTTCCCACGGGGACCGGTGTTTTCACCCGGCGTGTCAGCCGCGCGGGGCCCTCATAGGTGACCTTGCGCGTGAAGCGTGTGGCGATGACGTCCCCGCCGGACAGAGCCTCGTTCACACGCTCGTCCGGGTGCCAGGGGGCGGTGATTTTGTCGGGGAAGCCCACGCCGCCCTCGTCAAGGGTGCCGGGAAGGGTTATTTCCCCGCTCCGGCCGGGTATTTCGCATTTCCAGAGACCTGAGAGATCGATATAGTCCATAAAGCCGCCTCACGAAAGGGTCAGATCGATCGCGCGTTCGCCAAAGCCCTCCACATTCACGGTGATCTTCGCCCTGCCCGGCGTTTTCCCCGCCCGGACCGCCAGCATCAGGTGACCGTTGTGGGTCGGGGCCTCCCTCCCGTGGGGAAAATCGTGCCAGGCGTCGCCGTTGTCGGCGAAAACCGCGATGTCGCCCTCCGTCCGCCAGGCGACCCGGCGGTTTTCCAGCATATAGCGTTCGCCGTGGATGTCCTCAATGTAAATATCCGAGAAGACCACGCTCTTTCCGTCGGTGGGCAGGTCCGTCCTGTCGGTGACAATTTTGAGATTTGCCGCCTCGTGGTCGGACCAGATCTCGTCCTCACAGACCGGCAGTCCGCCGCGATAGCCCTCGGCCCGGAGCTTTCCGGGGATGAAGGGCAGCCAGAAGTGGATCATGCCGTCGTCGAAATCGGAGAGATACCCCACCCGGGGCGTCTGGGCGTTCTGAAAGAGCTTCACCGTGTCGCAGTTTGTAAAGACGGCCACATGCATGACCTTTTCAAATTCGCGGTAGTTCCAGTGCCGCCGCATCTGGGGAAAGCCCCACAGGCCCCTGGCCCCGTCCCAGGGCTCGGACTCGTCGTAGACGGCAAGCTTCAGGACCGGTTCGTTCTTCCACTGGGCCGCGCAGTAGTATGCCCGGAGCTTGGCGTCGCCCGTGGAGTCCAGGATATCCCCCGTCCAGCCCCTCAGCGGCCAAAAGGGGCTTTCCCCCAGGTAGTCGACCCCGGCCCAGACGATGGCGCCGCAGACCCAGTCGTGTTCCTTTACCGTAGCGTAGGGGGATTCGGGCCTCATATCCACCTGATTGTGAGAGCGGGAGTCGCCCCGGTAGTATGTCCGCACCTCGGCCCCCAGGATGGGCTTTCTCATGCCGCTCTCCCGGAGACTTTCGTAATACTGCTCCATATAGTTGCAGGCGAACACGTCTACGCACTCGGCGTACCTCCGCGCCATACGGAGACGCCGGCCCAGGGGGACCGTGTCATTGGCGTTGGACAGGCAGAAGCCGATCAGCACGCTGGTGACGGCCCGGGTGGGGTCCAGACGGCGGCAGGCGTCGGTCAGCTCCCCGAGGTGGTCATAATACCGCTCCGTATACTGGCCGCGCACCTCGTTGCCCACGCTCCACAATATCACGCTGGGGTGGTTGGCGTCCCGCCGGACCATAGTCTCCAGGTCCCGAAAGCGCCACTCCGGGAACACCGCGTCATAGTACATGAGGCTGTTGTCCCACTTGTCGTAAAGCTCGTCTATGACCATCAGGCCCAGCTCGTCGCACAGGTCGCAGACCTCGGGCGCGGGCGGGTTATGGCTGGCCCTGACGGTGTTGACGCCGAGGCTCTTGAGGGTCCTGAGACGGCGCTCCCACACCTCAATGGGCACGGCCGCGCCGAAAACGCCGCCGTCGTGGTGGAGGTTGACGCCCCAGAGCTTTGTCTTTTTGCCGTTCAGGACGAACCCGTCCTCCTCGTCAAAGAGGGCCGAGCGGACGCCGAAGCGGGTAAGCTGTTCGTCCAGCGCCTTCCCGTCCCTTATGAGCGCGAACTCCGCCCGGTAAAGACGCGGCTTGTCGGGCGACCAGAGCAGAGGAAATTGGAGGGAGAGGTCAAATTCCGTCACGCGCTCCGCCTCCCGCTCACCGGCGTAAACGCGCTGTCCGTCGGGCGAGAAAATTTCAAGGCGGAGGGTACAGCCGGACAGGTCCCCCTCGGTCTCGGCCCTGGCCGTCACCGCCGCGCTGCCGCAGCGTATCCCCTCCACATCGGGCACGTCGCCCTTCGGCCCGCGCATCACGGGCTCGGCGGTGATCCGGAGTCCGTCGTGGGCGATGTGGGTCGCGTCCTGGACGAGAAGCCACACGTTGCGGTAGATCCCCGCGCCGGAGTACCACCGGTCGCCGCCCCGGGCGACCCAGTTGTCCCGGTCCCGGTTGTCAAGGCGTACAGCCAGAACGTTTTCCCGGTCAAAATCGAGATGTCCCGTCAGCTCGCACAGGACCGGCACGTAGCCGTAGGGGCGGCCCCCGATTTTTTCGCCGTTCAGATAGATCTCCGAGAACCGTTGGGCGCCGTCAAAGAGGACCCGGACGGACCTGCCCCGCCACGCGTCCGGGGCGGTGAAGTGATACCGGTAGACCCCCACCCCCGCGCGGGGGTAGAAGCCCTGCTCCTTCGGAGCGGTCTCGGCGCGGGTGCCTTCTATCTGCCAGTCGTGAGGCAGCTCCACCCGCCGCCAGTCCGCGTCGTCAAAGTCCTTCTCCACGCAGGACGCGTCCCCGGTCAGGCAAAAGCGCCAGCCGCTGTTGATCAAAACCCGTTCCTTTTCCATCGTCTTCTCCTTTTTTCGGATAAAAAGCCCTCCTCTCTGAGGAGGGGACAGGCGCCATGGGCGGAGGCCGGACGCGTCGGATCCCGTCAGGCGGCCTCGCGGACGGCTCCCCTCGGAGAGGAGAGCCGGATGTGATCTTCAAGGAAAAGCGTTTGATTGAAGATTTGTTTCAGACCTCGAGCTTTTCCATCAATTCCCCCACGTCCACGGGCTTGGGGATAAAGTCGTCCATTCCGGCCTCCAGGGCGCGGCGGCGGTCCTCGGCGAAGGTGTTGGCGGTACACGCGATGATGCGCACGGTCCCGGCGTCCTCACGCGGGAGGGCGCGGATGGCGCGGGCGGCCCCGTAGCCGTCAAGGTTCGGCATGAGCAGATCCATGAGGATAACATCAATGGACCCTGGCGGGCTTTCTCTGAAAACCTCCAACGCCTCCCGGCCGTCGTGGGCGGAGACGGTATCGAAGCCCTCCTCGGCCAAAAGCTCGAGCATGATCTCAAGATTCAGCTCATTGTCCTCGGCAATGAGGACCCGACGCTTCACCCGGGGGAGGTCCGGACTCTCCGGGCCTGTGGCCTCATCCCTCGCCGGGAGTACGGCTCCGGGGAAGGAAAAAACGAAGGTGCTTCCCCGGTCCTTTTCACTTTCAAAGGTCAGATCCCCGCCCATGAGCGCCGCCAGCTCGTGGCTGATGGCCAGGCCCAGGCCCGCGCCCTGGTTGCCCTTGGACACGGTGTCCAGCTCCTGAGAGAAGGCGGAGAAGATATGCCGCTTGAAGTCCTCGCTCATGCCCCGGCCCGTGTCGGTGACCGTAAAGACGGTGGTGACGGCGCTGTCCCCCTCGACCGCGCGCTGGGCCATGGAGAGAGTCACATGCCCGCCCTCCGGCGTGAATTTGGCGGCGTTGTCAAGAAGGTTCATCAAAACCTGCTGTATCCTGGCCTCGTCCCCCTCCACCACGGGGTAGGGAAGGTCCCCGGCGAGGTCAAACGCCACGCCCTTGTCGCGCATGACGGGCTCGGTGACGGCGCGGACGGAGGCGACAAGCAGGGCCAGGTCCACTCTGGACCGCTCCAGATCCATTTTCCGCTCCTGGAGCTTTGACATGTCCAGAATATCGGAGACGAGACGGAGAAGATATTTGGCCGTGGAGGTGGACTGGTCCAGATATTTCCCCATCCGGTCCACGTCGTTCAGATTTTGCGCCATCAGATAGTTGAGGCCGATGAGACCGTTCAGAGGCGTTCTGATCTCGTGGCTCATGGCGGAGAGAAAGCTGTCCTTGGCCCGGGCCTCGGCCCGCGCCCGGGCGGAGCGCGTTCCCTGCCAGGTCAGCAGCCCGGCCAGGGCCAGGATGGCGGCGGCGGAGACGGCGAGTACCGTCACGGCGGCCCGATAGCGATAAAGAAAGTCGGAAAAGGTCAGGTCGTACTGGTTTTCCATGGCGGCCTGTATGGTGACGCCGCCCACAAACTCCTCGGAGAGATTGGCAATGGCCTTGTCGATGATGGAGATCAGCGTCTGCCCGCTCTCCTGGCTCTTACCGATGACGCCGTCGATGGTGACTACGGCGGAGAAGCACAGCTGCTCGTCAAGGCCCATGACGGGAATGACCTTCAGGTCGTCGTATGCCGGCTTTCCGAACCAGTACTCCACCACGTACTGGTTGAGAATCATCAGATCGCTCTCCCCCGAGATCACCGCTTCGAAGCAGTCGGGGATGGAGTCGTAATCGATGAGGTCAAAGCGGGGATAGGTGGTCTGAAGTACCTTGCGCAATGTTTGGGAGCCGCTGGACACGGCAACGGACAGGTTTTTATCCATGTCAAATTCCAGGTCCTGCCTGGCCACGATCACCTTGCGGCTCTTGAGATAGGGCTCGGATATGAGGATGCCCCGGGCGCTCTCGTTTTCCGGGTTTCGCTCCACGCTGGTGACCAGGTCCAGATTTTCCGAGAGCAGATAATCGTAGGTGACCGATCCCGCCGGAAGAGGCACGTATTCAAGCCTGATGCCGGCAAGGCGTGCCAGCTCGTCGAATATGTACCGGGACATGCCCGCCAGCTCGCCGTTTTCGTCCGTAAAGGACACCGGCGGCCTGTCCTGAACGAACCCCACCCGGAACACACCGTTTTGCGCGATGAAAGCGCGCTCGGCGTCCGTCAGGCCGATATCGGGCGGGTCCGTCTCCCCGGCCAGAGCCGCCGGGGCCAGAAGGGCGGTGATGAGCAGAAGGGTCACAGCGAGGGCGAACAGCTTTTGAATCGTTTTATTCATGGCTCTCCCTCCGTTGTTTGGTTTTGCTTTATTTGGATAATACAAATATTATAAATTGTTTTTGGGGGTTTGTAAAGAAAAACAGAAAAGCCACGCGAAAATTTTTCGCGCGGCTTAGATTTACTCTTGAAATACGAAGTAGAATATTATATAATTTAAGCATAATCGAGATGCTCGGTCATGGACCTGACGAACTCGCCCACGTACCGGGGGGCGTCCTGCTTGTAGCGCTCGATGAGACGGACGATGGCGGAGCCCACGATGGCGCCGTCGGAGAGGGCGGCCATCTTCCGCGCCTGCTCGGGGGTGGAGATGCCGAAGCCCACGGCGCAGGGGATGGAGGTGTTCTCCCGAATGACCCTGACGATGGAGGCGAGGTCGGTGGTGATCTCGCTTCTCACGCCGGTGACGCCCAGGGAGGAGACCAGGTAGATAAAGCCCTTGGCCTCCCGCGCGATCATGGCCACCCGGTTTTCCGAGGTGGGGGCGATCATGGAGATGAGGTCCACGCCGTACCGCTCGCACAGGGAGTCAAACTCGCCCTTCTCCTCATAGGGAATATCGGGGAGGATCAGGCCGTCGATGCCGATTTTCTTGCAGGTGGAGATGAAATTTTCGGCGCCGTAGGAGAAAATGACGTTAGCGTAGGTCATGAACACCATGGGCACCGTGACGTCCCGGCGCAGGTCGCGGACCAGGTCGAAGATCCTGTCGGTGGTGACCCCGCCCTGGAGTGCCCTCAGGGACGCGCCCTGGATCACGGGACCCTCGGCGGTGGGGTCGGAGAAGGGGATGCCAAGCTCGATGAGAGTGGCGCCGGATTTCACGCACTCCCGGACGCAGGCGGCGGTGGTCTCAAGATCCGGGTCGCCGCAGGTCAAAAAGGGGATGAAGGCCTTGCCCTTTTCGAAGGCCCTGACGATGTTACTCATGAATATCCTCCCCCCTGTAGCGGGCGATGGCGGCGCAGTCCTTGTCGCCGCGGCCGGAGATGGTGATAACGATGAGCTTGTCGCGGTCCATGGTGGGGGCAAGCTTCAGGGCGTGGGCCACGGCGTGGGCCGACTCGATGGCGGGGATGATGCCCTCGGTGCGGGCCAGGTACTCAAAGGCCTCCACGGCCTCCTCGTCGGTGACGGCAACGTATTGCGCCCGGCCCGTGTCGTGGAGCCAGGCGTGTTCGGGGCCGATGCCGGGGTAGTCAAGGCCGGCGGAGATGGAGTAGACCGGGGCAATCTGGCCGTACTTGTCCTGGCAGAAGTAGGACTTCATGCCGTGGAAGATGCCGAGCCTGCCCGTGGCGATGGTGGCGGCGGTCTCAAACGTGTCAACGCCCCGGCCCGCGGCCTCACAGCCGATAAGCTGGACGGAGGGGTCGTTTATGAAGTGGTAGAAGGAGCCCATGGCATTGCTCCCGCCGCCCACGCAGGCCAGCACCGCGTCGGGAAGGCGGCCCTCCTTCTCCTGAAGCTGCTGCCTGATTTCCCTGGAAATGACCGCCTGGAAGTCCCGGACGATGGTGGGGAAGGGGTGGGGACCCATGACGGAGCCCAGGCAGTAGTGGGTGTCGGCGATGCGGCGGGTCCACTCCCGCATGGCCTCGGAAACGGCGTCCTTCAGCGTGGCGGTGCCGGTGGTGACGGGAATGACCTCGGCGCCCAGAAGGCGCATACGGTAGACGTTCAGCGCCTGGCGCTTTGTGTCCTCCTCTCCCATGAACACCACGCACTCCATGCCCATCAGGGCGGCGGCGGTGGCGGTGGCCACGCCGTGCTGGCCCGCGCCGGTTTCGGCGATGAGGCGCGTCTTGCCCATCTTTTTGGCTAAAAGCGCCTGGCCCAGCACGTTGTTGATCTTGTGGGCGCCGGTGTGGTTCAGATCCTCGCGCTTTAAATAGATCTTCGCCCCTCCCAGGTCCTTTGTCATCTTTTCGGCGTAGTAAAGCCGTGAGGGCCGGCCGGCGTACTCGTTGAAGAGATACGTAAGCTCCTTATTGAATTCCGGGTCGTCCTTGAAGCGGTTGTAGGCCTCCTCCAGCTCGATTACGGCGTTCATCAGCGTCTCGGGGATGTACTGTCCGCCGTGGATGCCGAAGCGTCCTGCCATAGGTCTCAGTCCTTTCGCGCGGCGGATACCGCCGCTATGATTTTGGCTCTGTCTTTGATCTTATCTGTCTCCACGCCGGAGGAGATGTCCACGCACCAGGGGTGCAGGGCCTCCACGGCGGAGGGGATGTTTTCGGGCGTCAGGCCGCCGGCCAGAACGTAGTCCCGGCGGGCGGACTTTATGAGCGACCAGTCAAAGGCCTCGCCGGTGCCCTGCCCGTTGTCCAGAAGCACCAGATCCGCGGAGGACTTCTCCGCCGCGGCCAGGTCGGCGGGGCCGCCGATCCTGAAGGCCTTCCAGACCGTGAGGCCGGGGGCGGCGCGCCGGAGGGCGGCGATGTAGTCCTCGTCCTCGTTCCCGTGGAGCTGAGCGATCCTGATAACGCCGGAGAAGAAGAGGTCGGCCACCGTGTCCACGGAGTTGTCCACAAAGACGCCCACCGGGGCGATCTCCCGGGAGAGCCTTTGCCGCAGCTCGTGGGCGCGGCGGGGCGTGACGCTCCTGTGGCTCCTGGGAAAATCAATGACAAAACCGGCAAAGTCGGGCTCCGCCTCGTTCACATACCGGATATCCTCGGGCCGGCAAAGGCCGCAGATCTTGATTTTCGTCATTTGGAGGCCTCCCGCATCCCGGCTAAAAGCTCCGGTTTATTCTTTGAGCGCATCAGCGCCTCGCCCATCAGCACCGCGTCCGCGCCGATGGCGCGCAGAGCGGCGGCGTCCCCGGGGGATCTTACCCCGCTCTCGGCCACATATATACATTCGGGCGGGATCAGGTCACGCAGACGGGCGGCGTTTGTGAAGTCCACGGAGAAATCCCTGAGATCCCGGTTGTTGACGCCGATGATCCTCGCCCCCGCCGAGACGGCGGAGCGTATCTCGCTCCCGTCATGGGCCTCCACCAGGGCGGCAAGGCCCAGTTCGGCGCAGATCCGCAGATATTTTTCGACCGTGGCCGTGTCAAGGATGGCGCAAATGAGCAAAACGGCGTTGGCGCCCATGACTTTGGCCTCGTAGAGCTGGTACTCGTCCACGGTGAAATCCTTGCGCAGCATGGGGGTCCTTATAGCGGCGCGGATCTCACGGAATATAGCGTCCGAGCCCAGAAACCACCTGGGTTCCGTAAGGCAGCTGACCGCGTCGGCCCCGGCGGACTCGTACTCCCGCGCGATCTCCACATAGGGGAAATCCGGGGCGATGAGGCCCTTGGAGGGGGAGGCGCGCTTGACCTCGCAGATGAAGCTCAGTCCCGGCTTTTTGAGGGCGTTTTCAAAGGCCGCCCCGTCCGCCGCGCCGCCGTTCATGGCAAGAGCGCGCATCACGTCGAGGCTGCTGCTCTCCATGGCCGTGGCCACGCGCTCTCGGGCGTGGCAGGCGAGTTCGTCGAGGATCGTCATCATTCGGGGCGGTTGGAGATCTCGATGAGCTTCTCAAGCACCGCCGAGGCTTTGCCCGTGTCGATAAGCTCGGCGGCCAACCGCACGCCCTCGGTCCAGGAGGCGGCCTTGCCGCAGATGTAGAGGGCCGCGCCGGCGTTCATGAGGACCGCGTCCCGCTTGGGGCCGGGCTTGCCCGCGAGAATGTCCCGGGTGATCTGGGCGTTTTCCTCCGGCGTGCCGCCCACAAGGTCGGACTTCTGGCACCGCGTCAGGCCGAAGTCCTCGGGGACGACGGTGTAGGATTTGAACCACCCGTCCTTGAACTCGCAGACCCTGGTGGGGGCGGACAGGGAGATCTCGTCCAGCTTATCCGTACCGTAGACCACCATGCCGCGCTCAACGCCCAGGGAGATCAGCACCTGGGCCAGGGGCTCCACCAGGTACTCGTCATAGACGCCCAGCAGCTGCATTTTGGGACTGCCGGGGTTGGTAAGCGGCCCTAAGATGTTGAACACGGTGCGGAAGCCCAGCTCCTTGCGGATGGCGCCCACGTATTTCATGGAGGTGTGGTACTTCTGGGCGAAGAAGAAGCACATGCCGGCCTCGTCAAGAAGCTCCGCGCACCGGGCCGGGCTTTGATCGATGTTGACGCCAAGGGCCTCCAGGCAGTCGGCGGTGCCGCACTTGGAGGAGGCGGCCCGGTTGCCGTGCTTGGCCACCTTCACCCCGCCGGCGGCGGCCACGAGGGCGCTGGTGGTGGAGATGTTGAAGCTGCCCGCCCCGTCGCCGCCGGTGCCCACGATCTCAAAGATGGGAAGGTCGGTGGTCACCCTTGTGGCGTGGTCGCGCATAGCCGCCGCGCAGCCGGCGATCTCGTCCGAGGTCTCGGCCTTGGCGCTTTTGGTGGAAAGGGCGGCCAGGAACGCCGCGTTCTGGGTCTGGCTCGTCTCGCCGCTCATGATCTCGTTCATGACGGCGTAAGCCTCGTCATAGGTCAGGTCCTGCTTGCTTACGATTTTTACAATGGCTTCCTTGATCATGGTTATACCTCCTGGGATTGATCGGGATTTTTTTGACGGCGGGCCGCCGGGAGAGGCGGCCGCCGAGGGGATTCAAAAACGCGCGGGATCGGGGGACGGGCCGTCCGGATGTCCGGCCCTTAAAGGGAGAGGAAATTCTTTAAAATCGCTTTTCCCTCCGGGGTCATGATGGACTCCGGGTGGAACTGGACGCCGTAGATGGGGTATTCGGTGTGCTGTACCGCCATGATCTCGCCGTCGTCGGTGCGGGCGGTGATTTTAAGGCAATCGGGCATGGTCTCCGGCAGGGCGGCCAGGGAGTGGTAGCGGGCCACCTTTATCCGTTCGGGCAGGCCGCGAAACAGAGGGCAGGCGGCGTCAAGGATGACCTCGGACTGCTTGCCGTGCATGAGCCTTTTCGCGTGGCCCACGGCGGCGCCGAAGGCCTCGCATATGGCCTGATGGCCCAGACAGACGCCCAGGGTGGGGACAGACTTCCCCAGCGTTCTCGCCGCCTCCACGCACACGCCCGCGTCCCTGGGGTAGCCGGGACCGGGGGAGAGGATGACGCGGGAGGGGCGCAACCTGGTGATCTCATCCACCGTCATGGCGTCGTTGCGGATGACCCTGATATCCGGATCCAGCTCCCCCACGTATTGATAAAGGTTGTAGGAGAAGCTGTCATAATTGTCTATTAGAAGCGTCATTCTATTCCCTCCTGGGCGATCTCAAGGGCCTTGACCACGGCGCGGGCTTTGTTGACGCACTCCCGGTACTCGTTTTCGGGCACGGAGTCGGCCACGATCCCGGCTCCGGAGCGGACGTAGACCTTGCCCTCCCGCTTGTAGGCGATGCGGATGGCGATGCAGGTGTCCAGGTTGCCGGCCAGGTCGATGTAGCCGATGGCACCGCCGTAGATGCCCCGGCGGCAGTCCTCCAGCTCGTCGATGATTTGGCAGGCTCTGATCTTCGGCGCGCCGGACAGGGTCCCGGCGGGCAGAATGGCCTCCACGGCGTCCAGGGCGTCCCTGTCGTCACGGATCTGGCCACGGACAGTGGAACCGATGTGCATCACGTGGGAGAAGCGGTGGATCCCCATGTACTGCTCCACCTCCACGGTCCCGAATTTGGATATTTTTCCGATATCGTTCCGGCCCAGGTCCACCAGCATGTTATGCTCGGCCCGCTCCTTCTCGTCGGCCAGAAGCTCCGCCTCCAGCCTTTTGTCCTCCTCGGGGGTGGCGCCCCGGGGACGTGTGCCGGCCAGAGGGAAGGTGTGGAGAACGCCGTCCTGGAGCTTTACCAGCGTCTCCGGAGACGCACCGGCGATCTCCAGCTCGTTTCCGGCGAAGTAGAACATGTAAGGCGAGGGATTGACGGTGCGCAGGACCCGGTAGGCGTCAAAGAGGCTGCCCTCAAAGTCGGCCTCCAGACGGTTGGACAGCACCACCTGGAAGATGTCGCCCTCATAGATGCGCTCCTTGGCCTTTTCCACCATGGAGCAGAAGCGCTTTTCATCGAAAAGCGTGCGTATCCCGCTTGTCATACGGCCCACGGGCGGCTCGTAACCGGGGGCGGAGCGCAGGGCGGCGGTGATGGTGCCGATCTCGGCTTCCGCCGCGGCAAAGCTCCTCTCCAGATCGTCAAGCTCCACCGTAACCATAATAATGATCTTCTGCCGGAAATTGTCAAAGGCGATGACCTTGCCGAAAAGCATCAGGTCCAGGTCCTGGAAGCCCTCGGTGTCCTTCGCTTTCAGCCTGAGGCTTGGCTCGGCGTACTGGATGTAGTCATAACCGAAGTAGCCCACCAGCCCGCCGGTAAAGGGCGGAAGAAAGTCAAAGCGGGGGGATCTGCGCCGGGCGAGAAGCTTTCTGAGGACGACACGTGCATCCTCGCCGGGACAGGTGAGCTGACCGTCCCGCTCGATCGTCACGACCCCGTCGCGGGCGGTGACGCAAAGCTCCGGGTCGATGCCGATGAAGGTGTAGCGGCCCCATCGCTCCTGGGCCTCGGCCGATTCCAGCAGAAAACAGGGCTTGTCCCGGAAGCGGCGAAGGGCCTCGATAGGTGTGATCATATCGCTCATAAGCTCCGTGGAGACCACGGCGACCTTATATTCGCCGGATCCGGCGATGGAGCGAAGCTCCGGAAGAGTGGGTCTGAGCTTCATATTACCCGCCTCACTTCAATGTTTTAGTTAAACAAACTCAAAATAAATCTTATCACACATAAAACACAAAGTCAATTGTCAGAGGGCCGAATCTGGACCGGGGTGGGCGCGTTTTATTGACACTTTGGCGGGAATAACCGTGTCTGAACGGCAAAAAAGCCGCCTTTCAGCGGCTTTTTTGCCCGCCCGCGAAGGGGATTCGGCGGGCGGAAGGAGAGATGGGAAAGTGTGGTATCAGTTCTTGAGCGTGAGGTGGGCGCGCTCCATCGCCATCACCAGAAGCGGGATCAGGACGATGTGGAGGATAATGCCGGGAACGGCGTCGGCCACTGCGCCCGCCCAAAAGGCGGAGAGGGGGAAGGTGGTGTTCTGCAGTCCCGCGATGACGAAGCGGGCGGCACCCCAGACGAGCCTGCCGGCCACCATGGCAACGACGAGGGACGCGTAGATGGACCACTTCTTCTTGGGCAGGAGCCTGTACATGAGGCCGGAGATCGCGCCGTAGGCCGCCAGCTCAAAGGTCATGGCCACGGCGGTGAGGATCGGGGGCATGGGCCCGAAAGCAAAGTGCTTGAGAAGCGGGGCGATGGCGCCCACGGCCATAGCCCAGGGCCAGCCGCAGACGAAGCCGCACAGGAACACGGGGATGTGCATGGGGCTCAGGGCCGCGCCAATCTCGGGAATCTGGCCTGTCAGGTACGGCAGGACCATGCACAGGGCCAGGAACATGGCGGAGAAAACCAGCTTCCTGATGAGGATAGAGGGTATGGGCTTTGCTTTGACTTGGGTTTCGGCGGACAATTTTACTTCCTCCTGTCGGATATGAGAGTACCCAGGCGGTTCATGGCGTCCTCCAGGATCTGCCCCGAGCCGCCGGTGACGCCGGCCACGTAGGTATCGCACAGATTCATGGGGATCAACACCCGCTGGGCCGGACTTGATGCCACGGCGTTGGCCATGGCTGGGGAGATCTCGCCCATCAGCGCGTCGGCCATGGCGATCCCGATGGGGCCGACGATGATATCGGCCCTGCGGCAGGCCACCAGCACGGGGTTCTCGCCGGTGGCGACCCGGTCGGCGCCGCCCCTGAGCATGGCGCCGGAGGCCTGGGAGTTGGTACCCACGGCCCACACGAACACCTCCGGAAAGGCCTTCTTGACGGCCTCCACCAGTGTTCTGCCAAGCTTTCCGCCCTGTCCGTCTATCACAAGCACCGTCATAAAATGCCGCTCCAATCTGTTCAAAGTACAGGTTCGGGGACAAAGGCCGCGGCCGCTGAGCCGCGTCGCCTCAACAAAAAAGCGCCGGCTGGCCCTTCTGGGCGTGCCGGCAGCTTGTATTGCCAGTGCTGCGCTTCACGGGATATACGCGAAATGTCCCTCCCGCTTATGCGGGCGTAATCCGACCTGTATCGGTTAATAATAAGCTTAGCACAACAGATTCCAATTGTCAATAGGCGAAACTTGCGGTCACGGGGTTGATTGTCCGTTAAAATTGATAGGAATTTTGATTATCTCTTTAGAAGTTCTTAAATGTTGGTATAGCCCGTATTTTCGGGCTTTCCCGGCATTTTTGATATGGGGAGAAGTTCACATATACCCTCTCTTAATGCTTCCCGCAGTTTTTCACTCATGGGGATTTGCCTGCACCCGCTCTGTGTTTTGGACTTCTCAGTAATACCCGGCTTCCGCGCTCCTTGCACTTATTGTTGTTTTATTAAATTTTAGCATCATATACAAATAAACAGAGCGACGGCGCCGGGATTCACCCGGCGCCGTTAAAAAATGATTAAATATTAGTAGAAAACATTAAATTCACTTCGGAATATGTCATAATAATTAGCGCCGAATCGCGGACGGAGACTCTTTGGTTTCGTTCCTTCACAGTATATTCGGGAAAACCGGCTTTAGCGCGGGGTAGATCAGCTTGAACCGCTCATACCGCTCGTTGTACAGCGCCGTCAGCTCCGGCTCGGGCTCGGTGGTGGAGGCCACGGTCACAAGGGCGTCGCAGGCCGCCTGGACGGTGGGGTATTTTCCGTCCGCCACCATGGCCAGAATCGCGCCGCCGTAGCCGGGGCCCTGCTCCGTGGCCACCATGTCCAGGGGGACCCCCAGCACGTTGGCCAGGATCTTCCGCCACAGGGGCGACTTGGCCCCGCCGCCGCAGATGTTGGAACGGGGGATGGAGACGCCCAGGGATCTTGCCACCTCGAAGCTGTCCCGGATGGCGAAGGCCACGCCCTCCAGTACCGCCTGGGTCATATCCGCGTGGGTGGTGTCCATGGTGAGGCCCGTGAAGGTCCCACGGGCGCTTACGTCGTTGATGGGACTGCGCTCGCCCATCAGATAGGGCAGGAAGTAGACGTGATTGCGGCCCAGCTTCTCCGGGGCAATCTTCGCCTGTTCCCCGGCGTAGTCCGTGTCGCCGGAAATCTCGTCCATCCACCACTTGTTGCAGGAAGCGGCGGAGAGCATACAGCCCATGAGATGATATCCCCCGTCCGCGTGGGCGAAAGAATGCAGGGCGTTGTGGGGGTCAACGCCGAACTTGTCTGAAGAAATGAACACGGTGCCGGAGGTGCCGAGGGAGATGTTGCACCCGCCCGCGCCCACGGTACCGGTCCCCACCGCTGCTGCGGCGTTGTCCCCCGCCCCGGCGCAGACAAGGACGCTTTCGGGCAGGCCGAAGGCGGCGGCCACATCGGGCTTCAGCGTGCCGACAGTCTGCCAGCTCTCATAGAGTGTGGGAAGCTGGGCCTCCGTGACGCCGCAGATGTCCAGCATCTCTTTGGACCAGCGCTTGTACTGAACGTCCAGAAGGAGCATCCCTGAGGCGTCGGAGTAGTCCGTGGCGTGGACGCCGGTCATTTTATAGACCAGATAATCCTTGGGGAGCATGATTTTTACGATTTTTTGGAAGTTTTCTGGCTCATTTTCCCGCATCCAGAGGATTTTCGGCGCGGTGAAGCCGGCGAAGGCGATGTTGGCGGTGTATTGGCTGAGCTTCTCCCGGCCAATGACTTCATTGAGGTAGTCCGTCTCCTTGGCTGTACGCCCGTCGTTCCAGAGAATGGCGGGGCGGACGACGTTGTCCCGCTCATCCAGCGCCACAAGGCCGTGCATCTGGCCGCCCAGGCCGATGCCGCGCACCTCCCCGGCGTCCACGCCGGAGACAAGCTCCGGGACGCCGGCAAGCACGGCGCTCCACCAGTCCTCCGGCTTTTGCTCGCTCCAGCCGGGGTGAGGGAAGCTGAGGGGATACTCCTTTGTTACCTCTCCGGCAACATTTCCGGACTCGTCCACCAGCAGAAGCTTCACCGCCGAGGTGCCCAGGTCGATTCCTATGTAATACATCATTTTGACCTCCTTATATGGTAATTTCCACGGCCACGCGCCCGCCGGCGGGGAAGATGGGGAGCGTGTCGCCGTCAACTTTTTTGCCGTCAGCCGTCATGGAGCGGGAGCCGGTGCGCTTTACATGGATGACATACGTGACGCCCCGGAAAAGGCGGCTCACGGTGAAGTCGTCCAGGGCTTTGGGGACACAGGGGATGACGCGAAGACCGTCGTAGTCCGGCTGAATGCCCAGGATCGCCTGACTGATGGAGACGAAGGTCCAGGAGGCGGTACCGGTGAGCCAGCTGTTCTTGGCGTGTCCGGGGTCGCCGGAGGCCCGGCCCGTGACGGTCTGGGAGTAGACGTAGGGCTCGGTCTCGTGGATCTCGCTCTCGTCCTCGAGATAGGCCGGGCAGATGCGCCGGTAGATGTCGAAGGCCTCCTCGCCCCGGCCCAGCACCGCCTCGCCGCAGACCACCCAGGGGTTGTTGTGACAGAATACCGAACCGTTCTCCTTAAATCCGGGGGGATAGGAGGATATCTCCCCAAGCTCCAGGTGATAGCGTGTATAGCAGGGGGCCAGAAGCTCCACGCCGTACTTGCCCAAAAGACGCTCGCGGGTGGAGTTGAGGGCCTTTTCCATGTGGCCGGAGTCCCGGCCTATCCCGGCCAGGGCGCAGAAGCCCTGGGGCTCGATGTAGATCTGGCCCTCCTCGCACTCGTGGCTCCCCACTTTATTTCCAAAGGAGTCGTAGGCCCGCAGGAACCACTTGCCGTCCCAGCCGTGGGTGAGAACGGCGTTTTCCATGTCCTTCACGGCCTTTTCCAACTTGTCCGCCTCGTCGTCAAGCCCCACCCGACGGCAGAGCCCCGCGAAGTCGCCGCCGTATTTTACGAACATGGCGGCGATGAACACCGACTCCGCCACGGGGCCCTCGGAGGGGCCGGTGGTCTGGAAGCTCTCGCCCGGCTCGTCGGAGAAGCAGTTGAGGTTGAGGCAGTCGTTCCAGTCGGCCCTGCCTATGAGGGGCAGACCGTGGGGACCAAGATGGCTGAGGGTATATTGGACGGAGCGGCGCAGATGTTCCATCAGCGGCGCCTCGGTGCCGGGAGTGCTGTTGAAGGGCGTGGGGTGGTCGAGGATCGAGAAATCCCCCGTCTCCTTCACATAGGCGCACACCGCGCCCACCAGCCACAGCGGGTCGTCATTGAAGCCGGTGCCCGCGTCGTTGTTGCCGCGCTTTGTCAGGGGCTGATACTGGTGGAAGGCACCGCCGTTTTCAAACTGGACGGAGGCCAGGTCGATGATGCGCTCCCGTGCCCTGTCGGGGACGATGTGGACGAAGCCCAGAAGATCCTGGCAGGAGTCCCGGAAGCCCATGCCCCGGCCTGTGCCTGTCTCGTAATAGGAGGCGGAGCGGCTCATGTTGAAGGTCACCATGCACTGGTACTGGTGCCATATGTTCACCATCCGGTCGAGGCGCGGATCGCTTGATTTCAGGGTGAATTTTGAAAGAAGCTCCGTCCAGTGGCCGTGAAGGGCGGAAAAAGCCTCATCCACGGCCTCGCCGGTGGAGAATTTGGCGAGGACCCGCTTTGCCGTGTCCTTGCGTATAACGCCGGGGGATAAGAATTTCTGATCTCTCGGGTTTTTACCGCAGCCCAGGGTGAACACCGCTCGGGTACTCTCGCCGGGGGCCAGCTCCAGATCTATCCGGTGGCAGCCGATAGGGTACCAGCCCACCCTGTGGGACTGCCCGGAGCGGCCCTCCCGCACCATGTGAGGGTCCTGCCAGCCGCCCATGTGGCCCAGGAACGTGTTCCTGTCCGTGTCCCAGCCCGAAGTGGGGACGTTGACGCCGTAGAAGGCGTAGTGGTCCCGCCGCTCCCGGTACTCGGTCTTGTGGTAGATTACGCCCGGTTCCACCTCGGTCTCCGCGATGTTCAAATTGCGCTGGTAGTTCTGGCTGTCGTCCACCGCGTTCCAAAGGCACCACTCCACGCACCCGTAGAGCTGTACCGACTTTTTCTCGCCGGTGGTGTTGGACAGTACAACGTCGTGTATCTCGCAGTTTTCCCCCAGCGGCACAAAGGCGGTGACACGGGCGGAAAGGCCGTCCTTCGAGGCTTCAAAGACGCTGTAGCCCATGCCCACACGGCACTTGTAGCTGTCCAGGGGCGTGCGGGTAGGGAGAAAGCCCGGATTCCACGCGGGCTTGCCATGCTCCTTTATGTAGTAGAACCTCCCACCGGTATCCCCGGGCACGTCGTTGTAGCGGTAGCGCAAAAGCCGCTGTAGTTTCGCGTCCCGGTAGAAGCAGTAGCCGCCCATGGTGTTGGAGATGAGGCCGAAAAACTCCTCGCTGCCCAGATAGTTGATCCAGGGCAGAGGGGTTTCGGGGGTATCAATGACATACTCCCGCTTTTCATCGTCAAAATAGCCGAATTTCATGTGTACACCTCTTTTGTCATGTTACGCTCTTTGGCAGAAGTCTGAAAGGATATCGAGGATCGGTTCGCTGAAAAACGCGAGGCCGCCGTGGGATGTGCCCTCAAGCTCGTAATAATCCGCCCTCTTGCCGGCGGCGGTGAGCCTGCGGTACACGAGAGCGCTGTTCTCCGCGCTCACCACCGGGTCGTTTTCGCTGTGGAACAGGAGTACCGGGGGGATGGGAGCATCCTCCGTGATATACATGCCGCAGGACGCCCGCTCGGCCAGGGACTCGTTATCCTCCACGCTGTCAACGCCGAGAAGATCGGCGGCGGGGCGCCTGTTCATCCCGGGCGGCAGTGGATTTTTGGCACAGGTGGGCAGGTCCAGCGAACCGCTGACGGATATGACGCCCCGAATTCCCGGAAGCGGGCCGATAAGCCCGTGGGCCGACAGCAGCGCGGCCATCAGCGCCACATGTCCCCCGGAGGAGTTTCCCATCAGGAACACCCTGTCCGGGTCATAATGGATCAGCTCCGCTTTTCCTCTCAGAAAATCAAGGGCGTTGACCACGTCCTCCGCCTGGGCGGGAAAGCGGGCAATCTCCGACTCCCGGTACTCCATTACCGCCACAACAAACCCCCGGCGGGCAAGAGCGGCGTATTTGGGGATATCGTTGTACAGCTCCTGCCTGCGCCACGCTGAACCGGGGATGGCCAGGATCAGCGGGTAACTCTCTCCGGACTCCCAATGGGGCTTGTGGGGGAGGAGCATTTGCAAATGCCGCTTCACTGTGCCGTAGTCGCGGTATTCCCAGTCCGGGGAGTAGAGCCAGTCGGTTTCCTCCGGCGCGGCGGTCAGTTTTTTAAACATTATTATCCTCCACTGAGTTTTTCCCGGTCCGCAGATGTACGGTGCGCTTATCGCCATTATACACCAAAACCACGTCCCTGTCATCAGGAGAAACGACGGAAAAATCCGTAACCTTTCCGTTTTTCCACGCGAATGAAACCGTCAGCCCGCCCCGGACGCGGACGTCGGTGAGGCGGCCCCTTTCCCAGGTAGGGGGCAGGGCCGGGAGGAGGCGGATCGCGCCGGTGTGGCTCTGGACGAGACATTCGAGGATCCCCGCCGTGCCGCCGAAGTTGCCGTCGATCTGGAAGGGCGGGTGGTTGTCAAAAAGGTTTGGGAGGGTACTTTTTCGCAGGAGGGCGTAGAGGTGGTGTTCCGCCTCCGCGCCGTCCCGGAGTCTGGCGTAAAAATTGACGATCCACGCGCGGCTCCAGCCGGTGTGCCCGCCGCCGTGGGAGAGGCGGCGTCGAAGGGTCTCCCGGGCGGCCCGGGCCAGCTCCGGCGTGGCGTCCGGGTCGATCTCCTCTCCCGGAAAGAGTCCGTAAAGCTGGGAGATGTGCCGGTGACCCGGTTCCCACTCCTCATAGTCCTCAAGCCACTCCTGGATCGTGCCCATGGAGCTTATCCTTGTGGGCGGCAGACGGGGGAGGAGCTTTGCTATTTTGTCCGTCAGACCGTCCTCCTCGCCGAGGACTTTCGCGCACGCGAGGGTATATGAGAAAAGCTCCCGGACGATCTGGCTGTCCATGGCGGGCCCCAGAGTCACGGCGATCTTTCCGCCGTCCTCGGGGTCCAGATAGCTGTTCTCCGGAGAATTGGAGGGCACCGTGACCAGATACCCGGTTTTTGGGTCCTCCACTAAAAAGTCGGTAAAAAACAGCGCCGCGCCCCGGATCACGGGCCAGTTTTCCCGCAAAAAGTCCTGATCCCCGGTGTAGAGCCAATGCTCCCAGATGTGCCGGCAGCACCAGGCCCCGCCGCACAGGAACGCGCCCCAGTCCGGATCCTGCCCCGGCGCGGTGAAGCCCCAGGGGTTGGAGAGCGTGTGGGCCACCCACCCGCAACAGCCGTACATGACGCGGGCGGTGTTTTCCCCGTGCGCGGAGAGAAAACGGAAATACGCCCAGAGGTTTTCACCCAGATCCGACAGCCCCAAGGCCTCCATGGGCCAGTAGTTCATTTGCAGGTTGATATTGATGTGGTAATCCCCGGTCCAAGGCGTCCACATGTCCTTGGACCACACCCCCTGCAGGTTGGCGGGGAGACGACCCGGCGCGGAACAGATGAAGAGGTACTTCCCGAAGTCGAACCAGAGCTTGCAAAGCCCCGTGTCCGTTTCGCCTGCCCGCACCCGCTCAAGGCGCCGGTCCGTGGGGAGGGCGGAGAGCGCGGGGTCCCCGGGAAGCTCAAGGTCGCACCGGCCCATGGCCTCTGAAATAAAGGCCGCCTCGTCGGCGAGGACGGCGTCAAAGCCGGCCCTTCGCGCCGCACCGATGCGCCGGCGGCATACGTCCTCCGGGTCGTCACCGGTTTGGTACGTGGTGGCGGTGCAGGTCCAGATCGTGACCGCGCCCGCGCCGCTTATATGGAGGGCACTCTCCGACGCCGTGACTTTTCCGTCCGTCTCCACGCAAACGACGGTGCGGAAGCCCATCGCGCCGGGGCCGGGGTTTTGGCCGGTTATGACGATTTCGCCGTTTCCGTATGCGGCGGCGCAGTTCTCCCGTTCAAAGGTCAGGCGCATATTCCCGGAGCCTGTGATCCGGCTGGCGGTCACCTGATAGCGGTGGGAGACGGTATGGACGCGGCGGACATGCCCAAAGCGCGTCTCCGCCACGCCCCGGCGGATGTCCAGGGAGCGGGTGTAACCTGACGGTTCCGGCGCGTCGGACTCAATGATCAGAGAGCCCGCGGTCTGATAGCTCCCGTAGTAGGGGTCGTCACTGCCCTTCCCCTTACAGATGAGGGACTTTTTACAGATGGCCTCGGCTGTTCGGAGCTTTCTTTCAAAAAGGAGCCTTCGCATCTCGGGAAGGGCCTCCCGGCACTCCGGCGCGTCCCAATCGGCGGGATAGCCGCTCCAGAGGCTCTCCTCGTTGAGCTGCAGCTCCTCCCGCCCGGTCCCGCCGAATACCATCATGCCAAGGGTCCCGCTGCCCAGGGGCAGAGCGCCGTTCCAGCCGGACGCCGGCTCACGGTACCGGAGGAACTCACCTTCCATGTGCCCCACCACCTTAAACGTTTTCTTTTTACAACTTCCATTATAGGCGCAAGCTTGTGGAAAAGGCAACTGCTTTTCGCTTGAAATTTCCTTTTTTCTCAAATTCCTTTTGGGGAATTGGTAGAAAGGGACGTTTCGGAAAAATGCAGTCTCTCCGTTGCCGCGTTTTCGCCGTCGTGAAGGTATCTGCCGATGTCACATACAAAAGCCGTGCAGCTGTAAGGCAGACCCTTCGTTATTAAAAATATGGTCAGCGTCCGCGCGGTCACATATCAAAGGTAAACCGGTCGAACTCCGCCGAGCAGTCTCCGCAAAATTCAAAGTAGACCGCGCGCTTTCCGCAGAGCTCCAAACCGATTGGCGCGCTGAATTTCGTCCTCCCTGTCTCAAGGGGCAATTCCGCCGCGATTTTGCCGCGACAGTCGTCAACGCGGACGCGGACGGTCATAGGTCCGCTGACATTGGCCCAAACGGTTACGCTTTTGGGTGAGGACGCGCCGAACTGAAGATATCTGAAGCCCACCCTTGTGCCGTCCTTAATGTTCACTATTGGCGACGAGATGCCGTTGGTCCGCTCATATACCGGCTTGATATAAGCGCCGTGAAGCGGGCTGATGTGGCAGGCATAGCCGGCGGAGATGATCTTACAGGCGTCGATGCCGTCCGTGCTTGCGCCGGAGGAGGTCATTTCCACGGGCTTTGAACTCACCGGCTCGCCGTCCTCATAATCGATACTGCCAATATATATCTTTCCGTTCTTCCCAACAGCCACGTCCACGGGCTCGATCATTCCCTGCCGCGAGAACTCGTCGGTGCCGGTGTGACGATGATAAAATATATACCACTGACCGTTTATCTCCACAAGGCCGCCGTGATTATTTCCCCAGCGGTAGGTCTGCCGCCCCGTTCCGTCCGGGAGCTTAAGTATTTCGCCGCCGTTAAAGCTGATGTCCCCGCCGTCCTGATATCCCTCAAGCGGGCTGTCGGACCACTTGTACGAAAGGAACCCGTTACAGGGCTCATAGACCCCAAGCTCGGGAACTGGGGTGGTGTAGCGTCTGGAGTACACATACACATACTTGCCATTGATCTTGCGTGGGCTTGACGCCTCAAAAAAAGCGTCCTTTATATCCACCCCGGATTCGTTGTTCTTTTCGTTCCACGGATCCGGAACGTGACCTATCGGGTTGGCACGAAGCGTGCCCTCCCTGATAGTACACATATCATCCTCAAGCTCGGCACAATAAGCCGCGCAGAAGCCCCAGAAGGCGTACACTCTGCCATCATCGTCGACCAGAACGCCGGGATCAAAGCCGAGCTTTGTCAGCCTTGGATTTTCAAATGGTCCCGCCGGATTTTTGGACGAAGCGACCATGATCCGCGAGCCGCGGTCCTCCGCGGCATACAGGTAGAATGTGTCGCCCTTTCGGACCACGTCCGGGGCGAAGAGGACCGAACCGTTGGTCGCGGTATAGCAGACGCCGTGATAAGTCCAATCCGTCAGGTCGTTAAGCGGGGCGCTCCACACGACCTGGTCGCGTCCGCAGTAGGAGGTGCGCTCCGTGTCGTGGGAGCCGTAAACGTAAAGGCGCTTTTCTCCGTTATATTCGAAAACCCTCGGCTCTCCGTCGGGGATATGCTCCCAGAGCGGCAAATATGGATTGGCTGATTTCAGAACCGTTTTCATAGTAATCACCATGCCGGTGCGGCACCGGCACAAATAGGGATGAAAACAGACGCCGCAAAATTATCTGTTTTCCTGTAT
>CANQSU010000004.1 GCA_947626585.1 uncultured Oscillospiraceae bacterium
GGATGCGCTCAATGGGAATGAAAAATCCGAACACATCCCCGATTTGGAAGATGCAGTTCGGATTATCATGGATTGGTGCGAGTGACGTTATAGGAACTCCCGAGGAATTCCCTAATACCAAGGGTTTGCGGGCGGACACACAGCGATATTTACATCCTAAAGCAGATTTTTTGATTTGCAGAATCGGTGTTCCTCACTTGGAACGCCGATTTTTCATGTCCATTTCCAACCCTCTAGCGATGAAGAAACACACCATCGCAACCATGCTTATTTACTGTGTTTATTGTATCATATTACACTTTTGAACACAAGAGGTTTTTATTTGAAAACTGTAAAGCACAAATTACCGCATCTCATCTTTGACTATGAGATTGGAGAAAACGGCACAGTCCCCGATTAAACCTGTTCAATCAGAGGGCACACGGCTCTCTCTGAATTGGAAGTCGCTCAAAGATGGGCGGCTATTATTATTTTGTAGGAGGAACCCATGTGAAGAAGATCAAACGCTTGTTGCCTCTGCTGATGATTCTACTGCTTCTGCCGAGCATGGTGCCGTTCAGCGCCTTGGCTCAGGAGGGTGCCAGCAATGATCCCCCGGAGACAACGCCCACGGCAACACCGGATGATGCTGTTTTTTCGGGCGGCATCCCGGATGAAACATCACCCCCGGCGGAAACCGCCGCACCCACGGACACGCCTGTCCCCACGCCAACGCCTACAGGAACACCCACACCCACTGTACCTACGCAGATTCCGGAGGAAGCATCCACGCCTGCCCCGGAGATCATGCCACCCGGCATGAGCGGCCCCAGCATGGATGAACCCTACGGAGATGGCATCGTAATGGGGCCGAACAATCCCCCAGAGGATGGCCCGGTCATGTTTTCCGCAATCAGCGGGACCGCCGCCATCGCCGTGCATAACTGCTATGATTCCACCGGCGCACAAATCAAATATGCCAGTTCTTTCTACTGGAACGGGAAGTATATCGGCGGCTACAGCAGCCCCCGGTATCAGATCACCGCCAACGGCTCCCCGGCGTACTGCATCGAACCGGGCGGCTACCTCCCCGGAGGCTCTACCGTTTCCACCAGCACCGCAAAGGTCTGGAACGGCTTTTCGTCAGACAAGCGCAACGCCATCAAGGTGGCGCTGTTGTGCGGAGAAGCGGGTAACAGCTCTAATCTCTCCGGCAACTTCGGCAGCCGGTACACGGCGACGCAGATGATCATTTGGGAACTCGTTATAGGCGCCCGCAGCACCTATTCTCCGTACAACTGCACCGATACCAAGGTGATCAATTCCGTATGCAACGGAGGGGCCAACAGCGAGGTCAAAGCGGTCTACGATCAGATCTCCAACGCCATGCGGACATACAGCGTCCTGCCCAGTTTTGTCAACTCTCTCAATGCCCCGCCCCCATCCAGTGAGATGACCTATCAGAACGGTGCGTTCACCATTACCTTTACCGACAGCAACAATGTGCTGTCCAATTTCAACTTCACCAGCAGCAACGGTAATCTCCGCTTTAGTGTGTCGGGGAATCAGTTGACGATCACATCCCCGTCCACCGTGGATGACGCCACCGTGAATGTCACCAAGAAGAACGCCGCGTCTGTCAGTTCGACCATCACGGCCTACGCCGGAAACGGTTTGCAGGAAACCATCGTGGGCATTGAAGCAGCGGATAACACATCCGGCTGGTTCTCTGTCTATGCTGAGGCATCGCCCCCGCCTCCTCCCGCCAAGGCTACACTGACGATCAAAAAGACCGCCGAGGACGGCAACATCTATAACATCTATTTCACGATCGACGGTATCGGCGGCACTGTGGCAGATAAACATTACAACGTCTACACCGACTACTCCGGCACTATCACGCAGGAGCTTGATCCGGGGACCTACATGGTCACGGAGCAGACGCCCAGCGGCTATGTTGCCAGTCCGAGATCCAAGCAGATCACGCTCCAGAGCGGCGATGCCCAGACCATCAGTTTCTATAATTCGCTGGAAAAGGGCAGTCTTACGATCAATAAGACCTCGGATGATGGCAAGGTCAGCGGGATCTCGTTCACCATTTCCGGTAACAGCGTATATAAGACTGTGACTACCGACTACTACGGCAGTATCACCGTGTCCGATCTGCCTCCCGGCTCTTACACCATCACGGAGCAGGTCCCGGCAGGCTATTCCGCAGACAAAGCCTCCCAGCGTATCACCCTTATGCCCGGTGAGGCCTACACGGTCAACTTCCACAACTCTCCGCAGAAGGGCAGTTTGAAAATCATCAAAACGTCCAACGACAACAAGGTGAGCGGCATCACGTTCACGGTCAAAGGCGGGAGTGTGAATACGAACGTGACCACCGAATCGGACGGCACCATCACAGTTTCCGACCTCACCCCCGGCAGTTATACCGTGACCGAGACTGTCCCCAGCGGCTATACCGCAGACCGGGCCTCGCAGACCGTGACCGTAGAATATGGCAAGACCGCCACCGTCAATTTTAAGAACACCCTCAAGACCGGGAGCATCAAGATCGTCAAGACCTCGGACGATGGCAAGGTCAGCGGCGTCCAGTTCACGGTCACGGGTGGCTCGGTCAATCAGACCGTCACCACCGCCTCGGACGGCACCATCACCGTCCCCGGCCTTGTACCCGGACAATACACCGTGACCGAGACTGTCCCAGAGGGCTATGTCTGCGATGCCCCCTCACAGACTGTCACCGTCGTTTATGACCAGACCGCCACCGTGAACTTTACCAACAAGCTGAAGATGTGGCGTGTGGCCGTGACCAAGGTGGACGCGGATGCCAGTGTGCGCCGCAGCCGGAATGTGACGCTGGAGGGAGCGCAGTACGGCGTGTATAAGGACGGCGCGATCCAGGACACCTATACCACGGACAGCGGCGGCCACTTTACCACCAACTACTACCCCTGCGGGACAGGCTGGACGCTGCAGGAGATCGTCGCCCCGACCGGGTACACCGTGGACCCCAATTCCTATCCCATCGGCCTGGAGGCGGGGACTGTCCAGCTTGCCGCCAATGATACGGAGCTGACCGTCCCCGAGGAGATCATTGAGGGAAAGCTGGTCATCGTCAAGCAGGACGGCCTCACCGATGCGCCCCTGGCCGGGGCCATGTTCACGGTCTACGATGAGGATGGCGCAACTGTGACCGAGGGACCCACCGGGGAGGATGGCACCTTTACCGTGGACTCTCTGCCCTACGGCAGCTACACGGTCAAGGAAATGAAAGCCCCGGACGGCTACCAGCTGGACGAAACGGTTTTTGACTTCGCTATCGAGACAGACGGCCAGACCGTGACCCTGACGAGGGAGAACGTCTATTGCGTCGGTTCCCTCACCGTCCACAAGCAGGACACCCAGGGCAGCGCCCTTTCCGGCACCGTGTATCTGCTGGAATACTCCCAGGACGGCGCGACCTGGAATCCCGTCACGTTCAGATCGGACGCGACGCCCACCATCGGCGGCTGTACCAGCCTGGACCTCAACGCCGGACAGCTTGCCACGGGCGCGGACGGCACCGTGTTCTATGACGGCCTTGTGGCAGACGGAAAGGTGCAGTACCGCCTCACGGAGATAAAGGCCCCGGAGGGCCTGTCCCTGCTGAAAGACCCGGTATTCAAAGGCACTCTGCCTTTTGAGGCTCCCACCGGCCCGGAGTACGACATCTCCTTTACCGTCACCAACAACCGCATCACCACTCTGCCGCAGACAGGCTCTTCCGGCCTGCTGCTGCCCGTGACCATCGGCGCTGCCCTCCTGGGGCTGGCCGGATGCACGGGCTTTTTTGTTGCCCACAACCGCAAAAAACACAAATCACTTTAAGGAGGAAACTGACCTATGAAAACTGTCAAGAAAACCGTAGCCCTCATCCTGGCCCTCATCATGGTGCTGTCCCTGGCTGCGGTCGGCTTTGCCGATAACGGCCCCATCATCGACCCGTCCAAGACGGGCTCCCTGAACATCTACAAGTACGATCTCACCAGCGCGGAGGCTGCGGGTGCGTGGGACGCCGGTTCCCATGTATCCTCCGGCGTCTATGACAGCAGCGTGAACGACACCCTTGGCGGGGCCGTCAACTACGCCATTCAGGGCGTGAAGTTCACCTATTTGAAGGTGGCCGATATTACCACCTACACCAGCTCGGACGGCAGCAGTCAGACTTCCACCACTGTCTACGCCATGCCCGTTGGCCCCACTACCACCTCGCTCCTCACGGCCCTGGGTCTTTCCTATGAGAACACCCATCACCAGACGGAGAGCATCTACTATTTCACCTCGGATACGCTGGTCTCCGCCCTGGAAAAGGCCCTCGCGGGCAACGCTACCGTCACGAAGAACGCCCTGGAGACCTACATCGGCTCCAATGGCGGTACGGAAATGGCTGAAACGGACGAGTACGGCCACAGCTCCGCCAGCGGCCTGCCCCTGGGTCTGTATCTCATCGTTGAGACTGCTGTGCCGGAGAACGTCACCAGCACCACAGATCCCTTCCTGGTGAGCCTGCCCATGACCTCCATTGATGGGTCCTCGTGGAATTATGACGTGACTGTATATCCCAAGAACAATACCGGCTCCCCTACGCTGGAAAAGACTGTCCGGGAGGCCCAGACCAGCACCGGCAAAAACTCCGGCGCGGCGGACAGCATCACGGACGGCTATGCCCATACCGCCACCGCCTCGGACGGCGACGTAGTGCAGTATCAGATCATTTCCACCCTGCCCACCATCACCAGCGCGGCTTCCCAGCTCACCACCTATACCTTTGTGGATAATTTGAGCCAGGGCCTCGCTTATACCCAGAATGATGTCGTGGTCGAGTTCTTCCGGGACAAGGGCTGCACCGACAAGATCACCACCTGGGCGCAGAGCGAGGGCAAGTTCAGCGCCGACTACACCGCCGAGGACGGCGGGGCCGCCATGACCATCACCATGACCGGGACCGGCTTGGCGGAGATCAACACCAGCGCTGACGTGTATGGCGCTGCCGGCCAGCAGTCCGGCTATTCCGCCTGCACCATGCGAATCACTTACAGCGCCGCCGTCCACAGCGACGCCAGCGTTTCCTACGGTGCTACCGGCAATCCCAACAACGTGACCCTCACTTGGCGACGTACCAATGCCGAGTATTACGACACGCTCAAGGACGACTGCCATGTGTATGTCTACGGCCTCGACCTGACCAAGCAGTTCTCCGACGGCGCGGGCAGCTTCGCCAACGTGAAGATGCTCCTGCACAATGATACCGACAGCTACTTTGTCCAGGCCACCCAGCAGGACGGCATATACTTCGTGACCGGCCATACCGCCGACGAGACCCAGGCCACCGTGTTCGTCCCCAACGCCGAGGGCAAGGTCATCGTCAAGGGCTTGGAGGATGACGCTTACTCCATCACCGAGGCCGCTACCGACAACGGCTATATGCTGCTGCAGGAGGCGGTCAAGGTCGTTATCTCCACCGCCGAGGGGACAGTATGCGACGTATGCAAGAAGCCCATGCTCACCGCCTCCGCTACGGTCAATGGCAATGCGGCGGAGATGGCCGCTTCCAACGAATCCGCCAACGCCTTCGTGACGCTGACCGTGGTGAACACCAAGGGCTTTGATCTGCCCCAGACCGGCGGACGCGGCACCTGGCTCTACACCACTATCGGTATTGTGGTCATGGCCGGAGCCGCCGCTGTGATCTTCTTCATCATGCGCCGCCGCTCCACCCGGTAATGGGATGGGCAAAGATAGCCGCCTGCGTCCTGGTGTTCATCCTGGCGCTGGGGCTCACGCTTTACCCATTCGCCAGTAACTATCTGGCGGAGAAGTACGCCTCCACCGCGATGGCCGCCTACTCTGACGCGATCTCCTGCATGGACGATACCATGCTCCAACGGGAGCGCGAGGCGGCCCAACAGTTCAACAGCAGCATCGGGGTCATCTCTATGAGTGGCCCCGATGCCCTCTCACGGCTCAACGCCGCCCGCGACGGCTATGAGGATCTGTTGAATATAAACGGCAACGGCATTATGGGCTATATCCGCATCCCGGCCATCGACGTGGCGCTGCCCATATATCACGGCGTAGAGAACAGCACCTTGGAACAGGGCGTGGGCCATCTGCCCGGTTCGTCCCTGCCGATAGGCGGCGAGGGCACCCACGCTATCCTCGCGGCCCACTCCGGTCTTGCCAGCCAAAAGATGTTCACCGACCTGGAGCAGCTGAAGCAGGGAGATACCTTTTACATATCTGTCCTGGACGAAACATTGGCCTATGAGGTGGAGCAAAGCATCGTGGTGGAGCCGGACGACGCCTCGACCTTGGAGGTCATACCGGGCAGCGACCTTGTGACGCTCATCACCTGCACCCCTTATGGGGTGAACACCCATCGGCTTTTGGTTCGGGGCAGGCGCATCCCGTACATCCCCGCACAGGAGGCAGTCATGGAAGATGAGGCCACTACCGAACCGTCTACATGGCGGCAGCAGTATATAAAGGGCCTCGCTCTGGGCTTCGGCATCCTGGCCGGGAGCGGCGGGGCGGCGCTTATTGGATGGAAGCTTTACCGCATAAAGCACAGACGCAGGAGGTACGGTAAGCATGAAGCACATTGATCCGCGCCGGAGAAGCAGCGCAAAGACCGGGGCAATTATCGCGCTGCTCTGCGCCATCTTTCTAGCGGGCCTCACCATCTTCCTATGGCCTAAGCTGGTGGGCTTTCATCTGACCCGTCAGGCCCACAAAGCCGTGAGCGAGTTCTTTGACATGACCGCCATGCCCGACAACGATGCCGATGTGACCATCACTTATGTGGATGGCCCGACCGTTTCTCCCACGCCCCGGCCATATTCGGAACTGTATGAAGCCATGCGGCAGTATAACGCCCGGATCCACGCCAACGGGCAATCCGGGCTGTCTGACGCCTGGGCTTACCAGCAACCGTCCTTTGACCTCGCCGCATATGGCATTGAGGATGGCGCGATGGGCGTGATCTCCATTCCCAAAATGGACGTGGAGCTGCCCATTTACCTGGGGGCTACCTATGACAACATGGCCGCCGGCGCGGTCCACCTGTCCCAGACCAGCCTTCCCATCGGAGGGGAGAACACCAACTGCGTCATCGCCGCCCACCGGGGATGGTATGGAGCGCCCTATTTCCGATATATCGATCTGCTTGAAGCAGGCGATGAGGTATATGTCACAAACCTCTGGGAAACGCTGACCTATAAGGTCACGTCCATCAAGGTCATTGAACCCAACGACATTGACGAGATCCTGATCCAGCAGGGACGGGATATGCTGACGCTGCTCACCTGCCACCCCTATGCCTCTGGAGGACGGTACAGATATGTGGCCTTCTGCGACCGCGTAATGAGCGTCGGCTGACACAGAAAAAGCACGGGTCTCACTTCGAGGCCCGTGCTTACGTTAGGTCGTTACCCATTTGTGATGAGCATCAAATGACACAAAAGCATGGGTTTTAATTCTAACCCATGCTTTTTGTGCAATTAATCCGATAGTGTTTCTCCGGAAAAACTAAGAACTTCATCTAAAGTCACGGCTTCTATAGGTCTGATTGGTTTATCCGAATTGCCACTATACGGGATCTCATAAGAATACAAATCTGGATTGAGACCTTCAGTCAATGCTTCGGGGATATCACGGATGTTCTTAATTATATACTGTCTTCCATCAATTTCTCCAACGAAGTTAAAGATTCTGTCATAGTATCCAGCGGAAGTGTCCTCTGCGTCAGATGCACTCTTCTTTGTTAGGACTGTGAACGCATAGAGACCATCATTGATTTTTTCTATTTGATCGATCTCATAGTCTAGAACAAACCATGGAGTGGTTTCATCCATTTGGCGGTAGAACTCACTATTAGGTGAATAGTAACAATATGAAAGAGCTTCTGAACTGTGAAGACCTTTTTTACCGGCTTCCATATAATCTTCAAAGAATGAAATGACTTCTTGTGGAACACTTGCAAATGAATCATGATCACCCGAGTTGTTGTTAGGATTATCTTCGGATGTGACCGGACTCACTTCTGGAAGAATATTTTGGGTTGGACTAACCAGTTCGGTATTGTTGGACTCATCTTTTGATAATACCGTCATGGAAGACGAGATTACGCCGCTCCCCAACGTCCCCCTTTTTTTTGAACAGCCAAGAAGGACCAGAAAGCACAGCACCGCCACAAACACTTCAAAAGCTGGCTTTATTCGAGGTTTCATATCCATATTTCTCCTATTTTAGTTAAGTGCTAAGACTGAAATTCCCAGACAGGGTTAGGGTCCCACCACCAGATACATTCTTCAAGAAACCAAGATATCGAATATAATCACCAAAATTACCGGATGGTCTAGATACTGTAAACTGCTTTGTATAATTTCCGGCTACATTAGTCCATTGATAGTACAATCCAGGATTTGTTGCGTATATTCCACCTTGCCCATCCCAATAACATGCGCCAGCACGACCAGAAGTATTATTCGTATACGGAGAGAAACTTATGTTTGAACCAGTGATAATCAGTTTGCCACCCGTTAAATCATAATTGTAAAAGTATTTGGTTGTAGAATCAGTCACAACAAGGTCCTTTACATTCCCATAATAGGAAAACGGAAAATGTGCATTAATCCCACGAGTTGTCCCAAATGTTTCTGAAGTCGTATCAATGATGATGGACTCCGGATCCGGGAGACCCAAAGGAACATACAGTTGAGATTCTTCACTTGCGAAAGCAGGAATGGCTAGCGAAAATGCAAGAATGACGGCAAAGAACAAAGCAATCAAGTTGCGCTTCATGAAAATTTCCTCCTCTTATAGATTTTCTTACAATGAATTATGAGTAGGCCATGCAACATTTGCAAATTGTTCTCTACAGTATTCGCGTGACAATCAGTCAAAAATGTTCCCCCTTTCTTGTTGATAGGTGCTCCTCCAAAGCAAATGTCAATAGCTCCTCATTTGTAATGGAATTATAGAAAAACATCAGATATTTTCAACTAATTTGACACAAATAATAAAATTTATTGCACGAACTAATATCTTTCACACTTTGCAAAGCTATTTCCCTACATATCCGTCCGCACTGCCAGGCGGATCATTCTATCTGAAGGCTGGCTGATGGACTTCAAACGGACGCTATGGCTCCCGGAGGTGTTTGTCAGACCAAGACACTCTCATTCTAACAGCTTGGGCAATGATGCGGAAACAGGCGTGGCTGGTTGCCGTGCCCTTGACCGTAAATTTATTGTAGGAGGTATCAAACCCAATGGCAAAACCGAAAGTGATCGCCGTGGCCAACCAAAAGGGCGGCGTCGGAAAAAGCACCACCGTGTTCAATCTGGGCGCGGGACTCGCCGCCCAGGGAAAGCGGGTGCTGCTTCTGGACGTGGACCCCCAGGGCGATCTCACCAAAATGCTGGGCTTACGCAAGCCCCATGAGCTGACCATGACCCTGGCCACCGTGATGAATGATGTGGTGGAGGACATCAACAGGGACGGACACCCGGAGATACTCCATCATAACGAGGGCTTCGACTTCATTCCTGGCAACCGGGCGCTGTCCGCCGTGGAAGTCAGCCTTGTGAACGTGATGAGCCGGGAAACGGTCTTGAAGCAGTATCTGGCCGGCGTGAAAAAGGACTATGACTATGTACTGCTGGACTGCCGCCCGTCCCTGGGTATGCTCGTCCTCAACTGCCTTGCCGCAGCAGATTACGTTATCATCCCCGTGCAGGCGGATTATCTGGCCGCCGAGGACATGACGGAGCTGGTGGGCACCGTGAACAGCCTTAAACGTCAGGTGAACCGCAACCTAAAGATCGGCGGCGTGGTCCTCACGATGGTCAACAACACCGCCTTTCGTAAGGATATAGTGGAATCGGTCAGAAACGGAGCAGGAAAGAACATCCCCATATTCGATTCTGTTATCCCAGCCACAGTACGGCTGGCAGAAGTCAGTCTGGAGGACAAGAGCATTTTCCGCCATGAGCCGCGGGGGAAAGCGGCGGAGGCATACCGCAATCTGGTAAAGGAGGTGCTGGACATTGGCGAGAAGAAGCGCAGCCGGTCTGCTGACCTCGCTAGATGACCTGTTTACCACGCAGGAGGAACGGGACGAGGCCAAGCGAGAACACCTTGTAGATATTCCGCTGGACCAGATCAGCGACTTTCCCGACCATCCGTTCAAGGTGCGGATGGACGAGGACATGGCCGACCTCGCGGAGAGCATAAAGGCCCGCGGGGTGCTGGTCCCGGCGCTGGTGCGACCAATGGGCGACGGCTATCAGATGGTGGCCGGACACCGGCGCAAGGCTGCCTCGGAGCTGGCGGGCGTGGCGACCATTCCCTGCATCGTCCGCGAGATGTCGGATGATGATGCGATCCTGGCGATGGTGGAGAGCAATCTCCAGCGGGAGAAGATACTCCCCAGCGAAAAGGCTTTTGCCTACAAAATGAAGCTGGACGCCATGCGGCGGCAGGGGAATCGGGTGGATTTAACTTCGTCCCCAGTGGGGACGAAGTTGGGAGCAAGGTCAAATCAAGAGTTGGCAGACCAATCCCCAGACGGAAAAACGCAAATTCACCGATATATCCGTCTGACTTCCCTTATCCCGGAGCTGCTCTCTCTGGTGGACGAGAACAAGATCGCCATGCGCCCCGCCGTGGAGCTGTCCTATCTCTCCCCGGACGAGCAGGCGGCTCTGCACGAAACGATGGATAGCGAAGAACGCACCCCTTCCCACGCCCAGGCCCTCAAAATGCGCAAGTTCTCTCAGGAGGGCAAGTTGAACGAAGATGTGATACTTTCCATCATGCAGGAGGAAAAACCCAATCAGGTGGAGCAGTTCAAGATGCCGAAAGAGCGGATAAGCCGGTTTTTTGCGCCGGGGACGCCCGCACAGAGAATTGAGGACACCATCGTAAAGGCTCTTGAACTGTACCGCAAGCGCCAGCGAGACATGGAACGCTGACAGCAGCCCATAAGTATCCTTTTTCAGCCCGTGGCTCTCCGGAGGGCAGGCCACGCTCCCCCTCTCCACACCTTACCCCGGAAAACCGCCTGACCGCCCGAAAGAAAAAGCGTTACCACCCCAGCGGCGCAAGCCACCTATTTTTATACCCAAATCAATCTTGAAAGGAGTTGTCAACCATGCAGCACGAACCCTACGAAAAGCGCCTGCTCCGCATTTTCGAGCAGGCCGGATACGCCCCCGCAGATATCCTCTCCCTCAAGCCGGAGGAGCTGGTGGAGGTCCCCAATATCACCGTCCCCAACATCCGCACGGTGCTGTTTATCCAGAAAAAGGTTCCCATTCCCAAGAGGTGCAAGCATTGCCCGGACAGGGCTTTGGAGAAGTTCCTGGAGGAAGTGGGTCTGGGATGAACGAAGAAAAGCGCATGGCCGGCGATTATGAGATCATCCAGGCCATCACTCTGGGCGGCCGGGAGATCGTCCTGGGCGAAAATTTGCAGGCCCCGCCAGACGAGCGGTATGTGTGCGCTTTTTGCCAGGATACAGGCTTGCGCCTTATATATGAGGAGGCCACAGCCTACGGCAGCTATGTGGAGGCGGTCAAGGACTTCTCTGACCGGTTAAAGGCCCAGGCCATACAGATCGAGGTGAGAATGCGTCAGCCCGCCGCAGCGGGCATTGATGACCGGCCTATCACCGCCGAGGGATGCACCCCTATTGACGGAAACGACGATCTCCGCGACCGGATCGTGGTCATCAAACAGGAGGTTTTGCGCCCGGAGTACCGGGCGGCGCCCCACCAGATCAAGCTCTGCACCGGCGGTTTCGGCGCATCGCCCCATGCCCGCGACTCCGCCTGCTTCTGCGTGGATCTCTATACCGGCAAAGAGGCCATATATGAGCGCCGGGACATTCTTGGCACTATGACGTCGGAGCAGGCCCCGGAGTGGGCAAAGCAGGGGCTGAAGAAGTATCAGCAGCAGGAGAAAAAGCACGACCGTGGAAGGGAGGCCAGATGAATGGCAGAACGAATCAACGCCGGATACACCATCATCCAGTCCGTACCCGTAGGCGATACGGAGTTCGTTCTCGGCAAGAACAAAAAAGCCCCGGACCTCTATGTAACATGGCGCTGCGACGGCGGCACGAATTACTATTGGGGTCACTACTTCAGTGATTTCCACCGCGCACAGACAGACCTTTTTGACCGGGCACTGGAGAAAGCCCAGTGGGACGAAGAACACGCACCGAAAAAGTCCTGTCAGACGGAGAAGTATAGCATACCGTGCTATTCGCCATGGGGCACGGTAATAGGAGCCAATACGATATGTGACGGCGTTTACTACGTGTCTACGCGCACTCACAGCGGCATCATGGTCGGGCAAAATGTCGCGCGGGCATTCATGTCTCCCAGTGCTCTTCGTTGTGGTGTTGTCAAAGACAACTTCAATTGCTTTGAAAGGGAGCATGATGCACCGGTGGCCATCCGGGAATTACTGGACGCAAAGAAAATGACCGAGCCTGTCAACGATTGTTACGCCCCGGGGGAGTACAGCAAGTTCATAAACGCCAGGGTGAAGCAATTCCACCCGGAATACTGGCAGGATCGCCAGCGCCGATTGGAGGCCGCCGCCAGGAACAAGCGGGAAAAGGAGCGTGAACGGTAATGGACTTAAAAATACGGCCCATGACGAAGCCGGAGCGGATGTATTCTTACACCCAGAGCCAGCAGATCATGGCCCAGAGCGGCTGCATCGGCCATCTGCGCGGCGATATGGGCAGCAACGGCAAGGGCTTTTTCACTTCCTGGGATGACCATGACCGGGATATGAAAACGGACGTTTTCAAAACGGAGCTGGACGATGTGGTGAACGCCATGCGCTTCGACCCGCAGTACGGCGGCGTCCTCAAAGATCGGGGTGCGCTGTCCCACTACTGTTATTCCCAGCCGGAGAGCAGTTTTGGCAACGACCGGGAATACGGCTTCCGGGCCGACACAGCGCAGTACGCCTATCTCATGAGGCTCAACCCCAACCGGGGCGAGTATAACCTCTATATCTACTGCTACCGGCGCGACTGGCTGGACAGGCATATGAAACATGCTGAGAGAGGCATTCGCTTCATCACGCCGGGATATAAGGAGCTGTTCCGCATCCCGGATGGCGATACGGTGCGAATAACCACCAGCACCGATGAAAAGCTGGACAGGGTATGTCGGTATATCGACGACTGCCATGTTGAGGTCGGAAACGGTCTGTATCATATCTGCCAGTTTGCCGAGATGATGGAGCGGTGCGGCAATACCGTGATCCCGCTGCGGTCTTCTCTGCCGGAACATTGCTATGTCTATGTTCTCACCGCGCATGAGATCGGCATTGTGAAGAAAGGTGAGCAGGGATATTACCGCAGCGACCTTTCTCCTGTGTACGGCGAAAACGGGAAAGAATTTGTCGATGAGATGAATCGACAGGGCAGCGTAAGCAAAGCGCAGGCGGCGGCCATGAGCGCCGGTTCCATGTTCGGCTGGTCCAATCCCATCGCAGACCCTGCCAACTACGATGAGCAGGGCAAGCTCATCAAGCCCAGGCATCAGGATAGAGGTGACGCACGATGACAGACGGAGATCATCTCATTTGGAGCGACTACGACCTGGACTATGAGGACTGGCGGGACTATTTGGAGGGAGAATATCCGGATCTGTCCGAGGATAAGCGCGTCGCCCTCATGTATGAACTCAACAGTGAGTACCTGGAGGATGAGCGCGTCAATCTGAATATCCAACTGTCCCGGCCTATCCTTGTAGCGGGCGATCTGGGCCTCTGGCACGGACGGCACATGGGCTATAAGGAGATCGCCAGCGGCAATATCCGGGATTGCCTCTATACCAACCGCGACACCTATTATGCCACATGGTATGTGGACAAGCTGGGGGACCTGCGCTGTGACGACATCCACCACGACGGCACCAACCACTATCTCTACCGCGTTTACAAGGACACCGCCAGCGATACGCAGATAGAGCTTCTGAAAGAAAAGCTCTACCGGGGCATCGCCACCCGCGCCGACATCACCCGCGTGACCCGGAGGCCGGGGGATGAGATCGCCCAGGTCTACGGCTGGACGCTCCCCCGCCAGCGTCAGCCGGCTGTTCAGATACGGGCGGAGGCAAGATAAAGGAGCCTGCTATGAGTTACCGTCAGGACGCAGTGAAAGAGAAGTTTGAGAAAGTCACGGTGCTGGGCAAGCCCATGCTGTTCACCTGTCTGCGGATAGATCGCGCTACTGTTCCAAAAGGTCTGTATATGTACGAGGTACGGCACGATGACGATATGCGCGGCGATCCGGTGCAAATCGCCAGATGGATCATGGTGAACCATTTGGGAACGTTGATTTCCAGCGAACCGCTCAAACTTGTGCCGAGCAAAACTATAAATAATGCCTACCTGGACATTGACCCGGAAAAGGACTGGAACTATGAGGGTGTACTCTCCACCGTATCGGAATACATGGCGAAACACCCGCCGAAAAAGGTAAAGCACCGAGATTTTGAGCGTTAGGAGGTAAAGCACCCACATGGCGAAACGAATCGACCTATTGGCCGAGCTGTACCAGCGGACGCAGCGGGAAGTGACCGCGCCCCAGGAGTGGCAGCGGTTTTTGGCCTCCGCCTGCCGCAACTACCGGCTTCCCTTTGAGGAACAGCTTTTGGTCTATGCCCAGCGCCCAGACGCCACCGCCGTGCTGGAGATCGAGCGATGGAACAGGCGGTTTGGGCGCTGGGTCAACCGGGGAGCCACCGGCATCCCCGTCTTTGACCGGGACTATGAGGGTCGGTCCCGGCTCAAATACTACTTCGACATTTCCGACACCCACCCCGGACGCTTCAGCCGGCCCGTGCCCATCTGGGCCATGCGCCCGGCGTATGAAGCCGAGGTCACGGAAACGCTGGAAAACGGCTTCGGAGAGTTGGAGAACAAGGACACCTTCGCACAGGCGCTCATTTCCGCGGCAAAAAACGCGGTTCTGGACAACATGCCGGACTATCTTTCTGAACTGCGGCAATTTACGGCGGACAGTTTTCTGGAAGATCTGGACGATCTCAATGTAGAGGTCCTCTATCGGAACACGCTCCAAAACAGTATCGCGTATATGCTCCTGACCCGGTGCGGACAGGACACCGGCGACTACTTCGACGACGATGATTTTCGCGGCGTGATCAATTTCAACACCCATGATACGCTGAACGCTCTTGGTAAGGCCACCAGCGACATTGGGCAGATGTGCCTTTCGGAGATCGCCCGGACCGCTCTTGATCTGCAAAAAGAGGCGGAAAAATCAAATCGCACATTTGCGTTGGAGCCGGAATGGGAATATGCTGTCCCCAGAACAACAAATCAGACGCCAGAAAGGAGCGCAGACGATGAACGAGATAGGCTACACGATGGTGAACGGGTACAGGATACCGAACTATCTGCCGCACCAGGAGCCGGAGATCCAGCTTGGGAAGTACGCGCTTCTGCGCCGGAGGTTTCTGAAGCAGAGCCGACCCATAACCTTTACGAATCTTCTGACCAGCGGGAAGCTGAATCCGCACCTGATGGAGATCGACCGGACAGCGCGGACCAGAGTGGAGCAGATCACGGAGCAGATGGCGAGAGCCGAGGGCGTGACGGAGGAACTGAAAGCCCGCGACCAGATGAAGTGGGCGGGCCTGATGAACAACATCAAGCAGGCGGCGGAGGAAATGGTACTCCAGGAACTGATCTACGCATAACCAATGTCGTGGCCGAGAGCGCGAGGGGCAGTGAGCTCCCCGCGCTTTTGGATGAAGAGCCCATTATGACCCTGCTTGCCAACCGGGAGAACGACCTCATCTTCACGAAAGAGCAGATAGAGCTTTTCTTCTCTCTGCATCCCGATATTAACGACCGGACCGAATATATCCGGCAGGCATACCCTTACCGGTTCACCGAGGCGATCATAGACGGCGAGCGTTATGGATATGTAGCCCAGGATGACGGCCTTGTGATGTGGGCCGGGTCCTACACATCCCCCACACACCAATCCCTGTTTTCCTGGGGGATCATCGCCGAATGGATGGGCCAGCTCATAAACCGGCGGGAATACGGCGTCAATACCAGCGCCAAGAAGCTGCCGCCCCAGGATGACCAGCAGATGACCATGTTCGGCTTCGGCGGCGAGGAACCGGGATCGTCGTTGGCTGACGCGCAGTTTTCCTTCCTGTCCGACCTCCGCCTGCCTCAGCAGGTCATTGACGAGGCCATGTGCATCGGAGCAAATCGCGAGAACAGCCGCCTTGCCATCTGCGCATGGTTTATGAAGGACAAGCCGTTAGAGGATAACGCCGTGTTCCTCCGGGAGCATTACGGCACCAATGGCGCGGGCTTTTATCTGAACGACCGGCAGTATTCAATATGGTACACCCCGGACGGCATCCGCATAGACACCGGCGATACCGCCCAACGCCCCGGCGCTACCACGCTCACTTGGAAGGAGGCCGCGAGGCGTATCCGGGAGCTGCTGGATCTGGGCCGGTATATGCCCCAACGGGAGGTTGACCAAGCGGCATCCCACGAGCGCAAAGAACTGGCGAACAAGCTATTGTATCTCTGCCGGGATTTTGAGGAGGATTTCAGAGACAAATTTCTCCCCGTGTCCATGTCCATCCACAACACCAATCTTGGGTTCCCGGAAGAAAGCGCCGCCATCCAATCCCTGCTGGAGCAGCCGGAAAGCTTGCAGCTCCTTGTGGATGAGGTGCGCGTGTTCGCGGACGCCTATGACGAAAACCGGGATATTCTCCGCTTCCACTATCACAGACCGCGAGAACTGCTGCAGCGGCTCACCGACCTACAAAGGGAGCCGGTCATCTTCACCGCCGCCGAGGGCCACGACCCTCAACGGCGGTTTTTCATTACCGGCGACGAGATAGATAAGCAGCTCCGGGGGAGTACGGAATATCGCCTCGGCGTGTATGCTTATTTTCTGGCCCATCCAGACCACGAAGAACGCCGGAAGTATCTGAAAAAAGTCCACGGCGAGTACAGCGGTTCCTACAATGGCATCGACAACACCACCTGGACAAGCAAGGGCCTCTCTTTCAGCCACGGCTCCATAACGGCCCCATACGCAAAAGTGGAACTGTCGTGGCCGAAGATAGAAAAGCGCATCTCCGTCATGATCGACGCCGGGGCATTTCTGGACGATGAGGATCGGGCCGCCATGCCCGACTATGAGCGTGAGCAGCTTGCGCGGGAGATCTACCACTTTTTCTCCAATGCGCCCGCTATCTTTGAGCGGCCATATCCCCGTGATATGTATTTTACCGACGCCGTGGGGCTTATCGCCAGAGCATTGAACGACCCCTCAGAAGTCGATGTGCTCTATGAAATGATGCTCCGACTGCGGGTAAGTACGGACCCGGAGGACCGCGACCATGACAGCCGGGAGCAGGCGTTCATCAACCTCTCCGCATACCGCGACGGCACGTTCTCCCTGTTCGGAGAGAAAAAACAGCCCGTCATGGTGCATGGCACGATGGTCACGACGCGGGAAGAATCGGACCCATACCCGGACTTGGCCGAGAATATTTTGCGGCTTTTCCAAGCATTTGACGGTTCGACCTATCTGGAAACTCTGCAACAGCCAGACGAGGCCGCCGCGCTGGAATCTTTGGAGCAGCGGCTCCATGACCCCACCCAGCGCGACATGATAACAGAGCAGCTTCGCGCCTTTCTTGACCACGCCGATCCGAATGAGGAAATATACGGTGATCTGGAGATTGCGCTGGAGATACTGGCCGAGCTTTCAGACCGGGACGCGGAGCCGGAGCGATCCGAGGATGATTTTTCAGATATAGACCCCGCTGCTGTCCGGGAGGAGCTTGCCAAATCCGGGATCGTGGATGGCAAGGTCGTGGACCCGGACGCTCTCAATGCCAGCCCGTTTATTCAGACGGTGCGGCGAGATGTCAGTTCGGCAGCAGATACGCAAAAGCAGGAGGTCATATCCCGCGAGGCGGAGCTGGCCCACGATATACTGCATTTCTATCAGGAGTTCGACGGCGGCGAGTACATGGAATCGCTGGGCGTATCTACCTATGACGAGGCCACGGTCAAGACCCGGCAGGCGCTGCGGACGCCGGAGGGACTGGCGCAGATCGTTTTCGTCCTTGAATCATTCCTCAACGCGGATGACGCGCCGGACGAGATATACGACGAACTGGGGCATACCATAGAGGTCCTCCGGCAGATGGAGGAGGAACTGTCCCCCCAGATGGAACTGGCCAAGAATCTCATCAACGAATACTGCCAGGAGGAATTTGACAGCGATGGTGACTACTCCGACCTAACCAAAGTGGGCGTGGCATACACCACGTCGGAGGATGAGGCTCATACAATACAGGTCAGCGTTGACCTCATCGGCTGGTCCCTGGACTTTTATGTGGACAACAAGTTGGTACACCAGCGTGTATATGGTTCCCTCCAGGAACTCATAGACAGAGAACTGTACCGTCTGGACTTCAACGAACTCATGGACGTGCCTCTCCCGGAAGAGGAACCGGAGCTTGAGGCCCCGGCCAGCGGGCCGGGGCGACTGCCCGAAAAAGAAATGGAGGGCAGGCAGCCGGGGACAGCCTATGCCCTGGGCTACGCTCACATGGGCAACGGCCTTACCGTCTGGAACCGCCTGCGGATGGTGGACGGGGACTATCAGACCGTGGCCCATATTGCGCCGGACCGCTCCGTGAAGATCTACGACGAGGCTATGCCGGATGATGTGCGGCGGCGGATCTACGATATAGCCGCCACCTCGGACGCCAGAATATCCGAGACGCAGGACGCCCCCGTGTTCTCCACACCGCCCCAGGTGCGGGAGCCGGTCACGCCGCAGGCCCCCGTAGATGAGCAGACCGAGGCCATCCCTGCGCCACCGCCCAGGCGGGAGCGCGTCACGTTCACCACCCTCCGCCCGGAGATACCGGCAGACCAGCGCCGCAACTTCCGTATCACCGACCCACAGCTTGGTTACGGCACCCCCAGCGAGAAGTTCGCTGCCAATGCCGCGGCCATCCGCACCCTGAAGCGCATCGAGGCCGAGGAACGCCTCGCCACGCCGGAGGAACAGGAGGTCCTTTCCCGGTATGTGGGCTGGGGCGGCCTCGCGGACTGCTTCGACGAGCGCCACAGCAGGTATCAGGAACTGAAAAGCCTTCTCACCGAGGACGAATACGCGGCGGCCAGGGCCAGCTCCCTGACCGCTTTTTATACGTCCCCGGTCATCATCGAGGCCATGTATAAGGCTCTGGCCCAGATGGGCTTTCAGTCCGGCAACATCCTGGAGCCCGCCTGCGGCGTCGGCAACTTCATCGGCATGATTCCGGACGATATGGCCGCCAGCCGTGCCTATGGCGTGGAGATCGACAGCATATCGGGCCGTATCGCCCAGCAACTCTACCAGAACAGCAGCATTTCCGTCAACGGCTTTGAAAAGGTGCAGATGCCGGACAGCTTCTTCGACGTGGCCATCGGCAATGTGCCCTTTGGGGACCTGCGGGTGGCGGATCGGAAGTACGACAAGCACCATTGGCTCATCCACGACTACTTCTTCGGCAAGGCGCTGGACAAGGTGCGCCCCGGCGGGATCATCGCGTTCATCTCCAGCAAGGGCACGATGGACAAGGAGAGCAGCGCCTTTCGGAAGTATCTGGCCCAGCGCGCCGACCTCATCGGAGCCATCCGTCTGCCGGACAATGCCTTCAAACGCAACGCCGGCACAGAAGTCACATCCGACATCATCTTCCTGCAAAAGCGGGACCGGCTCACGGATATAGAGCCGGATTGGGTGCATCTGGATAACACCGAGGATGGTATCCGCATGAACAGCTATTTTGTCCAGCACCCGGAGATGGTGCTGGGCAATATGGTCATGCAGTCCACCCGCTTCGGCATGGACAGCGCCTGCAAAGCCTACGAGGGCGCCGATCTGTCTCAGCTTCTGGCCGAGGCCGTCGCCAACCTCCACGCCGAGATCACCGCCTACGAGCAGGACGAGCTGGACGAGGAACAAGATGAATCCATCCCCGCCGACCCCACCGTGCGCAATTTCAGCTTCACCGTCGTAGACGGCAGGATCTATTTCCGCGAAAACTCCGTCATGCGCCCGGTCAAGACCTCCGCCACGGCGGAGAACCGCATCCGGGGCATGATCGCCCTCCGGGACTGTGTGCGCCGCCTCATCGAGCTGCAAACGGAGAACTACCCGGACAGCGAGATCGAGGCAGAGCAGCGCAGGCTAAACAGCCTCTACGATAGCTTCGTGAGAAAGTACGACCGGCTCAATACCCGCGGCAACCGTCTGGCCTTTGAGGACGATTCCAGCTACTATCTGCTGTGTTCCCTGGAGGTGTACGACAAGGAGAACAAATTTGAGCGCAAGGCCGATATGTTCACCAAGCGCACCATCCGGCCCCATGAGCCTGTCACCCATGTGGACACGTCGGCGGAGGCCCTGGCCGTGTCCATCACCGAGAGGGCCCGCGTGGATATGGCCTTTATGTCCGAGCTGTCCGGCAAGACCCCGGAGGAACTGGAAAACGAGCTGGACGGGGTTATCTTTCGGGCGGTGGACTGCGCCGAGGACCCCAAGGATATTTCGGAGGCCCAAAAGGACATGAGCCTCTACCCGCTGGTGCCCGCTGACGAGTACCTGTCCGGGAACGTGCGGAAGAAGCTCCGCATGGCCAGGGCCATGCGGGACGCTTTACCGCCCGAAGAACAAAGCCGGCTGGACCGGAACGTGGCCGCGCTGGAGGCGGTGCAGCCGCCCGACCTGTCCGCCGGGGAGATCGGCGTCCGCATCGGTGCAAGCTGGGTCCCCATATCGGACTATGAGGATTTCATGTTTGAGTTGTTCGGGACATCCTATTATGCACAGCAGAAGATCAAGATCACCCATTCCAGGTTCAGCGGCGAGTGGACCATCTCCAACAAGACCTATGACCGGGTGAACATCAAGATCCGCACCACCTACGGCACGGACAGGGTGAACGCTTACCGTATATTCGAGCAGACCCTTAATCAGAAGGACGTGCGGGTGTTCGACTATGTGGAGGACCCCCTCACCGGGAAGAAGAACGCTGTGTTCAACGCTAAACAGACGGCCATCGCCCAGGACCGGCAGGAGCTTATCAAGCAGAAATTTCAGGAATGGATATGGCGGGACATTGACCGCCGCGAGAGGCTGTGCCATATTTACAATGAGACTTTCAATTCCATCCGGCCACGCGAGTATGACGGCTCCCACCTGACGTTTCCCGGCATGAACCCGGAGATCACGCTGCGGCCCCATCAGGTCAACGCCATCGCCCATGTCATCTACGGCGGCAATACGCTTCTGGCCCACGAGGTGGGCGCGGGCAAGACCTACGAGATGGCTGCAGCCGCGATGGAGATGAAGCGGCTGGGCCTGTGTACCAAGTCCCTGTTCGTGGTGCCCAACCACATCACCGGCCAATGGGCTTCCGAGTTTCTGCAGCTCTACCCCGCGGCGAATCTGCTGGTGGTCACGAAAAAGGATTTTGAAACGGCCAACCGGAAGAAGATATGCGCCCGGATCGCCACCGGCGACTATGACGCCGTTATCATCGGCCACAGCCAGCTTGAAAAGATCCCCATGTCCGTGGCGCGTCAGCGGCTGCTCATTATGAAGCAGCTTGACGAGATTACAGACGCGATAAAAGAGGCACGGAAAGAAGATGGAACCCCGCGGTACTCCATCAAGCAGATGGAAAAAACGAAGCACTCCCTGGAAACGCGGCTGGAACGGCTCAACGATACCACGCGGAAAGACAATGTGGTGGACTTTGAGGAGCTGGGCATAGACCGCCTGTTCGTGGACGAAAGCCATTATTTCAAAAACCTCTACGTCGTTTCAAAAATGCGGAACGTAGGCGGTATATCCCAGACGGACGCCCAAAAGTCCAGCGACCTGTTTATGAAAACGCAGTATCTGGACGAGTTGACAGACCATCGTGGGACCATTTTCGCCACCGGCACACCCATCTCGAACAGTATGGTAGAGTTGTATACCATCCAGCGATACATCCAGTATCAGGTGCTGCAGGATATGGGCCTCGTCTTTTTCGACGATTGGGCGTCGAGCTTCGGGGAAACAATTACCGCCATAGAGCTTGCACCAGAAGGCACCGGCTACCGGGCCAAGACGCGCTTTGCTAAATTTTACAACCTCCCGGAGCTGATGAGCACGTTCAAGATGGCGGCGGACATCCAGACCGCCGATATGCTCAAGCTCCCCGTACCCAAGGCCAACTTCCACACCGAGGTCATTTCCCCATCCGAACTGCAGCAGGAAATGGTAGCTGGACTGGCGGAACGGGCGGAAGAGATACGGAAAGGCCATGTTGACCCTACGGTGGACAATATGCTCCGCGTTACCAACGACGGCAGAAAGCTGGCGCTGGATATGCGGCTGGTGCAGCCTCTTGCCCCGGATGACCCGGACGGCAAAGTGGCCAGATGCGCCAAGAATGTCTTTCAGATATGGGAGCAGACCAGGGACCGGCGCAGCGCTCAGCTCGTTTTCTGCGACCTTTCCACACCCCGGAAAGACGGCGGCTTTGACGTATACAACGACCTGAAACAGAAGCTCATGGAAAAAGGTGTCCCGGAGAATGAGATCGCGTTCATCCACGACGCGGATACGGATGTGCGAAAGCAGGCTCTGTTCGCCAAGGTCCGGGCCGGGACGGTGCGCGTCCTCATGGGCAGCACACAGAAGATGGGCGCTGGCACCAACTGCCAGGACCGGCTCATCGCGCTCCATGACCTTGACTGCCCCTGGCGGCCCTCCGATCTGGCCCAGCGCCTGGGCCGCATCGTCCGTCAGGGCAACACCAACCCGGAAGTAGAGGTTTTCCGTTACGTCACCGAGGGCACCTTCGACAGCTATTTGTATCAGCTTGTGGAGAACAAGCAGCGGTTCATCTCCCAGATCATGACCAGCAAGACCCCCGCCCGCGTCGCGGATGATGTGGATGAAACCGCGCTGTCCTATGCCGAGATCAAGGCTCTGGCCACCGGCAACCCGCTTATCATAGAAAAATGCGAGCTGGAGATGGAGGTCAGCAAGCTGCAAATGCTCAAAGCGGCCTATCTGAACCAGAGGTACTCTTTGGAAAGCATGGTGCTGCGGACCTATCCCGCAAAAATCGCGGAGCTGACGGAGAAGATAGCCGGATACACCGCCGACGGACAGACCGCCGAGGCCCATCCCAAGCCCAAGGAGGGCTTCGTGGGCATGGTCATAGACGGCGTGACCGTCACCGACAAGGAGCAGGCGGGCAAGGCTATTCTCACCAAATGCACCACCATGACAGGCACGGAAACGGGCGTGTTCGGCCAGTACCGGGGCTTTGACGTGTATATATCCTTTGAACGCCTGACCAGAGATTACCGGCTGGCCTTGAAAGGTGAGCTGTCCCATGAAGTCGTGCTGGGCGCGGATGTGTTCGGCAACTTCACCCGTATGGATAACGTGATAGAGAGGTTCGCGGAACGGCTCAAAGAAACGAAAGAGGCGCTGCAGGAGGCCCGCCACCAGCTGGACAATGCCCGTACAGAGCTGGAGGCCCCGTTTGCCAGAGAGGAGGAATTGACCGAAAAATCCAAGCGGCTCAATGAGCTGAACGTGCTGCTGAACCTGGACCAGAAGGACAAAACGCTCATAGACGATGCGCCCGATGAGGACGCGCCGGAGCGCGGCAGAAGCCGGGACTACGAGCGGTGAGCAGGGGGGCAGGCCACCCTGCCCCCCTGTCTGTCAGAGGGAATCTATACTTCCCCTACATGTTCTTCTGAATCGTTTAAGGCTCACACGGAATAACGCTCTTAGCCCAATCTAAAAGTGCCTTGGCATATTGAAGCGCTTTCTTGGGTCCCTGCTCTCCCAAAATCATTTCATTTGGATATCGAACCATCACACCAAATGGGTTCAAATAATCAGCATACGCAAAATAGCGATCATCAATTGTGAACCGCTGTTCAAGACATTGCAAGAGAAATGAAATGTCATGTTTTTTCGGAACCTCGTCTGTGATGTCTGACGACAGGATCACCGCCTTCACAGCTTTTTCCGCAGCTTGCTGGCAATGGAAACAGATGATCTCAGTTGGCATGGGACGGTATACTTCGTAAAGATGCTTTGCTACAGCATAGTCATTCTCCGCGATCTTCATCCACTTACCTGTATTGTCAGCCATAAAGAAGCACCCCCTTGCGGTATACTTCTCTCTCAACAGACGGAGTATCCCTGCGGGCTTCGAAGCTGGCTTTCGTGCCGACCAGAATATCGACCGGGTGCTGTTTGACTTTGCAAATCGCCCTATACGCCTGAACAGTTAAGTCAAAAAGGTTCTCGTCCTTGTCATCAACAACGATGTAAAAATCCAAGTCGCTGTCTTCTGTGTGGGTCCCGTCCGCATAGGAACCAAACAGATATACCTGCATCGGAGATAGAGACTCCACAAATCGGGTTTTCAGTTCTTCTATTTCATGTACTGGCACAGGCTTCACCCTCCCGCCATTATACTGATGGTGCTACACTTATAGTATAGCAGACCAACGCCAGACATACAAGAAATAATCTTTTCGCTTCAGAAACTCGTGTTGCCTTTTGCCTTGGTATTATAGAGCGGTGATTCTGAGCATACCTTCGCACATTTGCGGGCACGGCGAAAGTATGCTAATCTACGGACTGCATAATACGGTATCATCTGGAGCAGCAAGCAGAACACACTCCCGGTCAAAACAAATGTAGGACAGCCAGAGGAAACTTCCGAATGATCTACACCGTAAACGAACTGAAAAAGATAATAACGCCCGTAGCCAGGAGGTACGGCATCCGGGCGGTCTATCTGTTCGGCTCCTATGCCCGTAACGAGGCCACGGAGCAGAGCGATGTGGATATTCTCATTGACCGCGCAGGCTCGGTAGTCCGTGGCCTGATGATAGGTGCGCTGTACGAGGACATCCGCGCCTGCATCGGAAAGAGGATCGACCTCGTGACGGTGCAGACCTTGGAGCAGCCCAGCACTAAAGAGCGATGCCCCTCGTTTGTTCAAAATGTGTATGCGGATATGATCCGGCTGATATAACTGTTCGGCATAGGAGAAGAAAGTAATGATCTATTTTACGGCGGATACACACTTCGGCCATGCCAACAGCATATGGATGTGCCAGCGCCCATTCCCGGATGTGAACGCCATGAACGAGGCGCTGATCGCCGCATGGAACAACAGAGTACGGGCCAATGACACCGTGTTCATCCTGGGGGATATGTTCTTTCGCTGCAAGGAACCGGAGAGCATATTGAAACGGCTCAATGGTAAGAAGCGGCTGATCGTAGGCAACCATGACAGCTCCTGGATGAACAAGGTGGAGATCTCGCGGTATTTTACCAGCGTTGACAACTATTTGGAGCTTTCAGACGGCGCTCACGCCCTGACGCTGTGCCATTACCCCCTGCTCACCTGGAAACACGCACGTCGGTCATACATGATCCACGGTCACATCCACGCCAACACGAACGCGGACTTTTGGCCGCTGCTGCGCTGCCGGGAGAATGTGCTGAACGCCGGCGTGGAAATTAACGGTTATCAGCCGGTCACTTTTACCGAGCTGATGGAGAACAATCGCCGGTTCAAATCGAACCATTAAATTATAAGGGAAAGAAAAATGAAATACAAGTCACTCTTTACGGCAGTGGCGGCCATGTTCATCATGGCCGCTATTTTTATATCCTCGTCGTTCGCCATACCCGACCGGCCTGCCGCAACTCTCCCCACACCGGTGCCCACTGCCACGCCGGAGCCCATCGACTGGAAAGAGGTCATGGTCAACGCTGTGTGCCACGCCGATAACCACGGCGGTCTGGACGCGGAGTACGCCCTGGGCGGGGCCGTCAAGTATGAGGACCTCTATCTGCTTGCGAAGATCATCGCCTGGGAGTGCGGCCCGAATTGGGAGGATCAGGGCGTCATGGCCATAGGTGAAGTGGTCCTCAACCGCGTCGTCTCGCCGGAGTTCCCCGACACCATCCGGGAGGTCCTCTACCAGACGGACCCTATGCAGTACGAGCCGGTATGGTCGGACGGCTGGGAGGACTATGTGCCCTCGGAGCGATATGTTCGGCTGGCTATGCGGCTGCTGGAAGGTGAACGCGTTTTCAATGACCCGTCCATCGTGTTCCAGGCCCTCTTTCCCCAGGGCAGCGGTATCGCCTTCACCTACCACGACGACGATCTGAACAACGATACCTATTTCTGCTGGACCAGCTATCCAGACTGCTACGCGGTGGGATGAGCTGTGTTTGTCAACAAGCGCCATATTTTTTCTCTGGAGGTAATGCACATGACCAATGAAGAGCTGAACACGGCATTATACAAAAAGATGTTTGCGGAGCAGGAGAAGTACAAAGAGTGGCTTCTTTCCCTGCCCCCGGATGAAATACTGAATCACGCCTATAAGTACACCAGCCGCGAGGACATTCTGTTGTCGTTGGAGGACAAAGACCTTACCAGCGCTCAGGCCAAAGCTCTTTTGAAGTCCCCCTGTCCTCTCACGGATGTGTTCAAGGATTGGGAGAAAAAAGAAACCGGCCACATGGATGATATATGGGAAACCGTGGAAAGCCGCGCCAATACCGTGATCGCCCGAGCCAAGGCCGGGCCGGAAAGGTAGGCGTTATGCCATATATTCCCCCCGCTGTCGTAGAGCAGGCCCGGAAGATGGACCTGCTCACCTATCTACGGAATTATGAGCCGGAGGAACTGGTGCCGTTCAGCCGGGACACCTACTGCACCCGGACCCATGACAGCCTGAAAATCTCCAACGGCAAATGGTTTTGGTTCTCACGGGGCATTGGCGGCGCGTCAGCGCTGGACTATCTCATAAAGGTGAAAGGGATACCGTTCACGCAGGCGGTGGAGCAGATCGTCGGGATGGCAGCCGCACAGCCGTCATCTTATTTTGCACCCAAACGCCCCGCCGTCAAGGTACTGCTCCTGCCCAGAGCCAGCCCATGTAACACCCATGCCGTGACCTATCTGACAGGCCGGGGCATTGACCCGGAGATCGTAGAGTTCTGCATCCGCACCGGGCGGCTCTACGAGAGTACGCCTCACCACAACGTCGTGTTCGTAGGCATGGACGAGGCCGGAAAGCCCCGGTACGCTAATCTGCGTGGCATCGGAACGGACTTTATTGGCGAGGCCAACGGCAGCGACAAGCGCTACTCCTTCAACATCCCGGCCCAAGGTGAAAGCTCCACGCTCCACCTTTTTGAATCGGCCATTGATCTGCTCTCCTATGCCACGCTGGTAAAGCGTGGCGGCCATGACTGGCGCGAGGATCACCTGCTCTCCCTCGCTGGGATATATGAATCCAGAAACAGCGTCCTCCCCCTGGCGCTCACACACTATCTGGATGGGCACCCGAATATCAGCCGCGTTGTCCTCCGGCTGGACAACGACCACAAGGGCCTCCTCGCGGCGCAGACCATCCAGACCCAGCTTGCCAAACAGCGCTCCCTTCCCGCAGTCATCCGCTCTCCGCCCCGGGGCAAGGACTACAACGATTATCTGTGCATGACCCTGGGGCTGACCATCACCAAACGGCGCGATAAAACAAAAGAGCGGTGAAGCGACTGTACCGCTTGCAGACCGTTATCGAATATGATAGTATCATGACCATGATATGATTTGGAAGTGATTATTTACAGATGAAGCGTCACGGTCATTACTGCAAGGTGTGCGGCGAGTACAAGGCCAATGAAAAGTTCTCCGGGAAAGGTCATGCCGCCCATATATGCAAAGCCTGCGCCAAGCTCCCCCCGGAGGAAAAGGCGGAACAGATGGCCCTGCGCCGTTTGGAAAGCCTGCCGCCCCGGTTATCCAAGGCGGACATCGCGTGGCTGAAAAACCGCGTGAAGGACCGCCGCCCTGCTGTGCGCCAGATGGCTGAGATAATCTACGCCATCCGATTCCAAAAGTAAATCAAATATATTATCGTATCACAAGCAGTCTGCAAAACGCGGGCTGCTTTTGCTATGCCCGGAAGAAAGAAGGTGGTTTTCATTAATGGCAATAAAGACTCCGCGGCTCCAGCCGCTGCCCAGACCGTCCCGCTTCGTCTCTCGTGAAGAGTGGGCGTGGCTGTGCAAATACCGGCGCGAGGCCGCTTACGACGAGTACATGCGGGAACAGCGGGAGCGGTGGCTGTGGGAGCGTCCACACAGTCATGACAGAAGGAGTTGAAGAAATGCGTACAGAAAAACGGGCGTTATCCTGGGAGGAGTTTTTGAAGTCCGGCTATCAGGATAGTGACTATCGGTATCCCGACTTTGAAGGGACCTATGAGGCTGCCCTGGTCTGCAAACGCTGGGGCAAGAGGAACTGCCTGTTCGCGTACCTCGACTTGGAGGATGGCCGCAATATCCTGGCGGCAGCCTGGAGCGACAAGGGCTATCTGGGCCTTGCGGATATGCCCGTCGGTTCCCGTATCACAGTCACGTTCGTCCGCGCTTCAACGGGTAAAACCTACCTACGGAGCGTAGGACCGGCCAGCGGAGGAGGGGATGCTGTCATATCCTAACAAGCATCGTGTTTTGGGGACAAAACACAGCTTGACAGGGGCGGTCCCCTGTAACCCCATACTACCCGAAAGGAAGGAATGCCAATGAGCAACAGAAACATTGAGATCAAAGTCCGCCTCAACCGGAAGGAGGCGGAGGCCCTCGCCAAGCGCGTCAGGCGCAGCGGCCTGTCCCGCGAGGCGTATATCCGTCAGCTTATCAACGGTTTCGTGCCCCGCGACGCGCCCCCTCCTGACTACTACGGCATGATGCGCCAGCTCTACAAGATCGGAGTCAACCTAAACCAGATCGCCCAGAAGGCCCATGTGCTGAATGTCATCGACGCGCCGCGGTACGACGCCGGGGTGCGCACGTTCGAGGATGCCGTGAAGACCATCACCAAGGCGGTGGTGCTGCCCATGCCTATGGACCGGTGATAAATGGCCACCACTTCTCTCTGGCGGGTGAATGGCTGGCTGGGCAAGGTGGTCATCTATGTGGAAAACCCGGACAAGACAGAGAACCCTGCCTTTTATAAAAAAGAGAACATGACGGCCCGGCAGACGCAGGAACTGGATGATGTGATCGCATATGCCGTCAACAGCAAAAAGACGCAGATGGAGGAATCCGATGAGATCCTCCATCAATTCGTTTCCGGCGTCAACTGCTCACCCAGCACAGCCAGAGATGAGATGATGGCGGTCAAGCGCCGTTTCGGGAAAGAGACCGGCACCGTGGCCTATCACGGCTATCAGTCCTTCGCCCCCGGCGAGGCCACGCCGGAGATCGTTCACGAGATCGGCGTGAAGCTGGCCCAGCGGCTCTGGGGAGACCGGTATCAGGTGCTTGTTGCCACCCATTTGGACAAGGCCAACCACCTGCACAACCATTTTCTGCTCAACACGGTGTCCTTTGTGGACGGCAAGAAATACTACCGGTCAGCGCAGGACTACCAGCGAATGAAAGATGTGTCCGATCAGCTATGCCGGGAATACGGCCTGTCCGTCATTGAACACAGTCAATCCGGGAGGACCAAGCAGTACGCCGAGTGGAAGGCTGAGCAGGAGCAGCGCCCCACCTGGCGCGGCCTCATCCAAGCCGACGTGGACGAGGCCATCCGGCAGTCCATGACCGAGCGGCAATTCTTTGACGCCCTCCGCAGAAAGGGCTACGAGGTGAAGCATGGCAAGGACATCTCCGTCCGACCGCCCGGTAAGCCACGCTTCGTCCGCCTCATGCGGAACTTTGGCGAGGATTACTCTCTGGACATGATACGCCGCCGTATCCTGGCCCAGAGCCGCCCGGAGCGTCCCCGGCAGATGCAAGAGGAAACGCCGCCTAAAAAGTATCATGTTCGGGGAAAGCCGGTACGCAGAAAAGCCACCGGATTTCGCGCTCTGTATTTCCATTACTGTTATCTGCTGGGCGTCTATCCAAAAAAGCGCAGGGCCACCGTGAAAGACCTCCACTTTCTTCTCCGGGAGGACCTCATCAAACTGGAGGCCATCACCCAGGAGGCAAGGCTGCTCGCCAGGCGCCATATCGACACCGCCGAGCAGCTTTCTTCGTATAAGGCAGACGTGGAGGCCAGGATCGGAGCTGTGACCGCCGAGAGAAAAGAGTTGTACCGGGCACAGCGTACTGTCTCCGTGAGATCGGACCCGGAGCGGCGGGCGCAGGTCAAAGCCCAGGTAGCCGCCATGTCCAGGGAATTGTCCGATTTGAGGAAGGAGGCGCGCCTATGTGACGGCATCGCGGACCGGTCCGGCGTGATGCTGCAAAAGCTCCAGGCCGTCCGGGAGGACGAGAAAACCAAAGGAAAGGAGAACAAACGAGATGAACACATCCGGCGACGCGGCAGAACAGGTCGTTAGGCTCAGTCTGGAGGGAACGGAAGTGGCCCTGCGGCTGACCGGCTCCGCCGCCAAGAATATCGCCGCCGCCATCTACACCGTTCTGAAAAACAAGGACAAAAACAAGACCAAAGGCCGCCAGCGCCTGTCTGCCATGCTCAAAAGCGGCAAGCCCTTAAAGGTGTTCACCGTCAGGGCGGACCAGCTCAAACAGTTCGCTTCGGAGGCCAAACGCTACGGCGTGGTCTACTGCGCCCTGCAGGAGAAGAACCACTCCACGGACGGCATGGTGGATGTGATGGTCCGGGCCGAGGACGCCTCCAAGATCGACCGGATCGTGGAGCGGTTCAAGCTGTCCACGGTCGATACGGTCTCCATCAAGCAGGACATTGAGCAGTCCAGAGCAGAGCAGGAGACAGCTCCGCCGCCCAAGGAGCATACACGCCCACCCAAAAACGCGGACGAGGCGCTGGTAGATGAAATGCTCGCCCCCATCCAGCGGGAGGGGAATACCAGCCCAAACCCTACCGCCTCCCGGACGGGAAATACGTCTCCGTCCGCGCCTACCTCAAAGAGCGCCGAGGGTACGGTTAAGGACCGCCCCTCCGTCCGGGAGGCGCTGCGCCAGATACAGACCCGCCGGCAGCGGCAGGCGCCGGACACCCCCTTCCGGGAGGAACCCATCACGCCCGCCACGGACACAGCGCCCCGCGCTGCCGTTCACCAGCAGCCCAAGCATCTCAAAAAATCTGCAAAATATAAGGAGAGATGACCCATGAACAACTATGACGACCTCTTTACCTCCGGCGAGGATTTCCGCGAGACGCCCTTTGACAAGGACGCCTGGGCGGAAAAAAAGCAGGCCGAGCGTCAGGCCGTGTACGAAATGGCGGACGACACCGCCGTGGCCGTCAGCAAGGACGGACCGTACTACCAGCAGTATCTGGATACCCAGGCCCGGTTCCCCAGCTACTCCGTGACCAACACGCTGCTCATCATGGCCCAGAATCCCGACGCCACACGGCTCCGGGACTTCGACAGCTGGAAGGACCTGGGCGCGTCCATCAAGAAAGGCGAGCAGGGTATCTCCATTCTGGAGCCGGGCGCGGAATATGCCCGTGAGGACGGCACCACCGGCACGTCCTACAACGTGAAAAAGGTGTTCGACATCTCCCAGACCACGGCCCGTTCCCGCCCCCAGCCCCAGACCAAGGTGGACGACCGGACGCTGCTCACCGCCCTCATCCACAAGGCTCCCGTGCCCATGAAGATGGTGGACGAGCTGCCCGGAAACAGCGTCGCCCTCTATGACAACGATCAGCAGGTCATCTTTGTGCGCCGGGGCATGGACGCCTATGATCTGTTCCGGGGCGTCAGCAAGGAACTGGCCCACGCGGAGATAGCCAGGAGCCGGGAGAATTATACGCGCAGCGAGGCCAGCTTCGCCGCCTACTCCGCATCTTATATCCTCTGCAAGCAGAACAATGTTCCCACCGAGGGCTTCTACAGCTTCAATGTTCTGCCCACGGGTCTTGCGGAGAAAACGCCCCAGGAGCTGCGCGGCGTCCTCTCCGAGATCCACGATACCGCCAGCAGCATCTCCAACCGTATGTATCGAGTGCTGGAGCAGGCCAAAGCCCCTCGCGTGGCGGAGCAGGAGCGGTGACGTATGGGCAAGGTGGAACGCCGTATCCTGGCGATGGATGAGATCGACCGCGGCGTGGTCATCAACGCCCTCAACGACAAGCGCAACGCCATGATCGAGGCCGGGCAGTCCACCGAGGATGTGGACGACGTGCTTTTGAAAGCCATCGACGCGCCGGTTAAAAGGGTAAGGTGCCGGGAAGATGAGGCCAGATAAACGGACAGCCCTTGCCGTTCCCTGTGTGCTGGGCGTCATCCCCGTGGTGTGGCTGGGGCTGCTCATAGCCCCAGCCGTGTCGGGCGGCATCCCGGAGATCATCCGGCAGTTCCCCGCCATGATGGACGCGCCGTTCTATATATCGCTGTGTGAGGACAGTCTGAAAACTGTCCTCATCTTCTTATTTATATATGGAATGGCCATCGGCGTCTGCCTGTCCAGCCGGCGCAATTATCGCCGCCGGGAGGAACACGGCTCCGCCAGGTGGGGCGATGCCAGAGCGATATGTAAAAAATATCAGGCGAAGCGTTTTGTGGACAACAAGATATTTACTCAAAACGTGCGCATGAGCCTGGACGGACGAAAGCACCGGCGCAATCTGAATACCCTGTGCGTGGGCGGCAGCGGCGCGGGCAAAACGAGGTTTTACGGGAAAGTCAACCTCTACAATGCCAGCGGTAAGGTCAGTTATGTTTGCCTGGATCCAAAGGGCGAGCTTTTGCGGGACGCCGGGAATCTCCTGTTGGCCAGAGGCTACGATGTGCGGGTGCTGGACCTGCTGAATATGGAAAAGAGCCACTGCTACAATCCCTTTGTATATCTCCGGGACGACAACGATGTGCAGCGGCTCGTGACCAATCTGTTCAAAGCCACCACGCCCAAGGGCAGCCAGTCCCAGGACCCCTTCTGGGACACCGCCGCCTCCATGCTTCTGCTGGCCCTCATTTTCTTTTTGAAGTATGAGGCACCCCCGGATGAGCAGAACTTTCCTATGGTCATGGAGATGCTCCGGGCGGCGGAGGTACGGGAGGAGGACGAGGGCTATCAGTCCCCGCTGGACGAACTGTTTGAGCGGCTGGAAATGCGGGAGCCGGACCACATCGCCGTCAAGTATTACAAGAACTACCGCTCCGGCAGCGCCAAGACCCTCAAATCCATCCAGATCACCCTGGCCTCCCGGCTGGAGAAGTTCAATCTGGAGAGCCTGTCGGCCCTCACCATCACGGACGAGCTGGACCTGCCCAGTCTGGGTGAGAAGCCCGTGGCCCTGTTCGCCCTCATCCCGGACAACGATACCAGCTTCAATTTCCTGGTGAGCCTGCTCTACACCCAGCTTTTCCAGCAGCTCTTTTATGTAGCGGACCGTAAGTACGGCGGGGCGCTCCCCGTGCCCGTCCACTTCCTCATGGACGAGTTTGCCAACGTGTCCCTGCCGGACGATTTTGATAAGATCCTGGCCGTCATGCGGTCCCGGCAGGTGTTCGTGTCCATCATCATCCAGAACATCGCCCAGCTCAAAGCCCTGTTTGAAAAGCAATGGGAGGGCATCATCGGCAACTGCGACGAATTTCTGTATTTGGGCGGCAACGAGATGGCGACCCATGAGTACGTCTCCAAATTGCTGGGGAAAGAGACCATTGATACGAACACCTACGGCCAGAGCCGGGGGCGGAGCGGCAGCTATTCCACCAACTGGCAGATCAGCGGACGGGAGCTGCTGGACGCCGCCGAGGTGCGGATGCTGGATAACCGCTTCGCCCTGCTGTTCATCCGGGGCGAGCGCCCCATTCTGGATGAGAAGTACGACATTCTCAAGCACCCCAACGTGGCGCTGTCCGCAGACGGCAAGGCCCCGCCCTATGAACACGGCGGGACGGATAACGCCGTCGCCACCATTTCCCTCACGGCAGGATCGGGCCGGGATACCGAGCTGTCCGAGCTGCCCGATACCGAGTATGAGCTTCTTTCCGACGAGGAGATAGAGGCTCAATTTTTATTGAATCAGGAGGATACCCATGAAAGAACCCAAAAACACCCTCAACACGCCTACGCTGGCTGACCGGCTGAAGCGGGGCTACCGGCTCTACTGCGTAGCCGTCATCGTGTTCGCCATGACAGTCTGCTGCTCCGTCACCGCGCTGGCGGACGGCGACCCCATCACCGTGGTGAACAATCTGTCCACTTTCATCTTCGGCCTGATCCGGGCCGTGGGCCTCATTCTGCTGGGCTGGGGCATCGTCCAGGTGGGCCTCTCCCTCCAGTCCCACGACCCCAGCCAGCGGAGCAACGGCTTTCTCACTCTCGCCGGCGGTATAATTATCACCTTTTCTAAAGAGATTCTCGATCTCATCACCGGCTGACACATTCCCAAACGGCGGCGGGGCGCTATGCCCCGCCGCTGTGCGAAAGGAGGGCTTGAAACGTGTCTGACAACTGGGTCGTTCAAAACCTTGAACGCGCCCTGAACACCTGGAATGAAAAGCTGGCGGAGATCTGGCAGCTCGTCACACAGTCCCCGGAGACTTTCAAGGGCGGCACCATCTGGAATGTGATCGTCACCATCAACGGTGCGCTGCAGGCCGTGGGCCTTGCTCTGCTGGTGCTGTTTTTCGTGGTGGGCGTGATGAAAACCTGCGGCAGCTTCGCGGAGGTGAAAAAGCCCGAACACGCCGTAAAGCTGTTCGTGCGCTTCGCCATCGCCAAAGGCGTCATCACCTACGGACTGGAGCTGATGTCGGCGCTGTTTCGCATCATCCAGGGCGTCGTGTCCACCATTATGAACACTGCCGGCTTTGGCACGGTGCAGCAAACCGTATTGCCGCAGGAGATCGTCACCGCCGTGGAGGACTGCGGCTTTTTTGAGAGCATCCCCCTCTGGGCGGTCACGCTCATAGGCGGCCTGTTCGTCACGGTGCTGTCCTTCGTGATGATCCTCAGCGTATACGGGCGATTCTTCCGTCTGTACCTCTACACCGCCATCGCGCCGGTGCCCCTGTCGTCCTTCGCCGGGGAGCCGTCCCAGCAGGTGGGCAAGAGCTTCATCAAGTCATACGCCGCCGTCTGTCTGGAGGGCGCGATCATCGTCCTCGCCTGCATCATCTTCTCCCTGTTCACATCGTCTCCGCCCGTGGTGGACCCGGACGCGGCGGCGGTCACAATGGTATGGAGCTATGTGGGCGAGCTTGTCTTTAATATGCTCATCCTCGTGGGCGCGGTCAAAATGGCCGACCGTGTGGTCCGCGAGATGATGGGCCTGTGAGAAAGGAAGATTATTTATGAGTTATAACCACGCAATCAGCAGCGACGATCCGCAGGCTGTTGAGAAATTGACCGAAAAGCTGGAAGCCTGCCAGAAGCGGCAGGAATATATGAAAGCCGTTAATACCTTTTACCGCAAAAACGGTACGGTCCATGGATGCCCCGGCATATCTGAGGAAACAGCTGAAAAACTGGACGAGGCCGTTCGCAGGGGCTATTCCTGGGAAACCGCGCCGTTTCCGTCCTACGAGCTTTCCAACAACAACGCGGAGATCCGCCGCTTGAAGCAGCGGATCGGGCAGCTTTCCTGCGAACAGGAAGTGGGCTTCGCCGGCTGGGAGTTCGACGGCGGCAGCGCCGTGGCCAACACGGACAAATGCCGCCTCCAGCTATTCTTTGATGAGAAGCCGGACGAGGGTAAGCGCACCACGCTCAAACGCAACGGCTTTCGCTGGACCCCCACCGAAGGCGCATGGCAGCGTCTTCTCAACGAAAACACCATCTATGCCTGTGACCACATTGACTTCATCCGGCCCACGGACGGCAGGCGTCCCACCCAGCTACAGCCCAAAGCGCCCCGCAGCGCGGAATTGGAGCGGTGAATCATGGGAGAGTACACCAAAATATATGACCGCTTCAAGGGCTACACCGTAACGGACTGCGACTGTATTTTCTGCCTGCACTACGACACCAAGAAAAAACGCTGTCCTCTGCCCCGGTGCTGCTGTGAGGAGGAGCGCGCCCAGGCCATCTGCCGGGAGCAGCTGCAAAAGGCGGGGATCGCCCTATGAGAAAAACCAGGCGGGCCATCGTCCGCAAGTCCAACGAGGTGTGGCGCGGCTGCCACTTTTATAAGCAGGCCATGATCTTCACCGGACTTCTTTCCAGCGAGCAGGTCAGCTTCATCCTCCGGCACAGCCGCGCCGCGCCCCCGGACGACATCATCGCCTATACGGACTATGAATCCGTGGCCGTGCGCCTCAAGCCCTACGCCGAGAACGCCGCCGAGGACGCTTTCTTTGACTTCTCCTTCAGCTACGGCGAAAACCTGTTCGGTAATTTGGAGCAGGGCTATGAGATCGTGTATATGTCCTATGCCTGCCACTGCGCCGTGTGGGACTATATCTCCCTGCACCGCCGGAATCATTTTGAGCATCTGGACGGCGTTATCCTCTATCTGAACTACTGCCGGAAACACCATATCACCGTCAACCGGCTTTTCAGAAAGTGCCGGTATCGCGGCGAGGACCTGCTGCATCTGCGAAAGGAGCGCAAGCCGTGGAGGTAAAGATCAACCGCGAGATACGCAATTATACGGAATCCATGTTCTTCGGACTGTCCATGCGGCAGTGTGTTTTTTCTTTTCTGGCCATCGCCGTGGCCGTGGCTCTCTACTTTCTGCTGAGGCCCTATCTGGGAACGGAAACGGTCTCCTGGGTCTGTATTCTGGGGGCGGCCCCTTTTGCCGCGCTGGGCTTCATCAGCTACCACGGCATGACCGCTGAACAGTTCGTCATCACATGGCTCCGCTCTGAACTCATGGAACCGCGCCAGCTCACCGCTGACACAGTGAATAACATCTACTATGAGGCCACGAAAGACACCATCGCGGCCTTGGAAAAGGAGGGATACAGGCGGAATGGGCAAAACCGTCAAAAACACAGCAAAGCAAGACCGCGTGAAGTACACCGTACCCCGCAAAGTCCAAGACACCATTCCCATACGAAGGATCTGGAATGACGGTATCTTTCAGGTCGGCGGCAAATTCTCCAAGACCTTCCGGTTCAGCGACATCAACTACCTTGTGGCCAGCCGGGAGGATAAGGAGGCCATGTTCCTGGACTATTCCGAGATCTTGAACAGTCTGGACGCCGGGGCCACCACAAAAATCACCATCAACAACCACCGCCTCAACCGGGTGGACTTTGAACGCTCCATCCTCATGCCCAAACGCGGCGACTCCAGGGACGTGTATCGCAGGGAATATAACCGGATGCTGGTGGACAAGGCCACCGGCGCGAACAGCATCGTCCAGGAAAAGTATATCACCGTCAGCGCCGCCAAAAAGGATGTGGAGGAGGCGCGATCCTATTTCTCCCGCATCGGCGCGGACCTCGCTTCCCACTTCTCCGCCCTCGGTTCCAGACTCACCGAACTGGACGCCCATGAGCGGCTGCGCGTCCTCCACGACTTCTACCGGGTGGGCGAGGAAACAGACTTCCGCTTTGATGTGCATGATATGGCAAAAAAGGGCCACGATTTTCGGGACTATATCTGCCCGGACAGCATGGAGAAGTCCAGCGACCATCTGGTGCTGGGAAAGCAGTATTGCCGGGTACTGTATCTCAAGGACTTCGCCAGCTATATCAAGGACACCCTTGTGACGGAGCTGACCGACCTCAACCGCACGATGATGCTGTCCATCGATGTGATCCCCGTGCCCACGGAGGAGGCCGTGCGGGAGGTGGAGAACCGGCTGCTGGGCGTGGAGACCAATATCACCAACTGGCAGCGCCGCCAGAACAACAACAATAACTTCTCCGCCGTCATCCCCTACGACATGGAGCTGCAGCG
>CANQSU010000005.1 GCA_947626585.1 uncultured Oscillospiraceae bacterium
CATCTAAGCCATTCAAACTGGTACATTATAAACTGAAAATAATAAACAAAGGGAGGAATTGCGTGGATCAAAAACTGGAAGACAGAGAGATAAACAACACACGCCGCTACTTGGAGCTGGAAGAACCATTCCTGGAACACTGGGGCGAGATTCTGCCAAGAGGCATCTACGAGGAGCTTTACACCGAAATGGGTATTCGCATGGGAACGAAGTTCTATGCGACCATGCTGAAGTACCTTGCGGTAGGGGACTACATCCGTTCCCTCCAGGCTGACCGTGGCGGCAAGGTACTGAGTATCATCCGGGACTCGGATGACATTCCGCTGTGTGTCCAGATCAAGACCGACAGTTACACCAGACGGCAGTATGAGGTAGAGACTGACTATGTACTGGTGTATCACATCGCTTACTGGGACAAGTGGAAAGAGTACCGGGGTAAGTCCAGGAAGAAGTATTTCGATGAGAAGATTTTCTTCCCATTTGAGCTGGAAACCTATTTGATGGGTTTGGAAGACGAGGACGAAAACCATCCCGGACTGTTCTACGATGACGATGCTACTGAGCAGCCCGTTGACTTCGCGAGTACCGATTCCGTCACAGATGGTGATGAGGACGATGCGGCTGGTACTTTTCTGGACAGCGACGGTAAGGACGGTGTAGACCTGTGATCTATGTATGCGACGCGATTATGGGCTCCGGGAAGTCCAGCGCTGCTATTCGGTTTATCAATGCGCATCCGGAGAAGCGGTTTATTTATGTGGCGGTATATCTGGACGAGGCGGAGCGGATCAAGAACGCCTGCCCAAGAGCAAGGTTTATAGAACCAAGCAATAAGATCGAGGAATTTAACTTTAAGAAGAGTCAGCATATCAAGAGCTTGATCGAGGAGGGAAGAAACATCGCTACCACGCATGTTCTTCTTCTCAGCTTCGGACCGGAGCTTGTGCGGCTCATTCATGATCAGGGATATACCGTGATCATCGACGAGGCAATCTCGGTATTGGTGGAAGATAAGTCTATTAAGCAGCAAGATATCGATATCGCCCTGCGAGAGGGATTGATCTGTGAGACTGGAAAGAATGAGTACAGGCGTACAGACAAGCCATACGATGGGACTGTTTATGAGCATCTTCTTCAGGTCGCGGAGTCACGGCCATTGGTCAGGACGAGCGAAAAGGCTTGCGATATGTGGGCGTGGGTCATTCCGGATGGGCTGCTGACGGCGGCGGCCGATACATACATATTGACTTACCTGTTCAAAGGCTCGGAGCTGGAAGCGTATCTCAAATGCCAGGGAGCAGAGTATCAGTACATCGGCGTCTGCCGCACGGAAGACGGAGGGTATGTCTTCACCAAGGACCGGTCGAGGTGGTACACGCCGGAATATGTCCAGACTCTGGATCAGAAACTCCACATTCTGGACAGAGAAAAAATGAACGCCGTCGGGGAGCCGCGCAACAGCCTATCTATGCACTGGTACGATGCACCGGAAAATAAGGACCTCGTAGATAGAACCAGAAAGAACGTAGATAATTTCTTTCGTGGAATACATCCTGAAATTCTATCTGACAAGCGGATGGTCGGCGTTTACGAGAAGATTTGGGGCCGTATGCGGTCAAAAGGGTTCGGAGATTACGAGAAGAACCGTGTGATCTTTTCCCAGAGGTCGTCCAACAAGTGGGCAGACTACACGGCTCTGGCTTATCCGGTGAATATCATTATCAATCCAAAGATCGCCCGATTCTATAAGGATCGAGGGCAGCAGGTAGACGGGGACGTGTACGCGCTGTCCATCATGATCCAATGGATCTGGCGGAGCGCCATCCGAAACGGGCAGGAAGTCTGGCTATACCTGCCCAGCAAGCGGATGAGGACGCTGCTCACCAGGTGGATGGCATCCATCAAGGCGCGGGCGGCGGGAGGAATGGAACATGAGCAGTAAGAGAAAAGAATCCCGGCGGTGCCGCCGGTGCCTGTGGATCGGCAAATGCCGAGCGTCCCCGGGCGCGGCGTGCGAATTCTTCACTCCGGTTACAGAGGAGGACAAAGACCGGGTGGCACGGCGGGAAGCTCAGGAATTTATGGACGAGTATCTCGGCCCGTGGCGGGAATACGCAACGGAATACGACGACGAGTCCGGCGCGTGAGGATCTACATATAAACGCCTAAAAAAGGAGGAACGACGAACGATGGATGGAGCATTTTGCCGGGTTGGAGACACCATCGGGTGTATTTATAAAGGTTATGCGGTGGTTGCCCGGGACCGGTATTGGCAGATTGTGGAGGGGAAAGTGACCAAGGTCTCACGCCACAAGGACAGGATTCGCGTTTATACGGGCGATATCCTCCCATTAGACGACGAGGACATACAAACGAATACCGAGCTGATGCGCAGAGGTATTATTCTGACATCGGAGTTCTTTGTAATGGATGATGAGCTGCGGGCGAAAGTAGAACGCTTTGTGAGGTGGCTCAACGAACGCCCCGAAAATGAAAAGAAGGCCGATCTGTTCGCGGAGCAGGAGGATGAGGCAGATTGAATCAAGACACAAGGCTTATCGACAAGGACGCGCTCCTGGACGTTTTGGAAAAAGTGGAGAATAGCGCGACGTTTGCCGCACGAATAATCCATGCGCAAGAGAAATACACGGCAGAGAAGTATTCGGCAGAGTCTATTATATTTGCATCTTTATCGGTCGTGAGGGATGTGATTAACGACGCTCCTGCCATCCATGCCACTGATCAGATAAGGCACGGCCACTGGATTTGCGAGTACGATTGGGAGCTTGGAGAAACGGACGTCACCTGTTCTGTTTGCCGTGACACGAGAACCGTTAACGGCTGCTACGTTTCCCATAAGGGGGAAAGCCTCTATCACGATGATAATTTTTGCCCCTACTGCGGGGCGAAGATGGACGAACGAGATGGAGGCACACAACATGGAAACTAAGGATGCGATTATGCAACTCCGCATGATGATTGCTCGATATGCGCATGACAGAAAGTATGACGATGAGTTCGAGGCTTTGCGGACTGCGGAATACATTCTCCGTCACTTCGATCAGAAATTGGAATGGGAAGAACCGTGTGTGATGTGCAAACTTTGGCCGGACGAGTTTTACGAAGGGGCCAACTTCATGGTTAATAGCAGCGTGCTTTCCCACTACGATGAAAAGTCTGGACTGGATGAAACGACCATTACTTTTTGCCCATGGTGCGGAAGAAATCTAAAAAGGATGGAGGGAATGGATGGACCTAGAACAGACAGCCATTGAGCGTTTGAAACTGGCCTCCGATATGAGCCTACGGATTTACCAGCAGCCGCTGATTGTGACCACCAGCGGCGGAAAGGACAGCTCCGTTTGCGTGGAGCTGGCGCGGCGGGCCGGAATCCCGTTTGAAGTCATGCACAACCACACAACGGCGGACGCCCCGGAGACGGTCTATTTCGTCAGGAGCGAGTTCAAGCGGCTTGAGGCGGGGGGGGGGTACAATGTAACATCAATTATCCTATATATAAAGGTAGACCTACATCTATGTGGGCTTTGATTCGACAAAAGCTCATGCCTCCAACGCGGAAAGTGAGGTACTGCTGCGAGGTTCTGAAAGAACATGGCGGTCGCGGGCGATTCATCGCCACCGGCGTTCGATGGGCTGAAAGCGTGAGAAGAAAGAACACCCGGGGCGTACTGGAGATTCCGTACAAAGAAAAGGATAGAAGAATAATCCTCGCGAACGACAACGACGAGAAGCGCCAGCTTTTCGAGGCGTGCCAAATAAAGGCAAAACGAGTTGTCAATCCTATCATTGATTGGGCCGCCCGGGACGTTTGGGATTACATACTGTCTGAGAAGATCCCGTATAACCCGCTATATAAAGAAGGATTTGACCGTGTTGGCTGTATCGGGTGCCCGTTGGCCGGAAAGTGCGGACGGCAGAAAGAATTTGCCCGCTGGCCAAAATATCGAGAGCTTTACATATTATCATTTACCCATATGATTGAAGAGTGCCGCAAGCGTGGCAAGCTGGAGGGGCTCTGGCGAATGGGCGCTACCGGCGAAGACGTTTATCATTGGTGGATAGAGGACGGTGTTCTCCCCGGCCAAATCGGATTTGATGATTTAGAAAGTGAGGTTGAGAACGATGAAGATTAAACTTGACGAAGGAGCTTTTCTCCCGACAAGGGCTTACGACGATGACGGGGGCTTGGATCTGTACGCAAGGGAGGATAAGGTGGTTCCAGCGGGAGGGTCATGTACCTTTGACACGGGCGTCCATGTGGAGCTTGAAAATGTACAAATCATGATGTGGATTCGTCGTTGCAGACCAACAATTCAAGCTGATGGAAACATCGATTCAAACGAATGTTGTGAACCGTATGCAACATGGCTCAAAATCGCCGGTTTTCTCAAATCCAAGTCCGGCCTGATGGTCAACCACGACATTACCAGCGATGGCCTTGTGGATTATGGCTACACGGGTAGCATCCACGTTAAGCTGTTCAACCACGGCTCAGAAGATTACTACGTCCGTCGTGGCGACAAAATCAGCCAGCTTGTCATTGTGCCGGTGCTGACACCGACTTTGGAAGTAGTGGACAAGATGGATGAGACGGAACGTGGGGAAAATGGATTCGGATCGACTGGGAGGTGAGGGAATGCCATGGACGAATTAACAACTTTGATCGGCACCCTATCTGAAAAGCTGGGCGTGGCGGCAAGCGAGCTGTACACTGTTCTACAGAATCAGGCTAGGTTATGCGCCATTAAAAACTCTGTTTGGTGCATTGTGTATGCCGCAGTGATTATTCTGTCTTTTGTTTTCCTTAAGAAAGTATTCGTAGACCAAACGCATACAAGCAGCTCAGGGGAAAAAGTCACACTTTGTGATTATTACGACCAGGAAGAGGATGGCACTTCGGTTTTGTTGTTTGCTGCAGGCGGTGTTTTGATAGCCGTTTCAATCGTCTCCTTCGTTGTGCTAGTAGAAACTTTATATGAAACTATCGCTTGTATCTTTAACCCTAAGTTTTGGGCCCTAAGTCAGCTATTGTCTGGTTTGAGATAAAAGTCGCTGCGCCTAGCGCAGGCGTGCCGTGCGGGTAGATAGTATATTTTGTAGCTCTGGAGGTGGGATCATGGCTGAATATCATGTTGGCTGCGGTTTTTTTGGAATCTATGCCGGGATACTGAACAGCAGAAACAAGAGTCAGTGGCAGAACAAGAGCGAGGTCACCGACGAGGCGCTGTGCGCTGTCCGGGATTATATGGTGATGGAGCTGCTCGGCGGAACGAAATGCGCAAAGGCGACGTCCAGCGGTTACGAATGGACGCTTAAAGACGGCAGAACGGTTGAGCTGAGAGTGACGATAAAATAGATGTAGCCCCAATAAAGGAGGGAGAGTTTGAAAACACAGGAGGGCAGAGATAGGCTATATCGCGTAGAAAGCGAGTTCACGCATCGAGGTCTTAAGTGCGTCGTGACAATGAATAGAAGAGCTTACCGATGCGGGTATGTAGGCGTCCCCAAAGGACATCCGCTTTTCGGGAAGGATTATGATGATTACCTTGATATGGATGAAGATGAGCGCGTCAGCATCTATGAGCATTTCCAGGTACACGGCGGAATTACATACGCAAACGGAGGCGTAAACAGCGAGTACCCTGTAAAAAGCGATTTATGGTGGTTTGGCTTTGATTGCGCCCATGCCTGGGACGCTAGGGACTTTGACAGCGCCAAAAAGTTATTCAAAGATGACGTAGATGCCGTGCAACGCATTGAGTATATCGAAGCGCTCGACGGAGGATATCAGATACCTGGCCAAATGGTGCGCTCCTTAGAGTACGTTCAGAAGGAGTGTATGCGGCTGGCGGAACAGCTTGCGGAATTGATGGAGGACGGTCAATGAAACGCATATTTTCAATCATTATTACCATCATTCTTGTGCTGATGCTTACGGGATGCGGAACGAGTATTGAACGTCTCGAAAACGGGTCAATGTTCGTAACAGTAGAAGAAACTATGGACTGGAGAGTAGTGTACCACAGAGATACAAAAGTCATGTATATTGTAGGTAATTGCGGAACGAAAGGCGTCTTCACCGTTCTTGTAAATCCAGATGGAACGCCCATGCTGTGGGATGGAGAATAAAAGGACATACGACAGAACCGCTCCGCGGCGGGCTGGCCGCCCGGGGATTATGGAGAAAACAGAAGTTGCCTTTGGGCGAGCGAGATCGAGCCGTTCTGTATAGCCGTTACCAAAAAGCGATTTGGAAATTCATGAACCATAGGGTTACTGCCCGGACTAGAAAGGAATGACGCGCAATGATCAGTCAAGATCCGAAATACGTTTTGGAGACGGAGGAAATTTGCCGCAAGCTGCTGGACGCCTTGGACGGGAGGACCCTGGCCACGGCGGAGAGCTGCACCGGCGGCGGAATCGGCCAGGCCATCACCATGATTCCCGGCAGCTCCAAGGTCTACAAGGGCGGGATCATCAGTTATGTAAACGAGATCAAGCGAGACCTGCTCCACGTCCCCGCTTCCATGCTGGAGACGAAGGGAGCGGTGTCCGCCGATGTGGCGATGGCAATGGCCTACGGCGCAAGGAATGCTCTTGGCACGGATATGGCCATCTCCGTCACCGGCTTGGCCGGACCCGGCGTGGACGAATTCGGGAACCAGGTGGGCACGGTCTATATCGGCATTGCGGACTGGGATGGGGTGAAAGTCTATAAGCGCCTCTTCACCGGCGACCGGGCCCAGGTGCGGGAGGAGACCATCCTGGCGGCACTGACTCTGGCGCTGGAACGTGTGAGATGGTTGGAGGCCAACGGATTTTATCCGCAAGAGGAGAGAGGATAAACAATATATACAATATATAATATATATAATATATATAATGGAGGATGAGCCTATCATAAAATTTACAGATTCGCAGGGACGCAGACAGAGCATCGATCTATCCACCCACGGGAGCCGGGCATTCAATGTGGATTGCATGGAGGTTCTCAAGCAGATGCCGGATGGGTGTATCGATCTAGCGGTGGTGGACCCGCCATACGGAGATGCCGGTAAAATGACGCGGGGGGGGGTATTGGGAGCGATTCGGCGGACGGTTTGACGCCTACCGTGGCGCGGACAGGAGGGACCTGGGCGGCAAGGTTCGGAAAAAAATCATCGCGTGGGACACTGCCCCGGGAAAAGAATATTTCGATGAGCTTTTCCGTGTCTCACGCAACCAGATTATTTGGGGCGGCAATTACTTCCAGCTCCCGCCTACGCGGTGCTTCCTGATTTGGCGGAAGACCAATATTCCCGAGAAGTTCTCCATGGCCATGTGTGAATACGCATGGACCTCTTTCAGCGGGAACGCGAAGCTCTTTGAAAAGTCCAGCGCCGGAATCAAGGGACGGTTCCACCCAACCCAGAAGCCGGTGGAACTATACCAGTGGATCTTCCAGAACTATGCCAAGCCGGGCGACAAGATCCTGGACACCCACTTGGGCAGCGGCGCCAGCCGCATCGCGGCCTACGACGCAGGACTGGATTTTACGGGCTTTGAAATCGACCAGGAGTATTTCCGGCTGGAGGAAGAACGGTTTCAAGACCACATAGACCAAATGGGGATGTTCGGAATCGCCGCCCAGCAGGATGGTGGCCGACAGGCCGCGGGAGCGGAACGATAGATTTTCCGGGAGACAATACCGGAACGATATGAGCCTATTTTGAATCCATGAGCATGGGAGGGGAAAAAGATCGGTAAACAACAGGTTTGCCAGCGATTTATATTCAAAATACATAGCGGGCGGCTCCGCAAGGCAAAATGGAAGCTGACGCTGCCGCTGCCGGAGGCGCGGAGGAATGACGAACTGATCGCCATTGCGGACAGCCAGGTGCTCCGGTGGATTGACGAGCTGAACGGCTTGCAGGACGCGGACGACAAGGCCCGGGAAATTCAGCGCCAGATTCGGCTGACCCGGAAGGGCGAGAACACGCTGGAGAACCGCAAGCTCATGCGGAAGCTCTACGCCATGCTGGACGAGGTGCAGTTCAAGCCGGACTATTTATGCCTGGTGATCGACAGACCGTCGGACTACCGGCGGGCGTGCAAGGGTTTCTCCATCAACGGGGTGCGTTACAAGCGGCTCCTGGGAACCAATGGCGGGATCAAAGCCAGCACCATCGTGTTCGTCAGCGACCGGTTGTGCGGCGAGCTGCGGAGGCGTATTGAAAACGGACGGGATCAAAACAAGCCCATGGTCGCGGCAAAGCTGGAGGCGTACAAGGCGCTGTCCTGCAGCGCCTCCACGCCGGTATCCATGCCAAAGGGAATCCTGATCGTGCCGGACTGCGAGACCACCTTCCGGTCCGACATCATTCACCTGACAGACGAGAACGGCGGGGAGCCCACCATGGAGGAGCGGAGCGATCAGGAAGTCATGTTGGATGCCTCCGACGGCTTCGGACTGATGCTGCCGGCCCTTGCCCAGAGATGGAGCGAGGAGCTGAGGCTGGGCTACTGCATGAGCGGCGGCAATACCAGGTTTGCCTATGAAAAGGGTATGGTCTTCCAGTTCGACTTCCTGGAGTTTGTGGATCAGGTGGCCGGTGAGCAATATCTGGTCAAGGACGCCTGGGGAGACGAAAAGGATATCCGTGATGTAGAGCTGATCCTGACGACCTCCATGGTAAAGCTGTGGGACAGCTACGATAGCTGCGAGGACTACGTTCAGAAGTCCGTGGAAAACGGGTATTCCTTCTGCATTACCAAGACCTGCCCGGAGGAGCTGGAAAATGAGCGGAATCTGAACTACCAATTCATACAGAGCTACGGACTGTCCGACGAGGATATTGAAGCACTGATCGCCCCCACCATGGCGGAATTTAAGGATGTACTGTCCGACGACCCCATGAAGACGGTGCTGTTCTTTCGCGGAAAGGGGTTGACGCCGGAGAACGCCGCCAGGTCTGAGCCGGATATCGCCAAGGCCATGATGATCGACAGGCGGGTATTGAACGATCCCTTTGTCCAGGCGGAAATCTACGACACGCTGCGGAACCGCATCGACGAGGCGAAGGTGGGCGTTCTGCGGGTTCACGGGAATTACTCCATCGCCTCCGGCGACCCCTATGCCCTGTGCCAGAGCATCTGGGGGCTGCCGGTAACGGGGCTGCTCCGGGCCGGGGAAATCTACAACCGGTACTGGGCAGAGAATGGCGCGGAGCGACTGGTCTGCTTCCGCGCGCCCATGACGTGCAGCAATAACATCCGGGCAGTCGATCCGGTGCGGCGGGAGGATGCGGCGCATTGGTATCAATATATGAGGACCTGCACGGTGTTTAACGCTTGGGACACGGCGGCGTCCGCGCTCAACGGGATGGATTTTGATGGGGACATAGTTATGTTAACCGACAATCCGGTTCTGGTGAGCAGAATGAAGCCGCTTCCGGCGCTGATGTGCGTGCAGCGGAAAGCGGAGAAGCGGATTCCCACCGAGGCGGATTTCGTCAAATCCAACATGGAGAGCTTCGGAAACGACATCGGCCGGACCACAAATTGGATCACCTCCATGTTTGAGGTGCAGGCACGGTTCAGTCCTGACAGCAAGGAATACAAGGAGCTTTCGTACCGGATTCGGTGCGGCCAGCTGTACCAGCAGAACGCGATAGATAAGGCAAAAGGAATTATCGCGAAGCCAATGCCGCGATCCTGGCACGACCGGCACAGCGCCAACGAGATCGATGATGAGGAGCGGCGGCAGTTCTATCTGCGCATTGTAGCGGACAGAAAGCCGTACTTCATGATCTACATATATCCGGAGCTGCGGAAGCGGTTCAACCAGTACCAAAAGAATACCAACAAGAAAGCGCTGCGGGAATTCGGAAAGACCGTCACGGAGCTTCTGGAAGAGGGAAGCGGCGCCGGAGAAAAGGAGCGGAGCTTCCTGGATTACTACCGGCGGAAGATGCTGGTTGGGACCGGACCCTGCGTCATGAACCGCATTTGCGGGAGGTTCGAGCAGGAGTTTGACGGCTACCGGGGTAGGCGGAGAGGGCAGGGCGGATTTGACTACCGCATATTAAAAAGCGGGCGAGACTACGGCCAAGCCCAGTACCGGACGGTAAAGCGGCTCTACGGAGAGTACATCAAGCGGATTCAAAGCTACAAGGTGCTTTCCAGCTACACCCGGGTGGACAAGCAGGAGGCGTCCACAGAGCTGAGCGCCATGGAAGAAGACCTGATGCGGGAATGCGACAAGGTCTGCCCTAACCGGGAGACATTGTGCGACATCCTGCTGGACTTGTGCTACCAAAGAAGCTACACCAAGCGATTCGTCTGGCGGGTGTGCGGCGAAGAGATCATCCGCAATCTGCTGCGCCGCAGCGGCGGGCGGATGGAGGTACCCTGCATGGACCCGGGTGGGGAGATCGCATACGGCGGAATGCGGTTTACGGTGAAGGAAGGGCAGGTGGAGGAAGAACTTTGGCAATAGAACTGCAGGAGACCCAATGGGCGGAGCAGATGATCCGTTCCCACAGCATGGGCAAGAAGCCGTCGGAGACGCTGCGGCGAGTGGCCCGATATTACATAGACCTGGGATGCAGCACAGGCGAGACCAGGAAGAAGCTGGAGGACTTTATTCAACAGTGCGAGCCTGGGGCGTCCATCCCCAAATGGGACCGGATGCTGACCTTCGCGGTGAAGCGGGCGGAGAAGAACACTGCCATCAACATTGACCGGATCGTTATTACGGACCGGGAGATGGCGCGGATCGACGCCCTGGATGGGACCCAGCTCCGGCGTTTGGCATTCACGCTGGTATGCCTGGCCAAGTACCGCCAGGAGGTCAGCAAGGATTTCGACGGATGGGTGAGTACCCCAGACAGCGCCATCATGGCTATGGCCAACGTGAATACCTCCATCCGGCGGCAGAGCCAGCTATATCGGGCGCTGCGGGAGCAGGGGATGATCCAATTCTCCCGGCGGGTGGATAACATTAATGTACGGGTGCTGTTCATGGAGGAAGGGGAGCCGGCCCTGAGCGTCTCCGACTTCCGGAATCTGGGCTACCAGTACCAGAAGTTCAAAGGCGGGCCGTACTTCGGCTGCGAGGCCTGCGGACTGGTGACGCGGATGCGGAACCCGGACAACAAACGGCGGCAGAAATACTGCCCGGACTGCGCCCAGAAAATACGGATGCAACAGAATATTGACGCTGTGATGCGGCATCGTGGAAGCGGAAATTTTGCGTGTTAAGCAATTAAGAATCCTGAAACTCCTTGTCTTACAGGGAGTTTCGGGGTGTTTGATGAAAAACATGCATGGTAGGAATATAAGCGCGTTTCAAATGCGCGTTTTATGGCGAGACCGGCCAGCCTGCCAAATACATCATAAAAGGAATGAACGGAATTTGGTCGAGATCAATAAGCAAGAACGGGAGATTATCGCGAACCGGTGCCCGGGCGTCCACATCGTCCGCACCATGAAGCAGCGATCCAAGCGGCATCACTACTACTGCGAGGAAGCCAAGAGGGCCATGCGGGTCTTAGAGCGGCTGCGCCGGGGCGAGGACGCCCAGAACGGGGGCGGCCAATGGAGCTGACCCAGCGGGAGGGAGAGAGCCGCGCCCAATACCACAAGCGGCTGATATACGGGAAGCTGGTGGACAAGACCCTGGCCGACGTGGATTATTCTGAGCTTTCGGAATACATCTACGGCCAGAGCTACTCCAGCGACGTGGCCCGCAGAATGATGTACGGAAGCAAATACACCCTATCCCTCCAGGATGAGGAGCGGACCGGAGAGATCCAGGATCAGGAGATCCTTTCCGCCCTGGACCAGCAGCTGATCGAGCTGCGGAAGGAACGTCAACGGTTCTTTGACCAGCGCAGCGCCTTCAACAAGGTGGTACGGGAACAGGCCAGACAGGAGGAACTGCGGGATCTGCTGATGGATGCTGTCCGAAGGGGCGGCGACTTGCCGACATTGCAGAACGTGCCCGCGTGCGTTGCACCCTCCGACAACGATTTGCTGATCAGTCTCAGCGACATCCACTATGGGATCGAGGTCCACAACGCCTGGAATCGGTACAGCCCGGAGATCTGCGCAAAGATGATGTCCGGATACTTAGAACGGATCTTGGAGATCGCCAAGACCCACGGCAGCGAAAACTGCGTAGTGTTCAACAACGGAGACAGCATCTCCGGGAACATCCATATGACTGTCCAGCTTGCCAACAAGGAGAACGCGGTGAATCAGGTGAAGGGCGTCTCCGAACTGATCGCCGAGTTTCTGGCGGAGCTCAGCAGGAATTTTAACTGCGTGCGCTACGTCAGCGCCGCCGGGAATCACAGCCGCCTGAACACCAAGGAGAACTCTCCCATCGACGAGCGGCTGGACGACCTGATCGAATGGTACCTACAGGCCCGGCTCCAGGACTTCCAGAACATCCACATTGAGACGGAAGCTCGGATCGACCCGACCATGGCGCTGTTCGACATCCGGGGCAAGACCTACCTGGGCGTTCACGGGGATCTGGAGAAGAACGCGGCCCACATCGCGGCGCTGCAAAAGATGGCCGGGCGGCCTATCTATGCCATCCTCACCGGACACTTCCATCACAATATGACGGACCAGGTACAAAATACCAAGGTGCTGATGACCGGCAGCTTCCTTGGGATGGACGACTTCTGCGTACAGAAGCGCATCGTCGGGAACGCGGAACAGATGGTGAGCGTGTGCGACCGGAACGGGGTGCTGTGCCACTACGACATTCCGTTGGCGCAATACGCCTATACGACTTAAACAAAAAAGTGCGGTGGCGGAATAAGACGCACCGGGGAAAGCGGCTATCCCATTGTACAACGGCTACCAAGTCCGGGTAGTGCAGAGTGAAATTCTCTGTCCGCACGCTTAACAAACTCTCATAGCATAAGTGGTTAGTGCCGGCCAGAAAGGCTGAGTGTGTAGGTTCGAGCCCTGCTGAGAGTAAATGTTGGGGGACGCCCCATCCGTGAGAGCCGGACGTGTTGTCGAAAGCTGGTCGTTGACCGGCCTGGGAGCCTAACGCCGAACGATAGGCGGCGAATGGTGTGCGGTGGTGGAAGATAGACGCGAGAGGAACTTGGCGACGAGCTCAGACTAAAAGTGCTACCACCCTGCTGGCCACAGGGCTGATGCCCCAACCGTAGTTGAGCCGTGCGTGGGAGAGAGGCCCACGCCCGCACACTTTAACCAACGAGGGTAGAAAGGCTCCTACCGCTCCCGAAAGGGAACCTGAGATGCGGGACACGCCGCCCCGCCGTTGGGATATGCTTTTGATCGGCGCACGAGCCGAGAAAAGGCACCACGCACGCCAGCAATGCGGCGACATGACGCATCCACTGTCCATATGAACTGCGCAGATATTTGTATAGACAGTGCAGGGCCGACGGGGGCAGGACCCGTATGGCGTGAGCCGGATGGTAAAAGGCTGACAGCCCGGAAAGACGGGCAGCATAGTCGAATAGCTCAACAGCAGAGCGCACGACTTATATTCGTGTGATGATGGGGCGGGACCATCTTCGACTACCAAAGCGCAAGCGGGCGAGGAAGCGCGAGAAGTTAAGTACATGGAGCTGTGCGCACAGCGACGGCCATTTAAGCCGGATGTACCATGTGGGCTGACGACAAGACGCAGCGCGGCGCATATGCTGAGATCGTTTTAATGGCAGGACAGCGCCCCCGTAAGGCGACGGTCAAGGTTCGATTCCTTGTCTCAACTCCATAAAAATGCTGGTATGGCTCGAAGGACGAGCGGATGCCCTGTAAGCATCTGGCGTTGGTTCAATTCCAACTACCAGCTCCAAAGAAAGGCAGAAAGGCACGGCTTTGAAAGACAAGCCGTGCCGATTGCTATATTCGGAAAAAAGAAAGGAGGCGGCCGCCCGTGGCACGAAAGACGAAGATGAACAACATCACGACCCCGGAGCTTCTCGGGCGGGTCGATCCGAGAAATAAGGAACTGCTGGCGGACTTCCTGGATTACCTGAGATCGATCCAGCGAAGCGAGACCACCATTGCGGGCTACAAGAACGACATCGAAATCGCCTGGGTGTGGTGCCTGCTGTACAACAACAATGCCTTCTATGTGGGCTGGACAAAGAGGCAGATCGTAAAGTACCAGAACTGGCTGCTGAACGAGAACGGGAACAGCCCTGCCAGGGTGAAACGGTTGAAGGCGTCGCTGTCCAGTCTGGGCAATTATATTGAAAGCGTGCTGGACGACGAGTACCCGGACTACAGGAACATCATCAACAAGGTGGAAAGCCCGGTCAATCAGCCGGTGCGGGAAAAGACGGTATTCACTGACGAGCAAATCGGCGGTCTGCTGGACGAGCTGACGGAGCAGAAAGAATACGACAAGGCGTGCGCCCTGGCGCTGGCGCTGTACTCCGGCCGGCGGAAGTCCGAGCTGCTGCGGTTCCGGGTGAGCGATTTTACAGACGACAAGCTGGTGTGCGGCGGAAGCCTGTATAAGACCGGAAAAATCCGCACCAAGGGTCGGGGCGCCAACGGCAAACAGTTGGAGTGCTTCTGCCTGGCCAAACAGTTCAAGCCCTATCTGGACCGGTGGCTCCGGGAACGGGAAGAGAAGGAGGTCGAAAGCGAATGGCTGTTCCCTTCCCGGGAGGATAGGACGCGGCCTATGGCGGTGTCCACCCTGAACAGTTGGGCCAAGCGATTCAGCGACATGCTCAACGCCGACTTCTACTGGCACGCCATGCGGCACATGACAGTGACCAATTTCATCCGAGCCGGGATTCCGGACACGGTGATCCAGCAGTATATCGGCTGGTCCGACATCTCCATGGTGCCGGTGTACTCCGACATTCCGGCGGATGAGCAGCTTGGAATGTACTTCACGGAGGACGGTATCGTGAAGCCGGAGCAGAAGGGGCTGACCGGGATTTGACAGAAAGGAATACAAGGAGGGGACATGAACAAACGAGGACTGGTACGGACCGCCTGTGAGCGGCTTCGGCAAAACAACATCCGAAAACCTATTTTGATTCCGAAACAGGTTTTTTACATATCGGACGATGAGGGCAACACCAAGACCTTCACCATCCGCAAGACGGATAAAACCGCCATCTACACCGTGGAAGATGTGGAAGCGATTCTGGATGCGGTACTGGATGTGGTCCAGGACAATCTGCGGCGGGGAGAGGAGACGGCCATTTTTGGTTTCGGCTCTCTGGGGCTGCACTATTGGAAGCCACGAGCGACCAAGCTGACCCACAACGGCGAGAATATGTACATGGAGGGTCGTTTTATCCCCAAGTTCAGCTCTGGCAACAACTTGAGAATGTGCGCCAAGGTTTACGAGCTGTCCCTGGGCGACCGGCTCCCGGAGGAGACGGACATTGCCCAGGATAACGCCGACGAATAAGGAGGCGGCGGCCTATGGCAATGGAAATGTCCTCCGAGTCGGCGGTTTGCTTCCGGTGCGGTATGAAGTACGGCAGGCGAAAGGGAAACTTTCCGGTGAGCTATTCCGCGCTGCATAAGGGCGTTGGCTACGCGCCGATCTGCAGGGATTGCATCGACGCCATGTACAACACCTATCTGGCGCAATGTAAGGACGCCAAGATGGCGGTGCGGCAGATGTGCCGGAAGCTGGATCTATTTTGGAGCGAGTCCGTCTTTGAAACGGTGATGTCCAAGAACACCACCCGGACGGTGATGACCCAGTACATGGCGAAGATCAACTCCATCACCTTCGCGGGCAAGAGCTATGACGATTCCTTGTCCAGCGAAGGAACGCTGTGGAGTTTCGGCAAGGCGCCCGCTATGGGCCAGATCGCTCAGACGGATGCTTCCGGCCCGGACGGCCAGGCAGGCGACGGGCAGGACGACCTATCCATCACGGAAGATGTGGTGGCCTTCTGGGGCTCCGGATACGCCCCGGCTACCTACCTGGAGCTGGAGAAGCGTTTCCAATACTGGAAGGGCCGGCTGCCGGACGGATTCGAGGTGGACATTGGCACGGAAGCGCTGCTGCGGCAGATCTGTTCCCTGGAACTGGATATCAACCGGGATCGGGCGGCGGGGAAGCCGGTGGACAAGACCACTAACCTGCTGAACACTTACATCGGAAGTCTGAATCTGAAACCCTCTCAGCGGAAGGACGGGGCGGACGGCAACATGGAGACAACACCCTTCGGCGTGTGGATTCGGCGGTGGGAATCTCAGCGTCCGATCCCGGAGCCGGACCCGGAACTGAAAGATGTAGACGGGCTGATCCGGTACATCCACATTTGGTTCTTCGGCCACCTGTGCAAGATGCTGGGAATCCAAAATTCCTTCTGCAAGCTCTACGAGGAAGAGATCGCCAAACGGCGGGTGGACAAGCCGGAATATAACGACGAGGATGACGACGCCTTCCTGACGGACCTGCTTGGCGAGACGCCCGACGAGGAGGGAGACGAAGAAGACGATGAGCAGATATGAGGCGGTGCTGACCGGGGCGGCGAATTACTGCGCCTACTACCGGGCCAACCCCCACCGATTTGCCCACGACTACCTGCACCTGGATCTGCACCTGTTCCAAAAGATCCTGCTGGTGATGATGGACTGGTCCTCCACGACCGTGTTCATCGGCAGCCGTGGTATCGGTAAAACATTTTTGAGCGCCGTATTCTGCGTAATACGGTGTATTTTGTACCCGGGTCAACTCTACGGCCCCGGCGCGATAGAAATATGCGCATGAAAACCCATTGAATTGCTGGAAAGCCCTGAGAGCCGGTCTACCAAAGCGAAGGGATGAAACAAGCCCAGGCGCGACGGTTTGAAAAAGATACGGATTGGGCAATCAGCAGCCAAGCCCCGAATAGGGGAAGGTTCAACGACTATCCCAGGGGTGGGAGTACACTTGACACAAGTGGAAGCGGTGGGCATCCGAAAGGATGATGATATAGTCTAAACGCTGCCGAAAGGCTGCGAGCATGAATTGACGAAGATTTGCATTGCGTCAGGGACGCGAGGACAGGCTTAACAACATAGGCCCCTTTTGCGGTAACGCAAAGGTGAATATCTACTGAATTGCTGGAAAGCCCTGAGAGCCGGATGAGCCACAGCGAGAGGATGAAATATGCCTGAGTGCGACGGCTGGAGAATCATACGGATTGGGTAATCAGCAGCCAAGCTCCGAAGAGGAGAAGGTTCAACGACTATCCCGGGAGGGAGTAGCGGAACGCTTTGACGGGTTCTGCGAAGTGGTAGACACCCGTGAGGAACGGCGGGTGAAGATATAGTCTGGTCTTCATCGAAAGATGAAGTTAACATAATACGATCAATGTCCTCGAAAAGATCATGTTGGAATTGAAGCCGGAGTCGCCGGAGCTGGCCGCCGAGATTGACGAGAAGGAGACCAAGCTCAACGGGACTAAAGCGCAAATTGTATTTAAGAACGCATCGTACATCAAAGTCGTCACAGCATCAGATTCAGCGAGAGGTAACAAAGAACGATTATTTTGTTGCCGTTTATGGCGAAGGACACAACAACCATAAAGAATAACGGGGCAAAATCGGTGAAGGCTTTACTGCTGATACCGAGATAACCTGCCGGATTGCGAAAGGCCGGGAGGTATTGTAACGAGTAGGGGCTGAACAAATATAACGTCCCCAAGAGTGTCCCGCGCCCGTGTCAATTCAGGGTGAAAATGTACTCTAATCCAGGCCGGAACAGACCGGCCGATGCAAATGGGCGAAAGCCCTGGAGCGCAGGATAAACAGCCTGCGGGTAATAACAAATGAACAGAGCCAATCTGCTGCTGCTGGACGAATTCAGAATGATCTCCAAAGACGTGATCGACACCATCCTCCGGAAGTTCCTGACGCAAAAGAGGATGCCGCGATATGCCGAGCTGACCAAGGAACAGCGAAAGGCGGAACACGCCAAGGAGAAAAACAAAACGATGTTTTTGTCATCCGCTTAACAAAATAGGCGGCGGCCATAGGAATATGGCTGCGAAGAATACCTGTTGAATTGCTGGAACACCCCAAGAGCCATGTGCGCTACAACGTGAGGATGAGAGACGCCTGAACGTGATAGCGGCGAAAGCAGAAAGAAGCACATGGATGGCGCAAGGTTCAATCCTAAACGCTTTAGAACGGGCAATCAGCAGCCAAGCCTTGACGAGAGGAAGGTTCAACGACTATCCCGGGAGGGAGTAGGGGCACAAGCGATCGGCGCCCCGAAGCGGCAGGCGCCCCACGGGGCGAAGATATAGTCTTTTCTATAGGGAAAGCCTATAGGCAGAAATGCGGGCGGCATAGCGAGCCGCGCCCAAAACAAGTATTTTACTGATCACTGGAGCTACCTCAAATGCCAGGACACCTGCAAGATGATGGTAGACGACAAGAAGCACCAGTTTGTGTGCGGGCTACCGTACCAGCTCTCTCTCAGCGAGGGGCTGCTGGACGCGGAGACGGTAGCGGACGAGATGGTGGAGACGGACTTCAACGAGATTAAGTTCCAAATGGAATATGAAGCGCTGTGGTACGGCGAATCGGACGGGGCGTTCTTTGAGTACAACTCCATCGCCAAGAACCGAAAGATCAAGTACCCCATGCTGCCGGACGAGATGGCGGCCAAAGTGGGCAACGCCCAACAGGTACGGATTCCCCCGAAGATCAACGGAGAGATTCGGATTCTATCGGCGGATATCGCGCTGATGTCCAGCCGGAAGAATCACAACGATGCCACCTCTATCTTCATCAACCAGATGATGCCCACCAAGGCAGGGCGGTACACTTGCAACATTATCTACGCTGCGTCCTGCGAGGGACTGCGCACTGACGATCAGGCGCTGGAGATTCGGAAGCTCTTTGACGAGTTTGCCTGCGACTACATGGTGCTGGACACCAACGGCCTGGGCCTGGGCGTGTACGATTGCCTGGCGCGGGATATTGTGGACGCGGAGTCCGGGGAGGTGTACCCGGCAGTATCCTGCTGCAACGACCCGGAGATGGCCCTGCGCTGCCCGGTGATTGGTGCGGAGAAGGTGGTTTGGTCCATCAAGGCCAACGCCAAGTTCAACTCCGATTGCGCCTACCTCCTCCGGGAGGGATTCCGCAGCGGGAGAATCCGACTGCTCAGCACAGAGTACGACGCGGAGGAGGCACTGGCGGATCTAAAGGGGTGCGCTTCGCTGAGCCCTGCGGAGAAGATCCAGATCCAGATGCCGTACATCAATACGACGCTGCTGGTGGACGAGCTGACAAAGCTACGCCACGAGGACGCCGGCGGCGGCAAGGTGCGCATTTACGAGCGGTCCGGGATGCGGAAGGACCGGTACTCCAGCCTGTCCTACAACTACTATGTAGCGCTGCAGCTGGAGAATAAGCTGAGCAAACGCATGAGCGCGAACGCGCGCGCTTCCGATATATTTGTGATCAAACCCCCGAGTCACAGAGGAAAGGCGGTGAACATTGGCGGTGGGGAAAAGAAAGGCTTCGGCTGGCACGGATGACCAGCACAAGAAAAAGGCGGAGGACTTTGCCGGAATGTTTGGGCTCTCCCGCCGGTTCGCGATTTTGAACAGGCTGATCACCCGGGACCTGAACAACAACACCAGCCGTCCCGTCTTCGCGCTGTACTCCAAGGACGATATCCAGAAGTATCTGGCAGACCCTTACACCTACGAGAAGCAGCTGCGGGACGCCATCATCTACATCTACGGGGCCAGCAGCCACTTCCGGCGGCTGATCCAATACTTTGTGGGGCTGTCTGACTTTGCCTATGTGGTGGAGCCCCTCCGGATCGATCCGCAGAAGGTTAACCAGAAGACCTTGCGGAATAACTACCGGAAGGTCACGTCAATGCTCGCCTCCATGGGCATCAAGACCCAGCTTCCCAAGATCTTGAAGGTCTGCCTGCGGGAGGATGTGTTCTACGGAACCATTTGGGCGACCAGCGACAACATCACCATCCAGAGGCTCCCGTCGGATTTCTGCGCCATTTCCTCCATCGAAGGGAATGTGCTGAACGTGACCTTCAACTTCACCTACTTCGACACCAGGCCGGAGATGCTGGACTTCTACCCCCAGGAGTTCAGGACCAAATACCAGGTCTACCGGAAGAACCGGCTGACAAGCTGGATCGAGCTGGATTCCCCAACATCCTTTGCGGTAAAGTGCAACGACGATATTCTGGACTACGCTCTGCCACCCTTTGCCGGGCTGCTGCGGGAGCTGTACGACATCGAAGACTACAAGCAGCTCAAGCTGTCCAAGACGGATCTGGAGAATTACGCCATGCTGGCCATGCAGATCCCCATGGACAAAAACGGCGGCTGGGGTATCGACCTGGACAAGGCCAAGGAGTTCTGGTCCAACCTGGACGCGGTGACACCGGAGGAGATCGGCACGGTGCTGACGCCTATGGAGATCAAAAAGATCAGTTTCGAGAAGGCGAACACCGGAGACACGGACACGGTGGCGGAGGCGGAGAAGCATATGTTCACGGCGGCGGGCGTGTCCTCGCTGCTTTTTAATAACGAGAAGGCTTCTGCCAACGCTCTGCTGCTCTCCATCAAGGCAGACCAGGCCATCACCTACGGCATTGTGAAGAACATCGGAGACGCCATCAACCGCTTTTTGCAGGCGCAGAGCTACGGAAAGAACTTCCGGGTGAACTTCATGGATGTGTCCGCCTACAACCGGGATGAGGTTGGCGCGGCCTACCTAAAGGCGGCGTCCTACGGGCTGCCCACCATCTCCATGTACGCCGCTTCCCAGGGCTTGGAGCAGGAGAGCATCGACTCCATGAGCTTCCTGGAAACCCAGGTGCTGGGGCTGCAAAAGATGTTCAAGCCCATTCAAAGCTCCACCCAGATGAGCGCCTCCGACCTAGAGAGCAAAGGCGCCACGGACGAGGGCGGCGCCCCCACCAAGGGCGTTGGAGAGATCACGGAATCCGGCGAACAGAACCAGGAGGACGCCTGATGGAAAATATAATCTACGTTTTTTCGGAAGAGGACAGGGACCACATGAAGGAGCTGGGCTACAAGCTCCTGAAGGAGGACGAGCGCAACCAAGTTTACGCCTTCGCCGCCAAGGCGGAGCCGGGGCTGGAGGAGCTGGAAAAGATCCCCTTTGTACTGTCCAACATTCTTACATTTTAAGAACCGCCCCTGCATGAATCGCTCTCGTGCGGGGGCGTTCTGATAGGAGGTTGAGATGAGGGACGTTTTAGAGCTGAAATACGCATCGTCCTTGACCGAGATCTGCGAGGTGAACGAATCCTTCGACCGGGGGGTGCTGCGGGTGTGCTACCCGGGCAAGAACCAGAATGGGTCCAACATCCCCAAAGAAGTGATTGAGCGCTGCCTGAAGACCATCTACAACTGCCCGGTGGTGTGCCACTACGACCGGGAGACGGACAGCCTGGGCGGCCATGACATGGAGCTGGTGAAGACCAGCAGCGGGGATCTGCGGCTGGTAAACCTGACCCAGCCTGTAGGCGTGGTGCCGGAGAGCGCCAAGGCCTGGTTCGAGAACTACCAGGAGGAAGACGGCACCGTTCACGAGTACCTGTACACGGAGGTTCTGCTGTGGAAACGGCAGGAGGCGTACCGGAAGATCAAGCGGGACGGCATCACCGCCCATTCCATGGAGATCGCCGTGAAGAAGGGCAGGACGGCGGATGGCGTGTACGACATCGAAGACTTTGAGTTCACCGCCTTCGCGCTGATTGGCGTGGAGCCCTGCTACGAGTCCTCCGCCCTGGAGGTGTTCTCCAACCAGGACTTCAAGCGGCAGATGGGGGAGATGATGCGGGAGCTGAAGGAGACATTCTCAGCGGTCAATTCCTTGACAAAGGATCAACATATTGACAAAAGCAACGACTCTACGAAAGGAGGAAATCAGGTATTGGACCAAAAGAACGAACTGCTCAAAAAGTACGGCATTGAAGATGTCGCTGCCCTTGACTTTTCCATCGACGAGCTGACCATCGAGGAGCTGGCGGCGAAGCTGGAGGCAGCGCTTGGCGCGTTGAAGGACGGCGTAGAGCCCGCGCCCGCCCCGGAAAAGCCGGAGGAGACGCCGGAGGATCAGCACTTTGAGCTGACGCGCAATCTGGTGCAGGAGATCCAGCGAGCGCTGAGCGCGGAGAAGACACCCTGCCAGTGGGCCTGCGACCACCGCCTGATGGAGCGGTACTGCTACGAAGACTACGACCAGGAAAAGGCCGAGGTGTACTGCTGGGACACTACCGACTGGCTGCTCTACGGCTTTACCTACGCCATGGATGGGGACAGCGTGAAGATCGACTTCGGCAGCAAGCAGCGAAAGAAGTACGCCATCGTGGACTTTACGGATGGGGAGCAGGGCTCTCCCTTCGCGGAGTTTTTCAACAAGATGAGCGACGAGCTGACCCGGTACGCCGGTCTGGACGCCAAGCACCAGGAAGATGAGAACAGCTTGAAGGCGCTGCGCTGCGAGCTGGACGACCTCAGAGCCTTTAAGGCGGGCGTGGAGGAACAGACTGCCAAGGCGGAGCGGGCGGAAGTGATGGACAAATTCCACGATCTGGACGGGCAGGAAGCCTTCGAGAAGCTGCGGGACGAGTGCATGAACTACGACCTGGAGACGCTGGAGGAAAAGTGCTACGCCATCCGGGGCCGGAACAGCTCCAACAGGAAATTCTCCCTGGACGAAAAGTCGCCCAAGATCAAGATCGACAAACACGACAAAGCAGACGAATCCGATGAACCCTACGGCGGCGTTGTACGCAAGTACATCCCCCAGGGTTCGATTTAATTTTGAGGAGGTAATGAAATATGTCCAATGAGGCAAAGCACGCGGTCGTTCGCACCGACCTGATGTACGGGACGGATGTGCGCTCCGGCCTGGTGTCCGTGCGGTACATGGGTTCCGGCGGCGAAACCCCCACCAACATCGACAATGGCAACGTCCTGAAGCTGAAGGGCCTGATGGAGGGCGAGCGGGAGATCTTCGTGGGCGTGGACGTGGCCGTGAACGATCCGCTGAAGGATATTGTTCTGGTCGCGACTCCCGAGGTCATGTATGACGAGCGGAAGCGCAATCTGGACGAGTTCGAGAACGAGGCTGGCCGGACCGCCCGGGGCTACCACCTGCACGACGGAGATATCGTCAGCCTGACCCAGCCGGCATTTGCCGACGAGACCGCCCCCGCTGTGAATGACATCGTGGAGCTGGCCGCCGGTACCAAGCTGAAGGCTGTGAGGTCCGCGACTTCCGGCTCTACCACAGTCGGCAAGATCATCGCCGTGGACGTTGTGGGCCGGTACACCTACTACGTCATCCAGGTTGGCGAGGCTGCCGCCGCTGCCGGTGAATAATTCGCTGGGGCGACATTTTACAAGGAGGAAAACGCAAAATGAATAACATCGACGATATCGTCAAGCTAGGCATCGATGGGTTCCGGGGCAAGGTCGAGAAGTATTCCGTCGGCCAGAGTCAGGAAGCCCTGCGCCAGGCGCTGATCGAAGCCAACAACGGCAAGACCTACCTGGATATCCGAGATATCCGGGACGGCAAGTGCGTCGGCCTGTTCTCCATCATCGAGCAGATCCTGAGCGTGACTGTGGTGGAAGGTCTGCAGGGTGACGAATACTTCAACAGCTTTGTGGAGTTCCGCAACGTGGCCCAGGGTGATTCCCCCGAATTTGTTACGGAGGACTACGACCTGTATGTGGTAGCCGAGGTTGCCGACGGCACCCAGGGCATCCGCCGTCAGCGGCTGAGCGGTTCCACCTCCACCACCATCCCCACCTCCATGAAGGCGGTCCGCATCTACGAGGAGCTGAACCGGGTCCTTGCCGGTCGGGTGGACTTCAACACCTTTATCACCCGGGTGTCCGAGTCCTTCCGCCAGCAGCTGCTCAACGACACCTATGCCTTGTGGGGCGGCGCCACTGCCGACCAGTTCGGCGGCGAGACCTACTTCCCCCAGGCCGGCGCCTTCGACGAGGACGAGCTGCTGGATCTGGTTGCCCATGTGGAAGCTGCCGCCGGCGGCAAGCCCGCCACCATCGTTGGCACCAAGAAGGCTCTGCGGAAGATCAAGGAGAGCATCGACAGCGACGGCGCCAAGGACGAGCTCCACGCGATGGGCTACGCCGGCAAGTTCTACGGCACGCCCGTGGCCGTGGTGCCTCAGCGCTACAAGGTGGGCACCACCGACTTCATTATGGCCGACGACTATGTGACCGTGATCGCCGGCGACTCCAAGCCCATCAAGGTGGTCTACGAGGGCGATCCTCTGGTCCTGCTTGGCAACCCCATGACCAACGCGGACCTGACCCAGGAGTACCTGTATGCCGAGAAGTACGGCATGGGCATCCTGCTGGCCGGTCGGAACACCGGCATTGGCCGCTACGAGATGACCTAAGCATCTACATACGCCCGGCGGAACACCGCCGGGCTTGAAAGAAAGGATATGAACTATGGCAACCACCAACACAAGAAAGAGAAGTACCGCTAAGAAGGCGGAGACCACCGCCCCGACCCCGGAGGAAGTGGTCCAGGAGCAGCCCGCGCAGCCCATCGTCCCCAAGGAGGTCGACCCGAACCAATATGTGACCGTGCGGAACGGGTTCCGCGGGAAGCTGATCTACCGCAGCTCCCGCACCGGCGAGAAGTTCGTCTGGGGCGCCTTTGGAGATGAGCAGGAGATGGAGCTCCGGGAACTGCGGAACGCCAAGAACACCAGCAAGAAGTTCTTCGAGAGCAACTGGTTCATGTTCGACGAGCCGTGGATCGTGGACTACCTGGGCGTTCGGCAATACTACCGGAACGCCGTGCCCATCGACCGGTTCGACGATCTATTCAAGATGAAGGCGGCGGACCTGAAGCGGGTGCTGAAGGAGATGTCCGACGGACAGAAGCGCTCCGTCGCCTACCGGGCCAAGGAGCTGATTCGGGACAACGAGATCGATTCCCTTTCGGTGATCCACGCCATCGAGGAGGCTTTGAACATCGAGCTGATCGAGCGGTAAGGAGGGACTATGACGATTTCCTATGACGTGATCGAAGACGCCTTCCTGTCCAAAATCACAGAGTTCGAGCTGCTGAAGATCCCGGAGGAGGGACGGACTACCCTCCTGGACGGGTATCTGAAACGGGCCGCCAGCGGTTTTAGGAAAAACTGCAAATACGACCTGACGGCGGTGGACGACGTGACCCGGGAATTTACACCGGATTTCCTGGAGGAAGACGCCGACGAGCTGGTGGAGATCCTGTCCGAGGGGATGATCGTCCAATGGCTGAAACCCTACATCTACAAGCAGGAGCTGCTGGAAAACGCGCTGAACACCAGGGACTTTACCACCTACTCCCCGGCGGAACTCTCCAAACAGGTGCGGACGACCTATGAAAAGGCCCAGAGGGATTACGTCCAGATGGTCAGAGAGTACAGCTACAACCACGGCGCTCTGACGGAGCTGCACCAATGATCGAGACTGCGGCGGGTACGCCGGTTTCGGATGAGCTGGTTGGGCGGTTCTTTGATTCGCTGATCAACAGCTTCTTCAAGATCCTGCCCATTCGGGAGAGCAATGAGCCAAGCCTAACGGTTTACATGGAGAGCCTGCGAAACGAGCTGATGGGCTGCGGGAACCTGATCGACGGGCTGGCCCTGGACTCCCGCTTCCTTAAACTCCTGGCAATTTTGCAGTTCCTGATCGAGAGCCCCACCGCCACAGTGCCCACCGTGAAGCGGGAGGTGTTCAAGGCCATCCGGGTCTGCGAGCAGATGCGGGAGCAGTACAAAGGAGCTGGCTGAGATGGGAATGTGGGACCTTTACCAAAGCAGGGTGGACGCCCACGGCGGTACAAAGCGAGGGGCGACCCTGGAGCGGGAATACCGCTTTCTGAACACGAAGCTGCCGGACAGCCTGTCCTACCACACGGCGGAGATCTACCCCAGCGCCTACGGGTACAACATCACCTCCCAGGAGGCGCAGGAACACAAGATCACCCAAAATGTGGCCATTATCAATTCGGACAACTTAAACGAGAAGTCGATCTTCTCCCTTCCACACGAGGATATCAAGCTGGGCTCCCTGGTCTACTGGATGGAGAACTACTGGCTAGTGAGCGAACGGGACGCCAACACCACGGTGTACACCCGGGCGAAGCTGATACAGTGCAACCACCTTCTGAAATGGATCTCCAGAGACACCAGACAGATCATCGAGCAGTGGTGCGTCGTGGATGACGGGACGAAATTAACGTATGGCACGCCCCATACGGTAGTTTGGCATACGGGAAACGGTATGCAAAAAGAACCCCTTGAATTGCTGGAAACCCCTTAGAGCCAAGGCGGCCACAACGTAAGGATGAAAGAAGCCTAAGCGTGACGGCTTGAAAACGACTTGGATTGGGCAATCAGCAGCCAAGCCTCGAACAGAGGAAGGTTCAACGATCATCCCGGAAGCGGGAGTAGGGACAAGCGTCCCAAAGTGAGGGGCCCTAAACCGCGGAATATGCGGCATGGTGAAGATATGATCTGCGCTCCGGTGAAAGCCGGAGAGGCGCGTGAAGCGCCGGAGCGAGGGTAGCGCCTTAAAGCTGTGCAAGACTTTTTATCTAGCATGATGAGGAGATTTTAGTATCAATGGAAGGAATGGAAACAGCGGCGAACAAGAGTTGCTGGAAGGTGTATGTTCATGTGAACAAAAATAACGGAAAGAGATATGTGGGTATCACGTCAAAAATGAAACCTGAACACAGGTGGAATCATGGGCGAGGATACGCCGAGAATTCACACTTCTGTGCCGCCATTGAAAAGTACGGGTGGGATCATTTCTATCATTTGATACTCTTTGATGGACTGACCGAAAAAGAGGCAAAAGACGCGGAGCGATTCTTCATAACGGCCTGGCACACAAAAGATCCGTTATTTGGGTACAACATGACTGACGGTGGAGACGGAACACCGGGCTTTTCTCCGTCAGCGCTCACTAGGCAGAAACTTTCCATAGCTAGACAAAAAGAAAATTTATCGCCGGAAACATTGCTTCGGAGGTCTGTTGGACTGAGAGGCAGGGTTTTCTCAGATGATCATAAGCGCAAGATCGGAGATGGGAATAGTAAGAAGGTTCAAATGCTATCGGCAGACGGCACCATACTAAATGTATTTCCGTCAGCTAGAGTTGCGGAAGAAACTTTAGGTATCTCACATTCTCACATCTCGCAATGCTGCCATCATCAGAGAAATACAGCCGGTGGTTATATGTGGACATTTGCACAGTAGCTCTAAACATTTCGGATTTGACAGGCGAATATGAAGACCGAAACTTCTTTACGACCCGAGGGGATTCCAGAATCTCCGTGATGCTTGCGCGGAATCCATTCTCCCTGCGGCTGGACCGGGAACATCGGTTCCTGATCGACGACCCGGAGACACCCCACAAACTGGCCTATCAACTGACCAAGCCCTTAAAGCGGGGGCTGACCTACAGGAACGAAGGGCCGTTTAAGTTTGTACTCCAGGAAGTGACCGCGACGGACGACGACAACCAGGAACTGGGGATCGCGGACTACTACCGCTTCTTCCCACGGGAAAACCAAGAGGAGGAACTGCCGCCGCCGGATAGCGAGAAAAAGACGGATGAAAAGAAGGTGTGGATCTAATGCAGCTACAGGACTTCTTCGACTATAAGAACAAGCTGGTGGAGGACCTGCTGACCACGCCGGAAATCGTCCGGCTGATCAGCGACGACACACCGATGGAGGAGGCGCCAAGCCTGGCCTACACCCAGGTGTTCCCATATGAATATGTCCCGGAGACGATCCAGGACGGACATACCTTCGTCTGCTGCGAGGTGGATGTGCAAAGCGTAGAGAACAAGACCTTCCTGTTCCCGGTGCTGTACCTGTGGGTGTTCGCCCACAAGAGCAGGCTCCGGCTGCCGGAGGGCGGCGTTCGGACGGACAAGCTCTGCTGCGAGATTGCCAAGAAAATCAACGGCAGCCGATTTTACGGGTTGGGGCAGCTCAACCTGAGATCTGTCCGGCGGTTCGCGCCAATGACCGACTTCAGCGGGAAGCTGATGACCTTCTACGCCAAGGAATTCAACCGTCAGTACGACGGCACAGCGCCCATTCCCAGCAACCGAAAGCGTGGATAAATGGGGACGCTGAATCTGCTGTATCAAAGGCAGTACGCCATCAACGACGCGATCAAGATCCAGATCCCGACAGTGGGACAGGTCGTAGACCAGGAGGACGAATACTACAGTGTCGTTGGAGCGCTGACCGCCATGCCCATTGACATGATGGTGCAGCTGGACGACGCGGGCATCGACTTCACCACTATCAACGACTACGACCTCTTTTTAATGATGTTCGCGGGACTCAAGGAACAGGATACCAAATTGGTCTTTGGAGAACTGGACCTGACCCGGTTCCAGATGATGGTGAACCAAAAGAACGGGATGGTCGTGCTGCGGGACGAGGAGAAGGACATCACCATCGACCGGGCCATTCACGGGCAGATCGCCGCGACGCTGCGGAAGATCCACCACATCGAAAAGAACCGGCGGAAGCCCGCCAATAAAGAGGCCAAGGACTACATGATGGAGCGGGCCCGGATCAAGATGAAGCGGAACAAGAACCGCAAGCGGGACTCCCAACTAGAATCGATGATCGTGGCGCTGGTGAATACCGAGCAGTTCAAATACAACTTTGAGACTGTTAGGAACATGACCATCTACCAGTTCAACGAAAGCGTCCGCCAGGTGATCAAGAAGATCGACTACGACAACCGGATGCGCGGAGTGTACGCCGGGACGATCAGCGCGAAGGATCTGAGCCAGGACGACCTTAATTGGATGGTCCACAAGTAGGCGGCAGAGGCCCGGCGGCAGGGCTTGATCAATTACGATGACCCGGGCTGGAGAGCCCGGTTAAATTCTACTAAATCTATATGGAGGAAAAGTCTATGAATGTAATGGACCTTACGATGACCAGTATCGAAACGATCACTGCGTTTGACGTTGTTACGAAGAGCTATAAGTTCACCCTGGACGAGCTTCAGAACGTCACCATTGCCAACACCCAGGAGGTCTCCGAGATCACCGGTAGGCAGGGGCGGAAGCTGGCGAACCTGAAGCGGAACAAGGCCGTGACCATCTCCGGCTCCAACGGCATGATCTCCGGCGGCCTGATGGAGGTTCAGACCGGCAGCGACTTCGAGCACAAGGCGACCGAGGTCATGTGGCCCGACTACATGATCGTGGTGAACCACAGAGTTACCACTGAATTTAAGGCGGTGGGCACCCCCGGCGCGGAGATCAACGAGATCTACCTGCGGGAGGCCAGCGGCATGGCCGGCAAGCGCCTGGTTCAGAGCGACGAGGCCAAGGACGGCACCTTTACCTACGATCCCAAGACCAAGGAGATCGTACTGGATGATACCATCGCCGACGGCACCGAGATCGTGGCTTACTACAAGCGCATGATCATTGGCGACGTGCTGAGCAACGAGAGCGACACTTACTCTGGCAAGTGCACGCTGTACATCGACGCCCTGGCCGAGGACAAGTGCGCCAACGTCTACCGCGTCCAGTTCTACGTCCCCAAGGCGGACTTCAGCGGTGAGTTCTCCTTCGAGATGGGCGACAACCAGAGCGTCCACGAATTCAGCGCCGAGTCCCTTGCCGGCGCTTGCGGCGGCATCGGCGGGATGCTGTGGACCTACACCGTGTTCGGCGCAGACTCCGAGGACTACAAGACCGGCGAAGAGAACATGACCCTGCCCAAGGGTGAGGAGGACGCCGGCTACTCCAAGAAGGCTTCTGACCTGATGGAGGACGACGTGCAGATCGCCTGGAACGGTCTGGACGGCTTCGTGACCGGCACCTTCAAGAACATTGAGAAAGCCTGGACGCAGCTCCCCGGCACCCCCAACACCGGCCACTTCTTCACCCTGAAGCTGGACGAGAAGTACAAGGGCAAGCCCTTTGAGTTCCTGAAGAACGGCGAGGTTGCCGGTTCCACCCCCAACGCCGGCGACGACGAGATGTTCTGGGTACTCCGCCTGGATCAGAACAAGAAGTTCGCCTTCAAGAGCGACGGCGAGCTCATCCTGAGCCTTGACTTCACCAACGCCACCCTGGCCTAAGCTGGTGAGGAAAGATGGCAAAAGCAATTCGGGTCTGCAAGGTATGCGGAAAGCGGTATGAATACTGCCAAACTGCCCTGAAGGGCCCCGGCATGTTCCGGTGGCAGGATGTCGCCTGCTGCCCGGAGCACGCAAGCACCTACTTTGCCCGGATCGCCGCGTCGCGGTCCGGGCTGCCCAAGGCCGACAAGCCCGCCCCGGCGCCCGTGAAGGAACCGGAGCCGGAGCAGGTCTGGACCGAGGAATACGACGAAGATGAGGATGAGAACGACTGGTTCGAGGACGACCCGGACGATACTGAGGACGAAGACGATCCAGACTTCCAAGACAACGAATAAGCAGAACCTAGAGGCCGCCATTCCTGGCGGCCTCATTCCCAACGGAATACAAGATGATGAAGAATGAACCGATTACTATTACCATCGACGAGAAAACTTTAAGAGCTTACGAAGAACACTACTTTTCCATCCACAAGCGGGCGCGGAAAAAGCCCATTCGGCAGCCATACCACGAGTCCATTAACACTTGGATGATCATGCGGCGGCCGGAGATGAACGCCCTGAAGCAGCGGTGGAAAGACTTTATAATTTGGCTTACAGAAAAGCTTGGCTATTCCGGCCTGAATATAGATCGATGCGTGATCTGCCACACTGTCTACTATCCCACAAACCGCCGCCACGACACAGACAACAGCACCCCAAAGTTTATTCTGGACGGGCTGGTGGCCAGCGGGATGATCACAGACGACGACTGCCGGCATATTACGCAGCTTGTTTTGAAGTGCGGCGTGGACCAGGGCCACCCGCGCACGGAAATACAAATTATTCCCGAAGACGGGAACGAAGAAAAGGAGGAGCAAGCACATGGATAAATCGACGGAGACTGGCCGCGTGCCCCAGGAAACCTTGAAGCGGATCGCGGAGTCCAACTATATTCCCACCGAGAAGGTGCGGTGGTACGACATTGATATTACAGTGCGAAAGAGCCTGACCATCAGTCAGATGCTGGAATTTGTGAAAAGCGTGGCAGAAGTGTGCTTTAACGCCGACACCGGCGCCTACCGGCCGGAGGTCAAGGCGTTTGCCATCCGGTGCGCTATTTTGGAATACTACGCCGGATTCGAGCTGCCGGTGAACGTCGTGGAGCGGTACGACCTGGTGTATCACCTGGGCTACGAGGTGCTGAAAAAGGTGACGGACTGTGTGGACCAGATGCAGCTCCGGGCCATGCTGGAGGCTATCGACGAGAAGATCGAGCATCAGGCGATGAGCAATATCGAAGCGGTGACGGTGCAGATGAACACCCTGATTGCCGGGCTGTCCAACCTGGAGGGCCGGGTGGCCGGACTGTTCCGCGGCGTAGACCGGGACACGGTCGCCCAGATCGCCAAGGCGCTGGCAGGCGGTAGCTTTGACGAGGACAAACTGGTGAAGGCTGTGATGGCCGCCGGAAATCAGGAACTGGCGGCGCGGGAGCTGACCCAGGCTGAGACGGAGAAGCAGGCATGAAGCAGGGCGTGACCATTGACGCCGCCGCGATTGCCGCCAAGGTCAACGCCCACCTGGCGACCAGCGCCGGGCAGAAGAAGGTAGAGGACGCTGTAAGCAGGACAATGCAGACCGGCGGCGTCGGGGTCCACACCCCGGAAGAGGCGGCTGAGAAGTTTATCGGCGTTCTGCAAGCTGCTATTCAGGACTCCGGCCTGAGCGCAAACGCGGCGGGCGCTATCTCTGATCTGGACCATACCAGCGCGGCCGGATATAAGGACATCAACGGGACGTTTAAGTATACGGTGAGGGTATATTTTACCGGCGACCTCAGCCGCCCGTCCCTGGACGAGGCGCGGTACGGCGGGATCGACGATCTGGCGGAGCTGTTCGACACCGGCGTGGATCACCAGATGCGGGCCGTCCACGGCGTGTGGCATGGGCATGAGACTTGGAGCCGGACTGTGATCCCCGGCGCGCATTTTATCGACGCGGCCATTTCGGATTTCATGGGAAATTATTCCACGGACTACAATGTGATCAACATTACGGTTGATCGGGGTTAAAGGATCGCAACAGGATTGGCGCTTGCCAATCCTTTTTTTATAAGGATGGTGAGAAAGTTTTATGGCAGATATTCTGCTGACCGTAGGGATCGACCCGAAGGTTGACACGAGCCAAATCAATACGGACATTGAGAAGGTTATATCGGGACTTGAAAAGAAATCCTACGAGATCAATGTAACGGCAAATACAAAAGAGGCCCAGGCATCTATTCAGGCGATCCAGCAGCAGCTCGCCGCATTGAGCCAATCCTCCCCGACCATTCGGATGAGCGGCAACGCCGCAAGACTGTTCCAGGAGATCACCCAGTCCGTGAGCGGGTGCGCCAGCCGGATCGAGGGGTTGAACCAGAACATCTCGCAAATCAGCGCCAGCCTGGCCGGGCTGGGGACGGCAGCCAACTCGGACGCGCTGTCCGGCATGTTCAACAACGCCATGAATACGGTGCGGCAGATGCGGGTGGAGCTGGGTTCTCTATCGGAGGCAATGAGCTCCTTCAATGGCGTAACCATCAAGCTGGGTGAATCCAATCCTATTGCCAGAAACTCCGCATACGGCCAGAGTAGCCGCCAGGTGATTGAAGAACTGAAGCAGCAGGCCGCAGAGATGGAGGAAATCTTTAAGCGGATTTACAATACCACAAATGGACAGCAGGCGGTTGTGCAGGCGGCTATTGTGTCGGATTATGGCAATTACAATGGTATCGCGCAAAAAATCATGGACCTCTACAACAATGAGATGGCCAACCAAAGAGCCAGCCTCTCTGCTCAGATGGACGCCTGGAAACAATACATTGAGTTGATGCAACAGGTTGCGTCCACGAATGGTATCGACCTGAGTGGCGTTACATCCTCCTTCAATAAAGGCGCAGACGAGATGGTTGCGGGGGCTCATAAGATCCTTAGCGGCGAGGCGGAGCTCTCCTCCGGGATGGAGAAGATAAAAGGATTATTTGGCTCCGGTATCAATGGGGAGCAGCTGAGCGCCCAGCTCACCGCCATCAACGGTTCTATTGAGAATGTTGCGCAGAGCATCAGCCAGATTAACACCTCCTCGGTGGAGCAGTTCACTGCGTCCATTCAATCGCTGACGCAGGCGGTGGACCAACTGGTGGCCGCCGCGCAAAAGATCTCCAGTCTCAAAATTAAGGTTGACGCGGACACAAAGCCGGTAGAGAACCTTCAAAGCCAGCTTGACAGCCTGGATAAGAAAATGGAGGTTTCGACCGCTGGGAAAGCCTCCATGGCAGCGCCCTTGCAGGAGACGGCCAACGCCGCCAAAGAAGCAGGGGCACAGGTTGAGGATCTGGCCAATAAGATCGCCCTTGCCAACGGAAAGATCAAGGAGCTGCAGGTAGCGAACGCGAACATTACCGCCGCTTACAAGAAGGTGGACAGCAGTCTTGGCGGAAAGGCGGCTACCGGCGACGATGCGGCGCGGCTCAGCGCCATTCGAGAGGAATACATCCGGCTCCAGGCCGCTATGGAGGGCCTGAAGAAGGTAAAGGACTCTGCGTCTCAGAGCGATATCGCCAACGCGGAAAGTTCCATTGAGAACATCAATCAGCAAATGGCGGCGGTGCAGCAGCTGATCGCGGCCGAGCAGCAGCGGGCGCAAGCCGCGCAAGAGGCGGCACGGCAGGAACAACAGGCCGCCAAGGAAGCCGCGGCGGCTGAAAAGCAGGCAGCGCAGGAGGCGGCAGCAAGCGCAAAGGAAAAGCAAAAGGACGCCAGCGACTCGGCGTCCGCAAAACAGAAGGAAATTGCAACCAATAAAGCATACGCAGATACCCTAAGACAGCTTAACAGCGCGCTTAACAGATATACCGCCGCAGAGAAAAGCACAAACGAGAGTAGCCGGCAGGCATATCAGAATATACAGGCCACCATCAATAATCTGAAGGAAGTCAAAAGCGCTACGGGAGACAGTGCCGATGGCCTCGAAAAGCTAAAAGCCGCGGTGAATGACGCGAAGGCAACACTGTCGGAGTCTACACAGGTAATTCAAGAGAACGGGGACGCCCACCGGACGCTGGGAGAACAGATCGGAACCCTGGCGCAGAAATTCAGCTCCTGGCTTTCCGTTAGCCAGGTAATCATGCAGGCCGTTCGTGCGGTGCGGCAAATGGTGTCCGCTTCCATAGAAGTAAACGACGCCATGACCCAGATGCAGATCGTGACCCAGTCCAGCAGTACGGCAATGGCGATGTTCGCGGACAGCGCCGCCGACGCTGCCAAACGGGTGGGGTCCAGCATTTCCGACTTTGTTGACAGCGCCACCACCTACGCAAGACTAGGCTACGACCTGGAGGAATCCAGCAAGCTGGCGGAGTTTACCGCCATGCTGCAGAACGTCGGTGATATTGAAGTAGGGGACGCCCAGAACGCCATCACCTCTATTGTTAAGGCGTTCGATCTGAATGTAACGGAAATCGAGTCCGTGATGGACAAGCTGGTTACGACAGGTAACCGCTTCCCCATCAGTGTCAGCCAGATTGCGGAAGGCATGACCAACGCTTCCTCCGCCTTGGCGGCGGCTGGAAACACCTTTGAGCAGTCCGTAGCGCTGCTGACGGCGGCGAATACCACGATTCAGGACGCCTCCAAAGCCTCTACAGGCCTGCGGACCATTGCGGCCCGCTTGCGGAACACCAAGACCGAGCTGGACGAGCTGGGTGAGGTGATGACCGAGGGCACCTACGAAGAGCTGGTTTCGACCCTAACCAAACACAAGGTGTCCCTGACGGAGAACGGAGAATACCGCTCCACCTATGACATTATGGCGGATATCGCCAAGGCATGGGACGAGATGAACAGCATGGAGAAGGCCGCTCTGGCCACCGCCGCGTCCGGCACCAGACAGCAGGCGGTGTTCTTCTCCATCATCGACCAATTCCAGGAGGCCAGTGGCGCCATGGAGGCCATGGCCAACAGTGCCGGGGCTCTGCAGAAAGCCAACGATATCTACCTGGATAGCATCACGGGGCACATCAATCAATTCAAGGCGGCGTGGCAGGAGCTGTCCTCTGATGTGATGGACAGCGGAATGCTGAATTTCTTCATTGACCTCGGGTCTGGCATCCTCGGACTGGTAGACGGGATCTTCAAGGTGATCAACGCCTGCGGCGGGTTGAAAACCGTGCTGGTAGGCGTAGCCGGAACGATTGCCACCATCAAAGCGGATTCGATTATGAAGTGGTTCAACAATCTTCCGACCATGCTCAGCAACTTTGGCGGCAAGATCATGCAGTTTGCCGGAACGGCGATCAGCATGATCAGCAAGCTGCCACAGGCTTTGCAAGCCTTCCAGGGCGGGGCCGCCGGCGCGGCGCAGGGCGCCTCTGGACTCTCCGCGGCGCTGGAGGTTCTCGGCGTTTCCGCATCCGCCGCACAGGTCGCCTTCGGTGCGTTGGCTGTTGCCATTGTCGCGGCCATGGCGATTTGGAATGCCTGGAGTAAAGGACAGGCCGAAGAACGGCAAAGAGCTATTGACGCCGGAAAGGCTGCTGCGGAGGAGGCGCAGAACATCCAAAGCCTCTATCAATCCTACAGCAAGGCCAGGGCAAACTATGACGGCAGCGCCGACTCCAAGGTAGCACTGCAATCCGCGACGGAAAGCCTGTGCTCCGCGCTTGGCATTGAAAGCGGATATGTGCAGACACTCAGCGGTGACTACGAGCTGTTGAGACAAAAGATCAATGCGGCGGTATCCACCAAGGCAACTGAAAACCTGGCGGCAATGCTCAATGGCATTAAAGGAGCAAAGGAAAATCTTGCCGATGTCGCAAACGGAGATTGGTTTGAGTGGCTCTCGAACTTATTCGTTGCCATGGACACAAACAGATTTGGCAGAGGACTTGGCAAGATTGGATATTTAGATCGGATGGGAACGCCGGATGAGCTCCAGGATCGGGTAGACCGCCTTATGGAGAAGTACGGCTTTGCGGTACAGAGGGATGGCGGCTATTCCCTTATGGATGACATTGACCCGTTTTTCTACGAGACTACCGGCTCATTCAAGAACGGAAATGATGTGATCCGCCTGTACAACAAACTTCTAAATATCAAGGAGAAGTTTGAAAGCAGCTTTACCGCCTCAGAGCTGGCAAGCATTCCGGCATATACAGACCTGATTGACTCGCTATCTCAACTTAGTGGAAAATATAGCGAAGTCGTAGACCTTGCGAAGGAAGCAGCCGCCGCTATTACACAGCAAAAATACGCGGAATGGAGTACGGCTCATGATGGAGCCCCCAAAACAGCGGAAGAGCTTCGGGACTTTTATCAAACGATTTACGATGAGCTGAACGCCAACGATGACATTTTTAGCGGCGTTGAAAAGCAGGCTCAGGATTCTGTTAGAAGCGTCCTTCTTGCCATCCCGGAGATCGCGTCTGTTATTGAGCAGTACGACCAGAAGGCACAGGAAACCGCGAAAGGCGCCTCCGCCATGTGGAACGCCATAGGAGGAATCGGCGTCGCAAGTGGCAGAGATACAGAGCAGGCGCGGAGAATCATGTCCACGCTCGCGCCGGACTATTCGGACCTTCCGGGTATGGAAGACTACGGTGGGCCGTATACGAGCGGTCAAGACTCTGTGGTATGGGTAGATCCGAGTGCGGCTGATCTGCCGACTAAATTCTACAGCTTTGCAGAGCTGATGAACCAGGCGGACACCGAAGAACAAAAGGCATTCAGCACCCAGGTGGATGAGTACCTGGACAAGATCAAGAATCTGCAGGACGCCATGGAGAAGCTCCGGAGCGGAAACTTCACTCCGGACGATATGTACGACCTGACCAAGCTGTTCCCGGAGCTGGCCGGTCAATCC
>CANQSU010000006.1 GCA_947626585.1 uncultured Oscillospiraceae bacterium
CTGCAGACGATACCCAAGGAGATCATGGAGCGGGAGTCCGGGTTCGGCGTCTGCCGGTACCGGGTGCGGGAGGAGTTTCAGATCAGGGCATAAGAAACCCCCGGTCGATCTTGTGGAGGCTCGACCGGGGGCTTTTCTTTGTTTCGGCAGCGCAAAAATTGGGCCGTGTTCTTTAGAACTTTCAGGATGTTTTTCCTTTTATGGAACTACTCCACCAACCCATACTTGACCTTGATGCGGTCCAGCTTCTCCAGCATGGGCTCGGCGGCAAAGAAGAGCGCCAGCGCCGTGGCCGCCGCCTGGACGCAGTCCATGGGGAAGCCGGTGAAGTAATAGGTCAGGATCACGCCCCAATTCACCGTGGCCGACCAGGTCAGAGCGGAGGCCGGGTTCATGATCCCGCCGTAGACCACGATGGCGGTGATGGCGCCGAACACCGCCAGCGCCTCCCGATTGCGGCGCAGAAGCCCCCTGCGGAACAGCACCCCCGCCAGAAACCCGATGATCCCCATGGCGAACATCTGCCAGGGCGTCAGAGGTCCCTGGGAGAAAAACATATTGGACGCCAGCATGGTCAGCGAGCCCACCAGGAAGCCCGTCTCGCCGCCGAAGGCCACCCCCGCGATGATGGTGATCGCCATCACCGGCTTGAACTGGGGCAGCATGAAAAACGCCACCCGGCCCGCCACCCCCAGGGCGCACAGGACGGCCGTGATCACAAGCTCCCGCGCCTGGGGCCGGCGGCCCTCGAACACCAGGAAGAACGGCAGCATACACTCCAGCAGCACCAACAGGGAGATGAAATAGTATTTCCGGTCCCCCAGATAAAATCGGCCTACGAACAGCGTCACGGGGATACACAGCAATATCATCACCGCGGCCGCGGCGGTCCGTTTGCTCAGCTTTCCCTTCGCTGCCGGGGATTGGAGCGCCGCGGCGGGCGGTTTCGACCGCCTGCCGATGGAGGCGGCCAGCGCCGCCAGCGCCGCGATGAGCACCCCGTACACCGCCAGGCTGGGGGCCGCCGCCTCCGTCAGTCCGCCGCCGGTGACGAGAGCGCTGAGGTCCGTCACCGAAAGCGCCTTGAGAAAGGCTCCCAAGGCCACCAGGGCGCTCACGATTGCGGTTATTTTTCGCCACCGCGGCAGTGTCTTGACGGCGGCCCGCTCCGACTGCTTTTCGGGCAGCGTATATCCGGTCCCGTCGGTCGGTTCCTCCCGGGGCAATGTCCCACCGCAGGCGCGGATCACGTCCTCCGCCGTCACCGCCTCCGGCAGCACGGCCCGGCACATGCGGCTGGCCGATGTGGTGTAAAAGCTGTTGCCGGAAAAGAACCGGCGGGGCGTGTCCTGGGCCACGATGTTCCCGTCAAAGAACAGGGCGCAGCGGTGGGCGTGGCGGGCGCAGAACTCCACGTCGTGGCTGGCCATGAGCACCGTCACTCCGGCGGCCAGCAGGTCCCGCAGGATGCGGGCGAACACCAATTTGAACTCCGCGTCCAGGCCCTTTGTGGGCTCGTCCATGAGCAGGATCTCCGGGCGCAGGAGCAGCACCTTGGCCAGCGCCGCACGTTGCTGTTCGCCTCCGGAGAGGTCGTATGGGTGCCTGTCCAGAAGCTCTTCCAGCCGGCACAGCGTGACGATCTGAGCCAGCCGCTCCATCTGCACAGAGCCGTCTGTCCGGCGGCCCTGGAAGATCTCCTCCAAATCCTCCCGGACGGTCTTTTTGACAAAGAGCGTCTGCGGGTCCTGGGGCAGCACGCCCACGGCGCCCCTTGTGACGATGTCGCCCCGATAGGGCGTCTCCAGCCCCGCCAGCAGCTTCAGGGTAGTGGTCTTGCCGGTGCCGTTGCCGCCCAGCAGGGCCAGAAACTCGCCCCGCCTCACCCGCAGGTCCAGGCCCTTCACCACGTCGGGCCCGTCCTTATCGTATTTGAACCACACCCCCTGGGCCTCGATGGCGGCCTCCTCCGGGTATGGATAGGTCCGCTCCGCCGGAAGGGGCAGGGGCGGGTGGCGCTCACAATAGCGCTCCAGCCAGTTCCGTCCCTCGTTCACGGTGACGGGGCAGTCCCCCTCCGCCCCCGTGGCGGCCCAGATGCGCATGGGCGCGGGCATTGCCAGGGACATCCCCTGTCCCGCATTCAGCAGCTCCCGGCCCACCTCCGCCGGAGCGCCGGCGCAGACCAGTCTGCCCCCGTCCATGACGGCCACCCGGTGGGCGAGGGGGAACGCCTCCTCCAGCCGGTGCTCCGTCAGGATCACCGTGGTGCCCAGCTCCCGGTTGACCCGGCCCACGGCCGCCAGAAAGTCCGACGCGGCGATGGGGTCCAGCTGGCTGGTGGGCTCGTCCAGAATAAGGATCTGAGGCTGCATGACCATGACGGAGGCCAGATTCAGCAGCTGTTTCTGCCCGCCCGACAGCTCCGTCACGTTCTTGTAGAACCACGTCTGGATGCCGAAGAACGACGCCATCTCCGCCACCCGGCGGCGGATAGAGGGGGTGTCGCGGCCCAGGCTCTCCAAGCCGAAGGCCAGCTCGTGCCACACCTTATCCGTGACGATCTGGCTCTCCGGCGACTGCCGCACGAACCCGATGCGCTCGCTCTGGGCCCGCAGGTCCAGAGAATCCAGGTCCTCGCCGTCCACCAGGATCCTTCCCTCACGGACGCCGTGGGGCCGGAGGACGGTTTTCAGCTGTAAGAGCAGCGTGCTCTTGCCGCACCCGGACGGACCGCAGAGCACAAGGAATTCCCCCCGCTCCACGCTCAGGGTCAGGCCGTCCACGGCCCGCCGCTCCTGCTCCGGGTAGGTAAACGAGAGGTCCTGTATCTCAAGGATGTTGTTATCCGGCATGGGCGTTCCCCTCCGTGCGCTCGTTCCACTGCCTGTCGCCGTACACGTCCATGGCCAGGGGCGTCAGGCACAGCGCCAGATACGCCGCGCCCAGCAGCACCGCCATGGGGGACGGCTCCACCCCGCCCAGGACGGGGAAGTACAGCCAGGACGCGCCCCCGGCGGCGGCCCCGGCGATCACGAAGCCGCCGGCGGACACAAGCCAGGTCAGGGCGTACCTGTCCCTCTCGTCCAGCGCGTAGATGGAGAACGCCGTCCGCCCCGGCAGGCCGTAGCCCCGGCTCCGCATGGAGTCCGCCGTCTCGATGGCGTTCTCCAAACTCCACGTCACCATGATGGACAGAACGGTGACGGCCTCGCGGACCCGCCGCAGAAATCCCTCCTCATCGCCGCTCCGGCCCAGACACCGCCGGCTCTGGCTCACCCGGCGGAACTGCGCCTTGAACCGGGGGACGAACCGCAGCGTCATGGACAGCACCAGGCTCATGGCCGGGATGATCCGGCCAAACAGGTACACGAACTTGTCCGTGGTCAGCACCTCGGTGCAGGAGGAAAACCACAGCACCACGCTCACCAGCATGGCGGCGGAGGCAACGCCGTACCAGATGCTCTCCGCCGTCAGGGGATTGCCGGTGGGCAGGTACAGGAGGATGGTGGCCCCCTCGTGGTTGAACGCGGGGTTCACCACCGCCGCCAGCAGGGCCATGGGCAGCAGATACCGAAGGCCAGACCTCACCGCCCGGCCCCCTTTCAGCACGACCTGATAGGCGAACGCGGAGGCCAGGGAGATGCAGATGTAGGCCGGGTGGGTGAGGAACATGGTACAGCCCAGCACCAGCGCGAAGTACAGAAAGTTGACCAGTGGGTGGCAGCTTGAAAATGTGTCCGCGTGTCTCATGGGGCGCTCCTTTCCCCTCAACCCTGCACCGCGCCCGTGCCGCCCACGTCGGCGCCCAGATTGCAGGTGTACACCCAGCGGATGACGTCGCCGTCGGAGAGGGTATAGGCGCTGCAGCCGTAGTTGGGAAATACGCTGTTGACGCTGTACATCCACCCGGACAGCTCCCCGCAGTCGAACTCATACAGATTGCCGATGCCCTCCACATAGACGGAGTTGTACATGGGGGTGAAGGATGCCTCCATGTGGATGCCGTTGGCCCGGGTCACCCGCTTCAGCACGTCATATACGCTCTCGCCCTCGGTGAAGGTCACGGAGGTGGTCCCCAGCAGCGTGCCGCCGGGGGGCACCAGTCTCGCCTTGCCGGGGGTCAGATAGTCCATGTTGTTCAGGATGGTGGCGCAGGAGATGGAGATGGTACACACCGGCTCCCGAGGCTCCGGCGTTGGTGTAGGAGCGGGTGTGGGTACGGGTGTAGTTACCGGTGTGGGTTCGACCGGCTCCGGCGTGGGTGCGGGCGTCGGAGTTGGTGCGGGTGCCGGCGTGGGAGCAGGCGTCGGCTTTTCCGGTTCCGAAGTCGGCGCGGACGTAGGTTTTACAGGCTCCGGGGTCGGGGCGGATGTTGGCTTTTCAGGCTCCGGGGTAAGCGTGGGCGCAGGCGCGGCCGGCTCCAACATGGGCGTGGTCGTAGGAGCGGCGGGATCCGCTGTCCCCGCCGCCGGACTGTCCGACGGCCCGGCAGCGCTCACCCGTTCTGTCACGGACGGGGAGGGCGCGGCGGTGGGTCCGTCCTCCGGGGTCCCGCTGACGGCGGCGCTGGGCCCGCCCCCAGCGGTCCAGCCGTGGGAGTCCGGGGAGCTGCCGCCGATGTAGAAGGCCACGGCCAGCGCCGCGACGATCACCGCCGCCGCGATGACCTTCCCCCTGTGCTTGTTCCAAAACTCTCTCATGACTGTTTCCCGCCCGTCTTGCGGTCCAGCTTGTCACAGAAGCGGTGAATGACCGCCGCCACCTCGCAGCGGGCGGCGCTTCCGCCGGGATCCAGGACACCGCCGTCTTTGCCGGTGAGCAGCCCCTCGGCCACGGCCCACTCCATGGCCTCCCGCGCATAGGAAGAGATTTGGCCGGCGTCGCCGTAACCCCTCAGATCGGCGGCCGCTGAGGTGTCGTACCCTTTGTAAACCGCATAGCGCATGAGCATGAGGGCCATCTGCTCCCGGGTGACGTTGTCCCCCACGCCGAATTTGGTGTCGGGATAGCCCTCGATGATTTTATTTCTGTTGGCCCAGATCACCGCGTCGGTGTACCACTGGCCGGCCGCCGCGTCCCCGAAGGAGGACCCGCCGCTGACGGCGGGCTCCCCGTCCAGACGGTACAGCACCGTGGCCAGCATCTCACGGGTCATGGGGGAGAGGGGGGCAAATCTGCCGTCCCCCACGCCGCCGAACAGTCCCTTGTGGACCGCAAACGCCACGTCGTCATAGAACCAGTCGTCCTTCGAAACGTCGCTGAAGCTGATGTCCGGGATGTCGGGGACGGGCTCGTCCCCCTCTTCCGGCGTCATATCGTACAGTGTGTTCATGCCGTTCATCGCCCGCTTTGCCGCCGCCAGGGCGTACAGGCCCTGCTCGGTGGCCATGCCGTCCACACCGCCGCCGTCGCCGGTGTGGACGAAGCCCTTGCCGGGGGTGTAGAAGCTCAGCAGCGCGTCAAGGACCGTCCGGCCGTTTTTGATAAATCGGCTGTCGTCCAGACTGACGCCCAGTTCGGTGAGGGCCACCACCACCTGTGCGGTGGATTCGCAGGTGGGTATCCCCGCACCGAAGGTGGCGGACGCGCTGAAACTGCCGTCCCCGTTCTGCAGGGCGGACAGCCTTGCCAACGCCCGGTCCACCGCCGCCCGGACGTCGGCCCGGTCCGTGTACTTCGCCAGCGCCTGGAGGGCCATGCCGGTGACGTCGGCGTCGTCCCCCCGGCCGCTCACCAGGGCCCAGCCGCCGTCCTTCTCCTCCCGGCTGAGGATGTAGTCCACGTACATCTCCCTGGTGGCCTGGATCTTGGCGTCGGGGTCGACGGGCATATCGTATCTGCCGCTGTCCAGGGCGATTAGCGCCCAGATGGGGCCGTTGATACCCTGCCAGATGGTCTTGTCAAAGTCTCCCAAAGGCTTTGTTAGGTCATAGCCTGCCACGCTGTGGGGGTCCTTTCCGATGGCCGTCAAGGCCAGGATCACACGGGAGTACTCCGTGTACTTGTGGGCGTGGAGCTGTCCGTTCCGCTCCAGGACATAGTTCTCCAGGTTTTTGTAATAGGTATCGTACCAGCTTTGGGGCACGGCCTCGCCGGAGCGGGCCAGGCCGATAATAGCCCACTCGCCGCCGGTGGAACCCACTTGGGGATTGCTCACCGTCTGATACATATACGCCGCTGTATCCTGAATGGCGGCCTCTAAAGCCTTGTCGCTGACTGCGGCGGAAGCGTTCACTGTCAGGCCCAGAAGCATGACCAGTGTGATTAGTAAACTCAGTCCTCTTTGCTTGAGCTGTTTCATTTGACGTATTCCTCCTTGTGAACTCCGTCGCGGGACGACGCCTCTGGAGATCCCGATGAAGCGCCGCGTGCCCGCAGCCAGAATTGACGCATGTGTTTCATGGTGTTCTTCCCCAGCACAGGTATCCCGATCTGATAGAACAGATTCTGCTCATTTCCGCAGCCCAACTTCTTCAGCTGTTTCCTCTGTGCTGCCGTCACCACCGGCGGCAGGCCCATCCTCTGCGCGGACCGGACCAGCCCTTCCAGCATCTCGCGGTCTGAGTCCAGAATTGTGATGTGCTTGGCCTGTGCGATCCGATAAAATGGCTCCAGGTCGATTCGATCCGGCCAGTCCGGAGGCCACCGCCGCTCATCGCGCAAATTCTTACGTCGGATAATGGCCTGCGTCTTTGCCCGCTCCAAACTGCCAAAGCGCTTCCGAATATAAATTTTGTAAATACAGTAGATCCGTCCAAACTGCAGTTTCCTTTCGGCCCCTGTCCGCGTTTTGAGAAAGATGTCCAAAAGCTCCTCATCCGTATAGCTCTCATATACTTGGAGGCCGATCTGACTGCTCAGGCAAAAAGTTTCGTAAATTTCATCATCGCAGCTCTTGAAATCCCCGGTCTCCTGAGCCTCTTCGTCCAACTCAGAGAGCCATTGACGATACCCTTCCAGCTGTTTCCGGGTAAGCTTGCAGCTTTCGCTCTTTTTGTTTATGGGACCTCCTTTGGGCTTGCCGGGAATGGGCCCGCCGCAACGCACGAGTGTGACTCCCCGTGGCGGGGCTCATTTTGTGTGTTCAGAGCAACTAAATCTTCCCGTTCAGCAGCCGGCATTGCCGCCACAGCGCATCCCGCTTCCGCGGCCAGTCCTCTCCGCTCAGCTCATGGGTGAGCCAGGACGGCGCGATGCGCTCCAGCACCGGCAGGATCGCCGGGTCCGTCCAGGGCTCATGCCGGTCGATTTGCAGGATGTGCCGGTAACTGACGCCGAACCGCTCCGCCGGGTCTGCGGGAAGGTCCGGCGGCACCGCCCCGGTGTGTGCCGCCACGTAGGCCCCGCTGAGGGACTGGTGCAGGTGGACACCCCGCACCCACCGGGCCAGGCTCCCGTGCCGCTCCAGCATCTTTTGGATATAGGCGGCCCCCTCCGCTTGGGTGCGGAGGCGGGTGTTGGTGTTCATCAGGTGCCCCGTGTCCAGAAGGAGACCTTTTTGGCCGTAATGGACCCCGTCCAGCAGCCGCTCGGTCAGTCTCGGCTCCGTAAAGGTGAACCCGGGCCACCACTGGTTTTCCATCAAAAACGCGAAGGGCCACTCCCGGCCGTCCAGCAGGGTGTTGATGAGCTCCGCCGAGGCGTCGATGACCTCCTCGCTGCTGTGGAGCCAGCGGCAGGTGAAGGTCTCCTCCACCGAGACGTCGGAGACATGGAACACTACATAGTCCGGCCTCAGCGCCGCGGCCCGCTCCAGGTCCGCCCGGTATGCGGCCAGCAGCGTCTCCCGGCCGGTGCCGCCGTAGAAGCGGCGCACATTCTCCATATTGTCGAACTTCCGCTCCAGCGCCGTATGGTCCTCCCGGTACAGATCCAGCCAGTCCGAGAAAAAGGTCAGGTGGTAGCCGATTACCATGCCCTCGGGCAGCCCGGGCGGGAAATCCTCCCCGGCCCAGATGCCCTCCAAACCGTCGCAGCCCAGGTCCCGCAATTCGCGTTCCACCGCGTCCCAGTTTCCGAACTCCGCCAGAGCCCGGCCATCCAGGGGAAAGCTTACCGTCTGCCGCACCGCTTAGCCCTTCTTTCTCTCGTTGTACGCTGTCACAGCTGATCCGCTCCAAATGCGGCGTGAGCCGGACCCGGTTTCGGGTCCGGCATACGCCGTGTTGTTGTCATTTCGGGCCGGTCACGCCACGATCAAGCGGACCATGCGCTGAAGGATCATCGCCACCTCGGCCCGTGTGGCGTCGCCCGCCGGATCGAGTCTGCCGCCGTCCATGCCCTGGATCAGCCCCGCGCCCACGGCCCACTTCACCGCGTCGGAGGCATAGCCGGAGACCGCGTCCCCGTCGGCAAAGGCGTCCAGATCGTCAGAGGCCGTCACGTCCAGGCCCAGGTCCTTGGCGTACCGCCACAGCATGGTGGCAAGCTGCTCCCGGGTGACGTCGCTGTTGGGCGCAAACTTTCCGTCATAGCCCTCCACGATGCCGTGCTGACTGGCCCAGGCCACGCCCTCGGTGTACCAGGTGCCGTCTTCCACATCGGTGAACGCGCCGGTCACGTCCGCGTCCTGCTCGTTCTCCAGCCGCCACAGCACCGTGGCCAGCATGCCGCGGCTCATGGGAAGCTCCGGCGCGAAGGCGCTCTCCGACACGCCCACAAAGAGCTCACGGCTGGACGCAAAATCTACCGCGCCGTCATACCAGACGCCGGCGGTCACGTCGTCGAACTCCTTGCGGTTGTCCGCCAGCTTCACGGTGCAGCTGCCGCCCAGCAGGGCGTCGATGCGGCCGTCCTCCGTGATGGACTTTTTCACCACGGTTTCGGTGCCGTCGGGCTCCACGATCACCAGCACCTGGCCCTCCGCCGCCGGCAGTCCGGCCTTGAGGCCGCCCGCCAGCGCCTCCACCGCCTTGCCGTCCACGGACACCTGAATGGCGGTGCCGCCGTCCTTGGTCTCCACGGAGACGCTGACCTTGCTGCCGGTCTGGCCGGCCAGGCCCTCCAGACTTGCCTGGGGGATGGTCACGTCAGCCGCGCCGGTCTTGACGGTGAGGTCCGCGTCGGTCTGCTTGGCCACCGCGTCCACGCTGGACTTGTCCAGCTCCACGGTGATCTTGTCCGCGCTGCCCTCCACCTGGGGGGCGATGACGATCTCGTCCGCGCCGGTCTGCTTCGCGTCGGCCACCGCGTCCTTTACCGCCTGGGTGCCGATCTCCGTTTTCGCCTCGCCGGAGGCGTCGGGGGTGACGGTGGGGGAGAGGGTCTCGGCGGGCTCGGGGCTCTCAGAGGGCTTGGGAGGAGTAACGGTCCCGCCGCCCCAGTTCTCGGAGCCGTCCTCCTTTGTGTAGTCGTCAGTGTAGTGGAAGATGATCACATCGCCGCTATCCAAGAATTGTTGTTCCACACCCAAGTCGGAGTGTGTGCCGTTGATGGTGTACATCCATCCGGAGAGTTCACCGTTGCTGAATTCGGACAGCGTCGTGCCGTTCCAGGTTACAGTCTCGACGTAGTTACCCGAGTTGACATAGGAGAGCCCCGGATTCTCGCTGGCTACTTTCTCCATCAGATCCCAGACCGTGGAGTTGAAGGGCACCTTGTAGGTCCTGCGGGCGATCCAGGTTTGCAGGCCGCCGTACTTCAGCGTATGGGAACCGCCGCCCTTGCCATGAGGTGTGTCGCCCATAAGGGTAAAGGACACGGAAAGCTCCGTGGGCTTGTCCGACTGCGGGGGTATATCCAGCACACGGATATCAAAGAACGCCTGTATGCCCTGATACTCCGCCATAACCGTATACACGGCCCGTTTGCTCATATCATAGCCGGAGAAAGTGACCTGGGCGGGTTCAACCGTTTTGGTGTTGCCGTCGCTGTATGTGGCGGTGATGGTCATACCATCGGAGTTGAATTCGTCGCCCACATAATAGGTATCCTTGTATGTACCGGAGATTTCGAGCTTGTAAACCACAGGTACATCAGAGTGTACAGGATGCTTGGAACCTGTGGCCCAGTTTTTCAGGCTGGTTTCAGAGGCTTGCAGCTTGTTCAGCACATACCCGTCCAGCATTTGATCCGCAGTGACCGCCATGCCCAGGTTGTCTGCGTCCTTGCCCAGAGGATCGTCTGCACGGTTGCAATTATTCTTGTCTACACCGGTCAGATTCGGCAAAGCCTTGGAGGTATCAAAGTAGGTAGTGCCGCTGATAGAACCGTGAGACGCATTGGTGTCCACATAGGTTGCGCTACCAATAGCCCCGGTGGCACCGCAGGTGTCCAGGTAATAGTTGTTGCTAATGATCTGATACTTATTTAGGCTGCGGGTATAACCCACGACTCCGCCGACAGAAGCGCCGGCTCCCGTGCCTTTCAGAGTACCGTAGAACACATTGTCGGTGATATAGCCGTTGTTCCAGCACTGGATTATACCGGACTCCGCTCCTAGGATGCCACCGACATATCGGGTGCCGGTGATCGTGGCGTCAACATAGCAGTTCTGAATGGTCACCACAGGGGAGTTGGGGGCTCCGCCGTAGCCGGTCCCAATGATCCCGCCGGCGTTTCCCCCAGTGGATGTCACCGTTCCCATAAATGCGCAGTTGATGATCTGGCACGGCCCCATGCTCTGGTCTTTGGCACTGATGATACCGCCGACAGTATAACCCCCATACACATCGGCGTAACTGGTGCAGTTGATTACGGTACCGTTGATTTTACCGGCAAAGCTGCCCACCTGGCTCTCCGATCCTGGGCCGTTGCTTTCAGCATCCCAGCCGATCTTTACGTCCCGCTCCACAGTGCAGTTGCGAATGTTTACAATGTTGCCGCCGGAGGCCATGGGGTTGCCGCCGATAAAGCCGGCATTTCTGAGTACGGAACCGCTCTTGATGGTACAGTTGATGATATCGATGGTATCCGGGCAGCCCGCCTTGAAACTTCCACCCATTCCCACATTATAGTCTCCGTCATCGCCGTAGTCCACATAGTAGTGGCTGACCAGGCCATAGCCGGCCATATAGGGGGCGAAAATGTTCAGATTCTTTACGGTGGCCTCTCGGACGTACTTGAACAGGGGCTCCGTCTCGCCGTAGGCGTAAGTCAGAGTGTGCCCCTTCCCGTCCAGAGTTCCGGAGAAGGGCTGTAATTTTTCACCGGACCCTTCCGTTTCGCCGGCGCCTATTGAGGTCCAGTCCTCTGTCAGGGTGATGTCCTCTGTCAGTTCAAAATATGCGCCGGCAAAATCGTAGGCTTCGCTCTTGGGCGATTTATTTACATATTCGCGGAGCTTCTCCAGATCAGATTGACTTTTTAGCTTCCAAGGGCTGTTCTCGGTGCCGTCACCATCCCACGATCCGGTCACCTCTGTATAATCCGTCGGGGCGTTTTCTACATAAACGAAAACATCTACATATTGTGACCTGAAGCTTCTTCCCAACAATTCATAATCAATAGCGCACCTATACAAGCACGGACCATATTCATTGTCGGTTTGGGGAATAAGCTGAAACTCAATTTCAGCCTTACGTGATGTTTCCTTTATTAAGCTGCCAACTGCACTGAATCCCCCATCATAAAGTCTATAATAATTATAATCAACAACAAGGCCATCAGTATTTGCCGGAACTGCCGATGTTATTTTATATTTCAATGGGGATGCTAGGTCACCGGTATGGTAATAAAACCCTTCTGTGAAGTTTCCATGGCTAAACGCATATTTGCTCATATCATCGCCTGGTAGCCTCGACGGGGAACTCAACAGAGTGACAGTAGGGGTGGGATCCGGATAGACGATGATTTGCGCCGGTACAGAACTGGCCGCCGCCCCCTCCACGTCTTTGTTTGTGACGACACAGTAATAATAGAAGGTCCCGGACTCCTCCGCGCTGGGCGTATAGCTGGTCTGTTCCGCGCCGGGGATCAATGTGCCGCCGCTGTTGCTGTTTTCCGTGTTCTTGTACCACTGGTAATTTACGTCCCCACTGGCTGTGGCGACCACCGATATGGGCTTCGCCGTGTCGCCGATGATATACCTGTCTCCCTCGGGCTGCGTCAGAATTGTGGGCATTGCCGCCTCCGCTACCAGCCGGAGGTTTAGCGTATAGCTATGGTCAACATAGCCGTCGCCCTCGCGGTGAACCTTTACCGGCACATGGATGACGCCGTCGTTCTTTTCCAGCCCCGCCAGGGACAGAGAGAATGCGCTCCCGGAGGCTGCCTCTTGGCCGTTGATGGTTACGGTGTCCCCCTCCTGCTTGGCAGTGGCCGTGATTTGGACGTCCTGGGCGCTCTCACTGATATAGACGCTGAAAGCGTCCCCGACAGGATCGAACTCTCCGATCGGTGTTCCCCCCGCCACAGCCAGACCGGTCAACTCCACAATGCGCTTTATATCGACATTATAAGAGGCCAGGATTGCGTTGATATAGAAATTAGGGGAAAAAACCCGAAACTGCAGTGTGCTTTCATTTGTGACCGCGACCGCTTTGGGCGTGTCGTTGAAATTGTATGTTCCAGCAATCATGGCCCTACCGGGCGGCTCAGCAAACACGCACCACTTAAGGGAATCAAACACCTGCCCATCCGAAGATACCTTGGCATAGATGTTTTTGCTGCTCTCCGGTATGGTGATCGAACGGTCTTGGTTCCCCGGCTGAAATGCAGGCGTCAGGAGATTGGCGGTCGTTCCCCCGGCATCCATACCGAGCCAGATATTCGTGACTTCCGGGACTGCGTCCAGCACCGTTACAAGGCAGACAGGAACCAACGTCGTCTCTTTCTTGAGTTCGTCAGAGGTTGCAGTCAACACATAGCTACCGGATTCCGAAAAACATAGGGTAAGCGCACCGTCTACATCCTGTGTAGCATTCAACGAAGTAAATTCTGTTATTCCATTATCTTCTATTTTTCCCGCCGAGAGACGTATGCCGGTAGTTTTTAACTCTGCGTTTACAAGTGAACTCCGTGTCAAAACATAGATTTTCGCGGGCAAGGCCTTTACTGTTGTCAGAGTTTCGGATGCCGGGTCAGTCTTTGCACTTGAACCGCTATGGGGCGTGAAAAAGGCGTTTTTCGTTTTGTTCTCAGCACCCGCGGCAACTCCCACGTTCAGCATATCTCCCGTTGATAATGCTGTGCTGCCAATTTTTTGGGAGTAGGCATCATTGGCATTCTTTGTCGGCATACTGATCAGGACCGCGCCGTCCTTCCCCCAAACTTTGGTGGCAGATTGATGCTTTTCATCCGCCGCAAAGCCACTCTCACCCTCTGAATAATACTGTTCATGAGCGCAGACCAGCGCGTCATAAGTGGTGATTTGACCGTCCTCATCCTTGTCTGTCACGGTCAGTTCCTTCATGGCCATATAGGATTTATCCTTTGCTTGTACGAGTTCACCATCTATGCTGACGGTGACCCGGATGTCGACGCTCTCAGCCGCCGAGGTCGTTACCGGCAAGTCAGCTTCCAGCTGTTCCTGCGACGCTGCCAATGCAGTGGCAGGACAAAGGCTTATCAGAAGTGCTGCTGCCAACAGATAAGATAGAATTTTCCTCATAATACTCCCTTCTCACAACAGCAGGGGGAGTGCGATTTACACTCGCATTCCCCCTGCTGTTAAACGTTATTTCAAATTTGCTTTGCAGTCAATAAACATTTGCCTTGATCTACATCTGGGTATAGAGCTCATAATACCCGCAGTCCACATAGAGCGTGATGCCGCCCTTTGCGGGGATGTTGCTGAGATACTCTGTCGGGAATGTGATATCGTTGGTTGCCGCATCGCCCATAGCCACTACAAACCCGTAGCCCTTGATGAAATAGAGCTCATCAGTGATTTTCTTAAGCGAGGTCACATGAGCGAGATTTTCAAAGTCGGAGATGTAGAAGCCCGGGGCTCCAACCACAGGATCAGGATCATATCCATAACTAGGGGTATCTACTTTTGCGACCTCTGCAATCACATCCAAATAGGAAACTTGCCCCGGCAGGGGATCTGGATGTCCATTTAGGTACAGATTTTTATTCTGCAAGAGCGCATCAGTAATAGTAACATCGACAGGGCCATATACGATTTGGTCAGCTGTGGGGGCACCAATGATTGCCCATTCGTACTCAGTCGCATCAGGGTCTTCCTCGGTGTTGTAGGAAATCGTGCAGTCTTTAGTGAAAACTACACGAACCACGCCTTCAGGGACATCATCCTCCGCCGCGAACGCGGTCGCGCCCAGGGACAGGACCATCATCAGGGCCAACACCATGGCCAGGATCTTCTTACTTGCCTTTTTCATAACACAACTTCCTTTCATAATTTTTATAAACGGCCAGGGACAGCCGCTTATGCGCAAAGATAACATTGGCGTCACGCCACAGATACGGTACCAGTTCCTGCGCTGCCGTCCGCCCCGACGCGCACCGCGTTGTTCGGCCCCTTGACCCGCTCCTGTCATCGCAGATTTCCCCAAGGCCGGTATCTTCTCCCGCTGTGGGTATTCAGTTGTCAACGCCCAAAGGGCGTAAGATACGAAAAACAAAATGCGGCCTGACGCTCCCGCGTCACAGCCGCATCCGGGCACAGCAACAAAAAGCCACGGCAAAATGCCGTGGCGCCACTGTCCTTATCACCGCTCACATCTAAATCGGATGCGCCAACCGGTTTGCTTCGCGTAGGTCTCCTGACTTGTGTATAGGGCAGCCTGCTGGCGGCCCGCGCCGGACGATCAGCCTTCTCAGTTTCCCAATGACCGGCTTTCGCCCTGGGATCGTCCGTCTTCACACTTACAGTCGCGCTACGGTGGGGATTCGCACCCCTTTGTCTGCTCCGCCGGGCGATGGGCCTGTGGCCTTTAGCTGCGGCGGACACGCGAAACGGTATTCAATTTTGAAGGTCTTTTCTTCCAATTTCCATAATATACCCGTGCAGGCGGAAAGTCAAATGAAAAAAGCGTATGGTCAAGTATGCGGGATAGTCATGGGCTGGGCGGGACGGTGATTGCTCACTTGACTTTCTGCATATAAACTACTACAATAATGTGCAGAAATGGAGGACGACACATGAGAAAATTCGATTACTCTTTTTTGAACAACGGGCTGCTGCCGGCCAGCCTTGTGAATCTGACCGCGAATATTTCGGCATTGAAAACCATGGCAGGTGTCCGCAAAGAGGAATACGCGCGGATTTTTACAGAGCTGGAGGCCGTGGCAAGGGTACAGTCTATCAAGAGCTCCAATGCCATTGAGGGGATCGTCACCAGCGATGAGCGTATCGCGGCCATCGTCAATCAGAACAGCGCGCCGTTGAACCATAATGAAGCGGAGATCGCCGGATACCGGGACGCGCTGAATGAGATCCATCTGGGCTTTGCCCATATCGACTTCCGGGAGCGGGACATCCTCCGTCTGCATGAGATCATGATGTCGATCGCGGGCTATGAATACGGCGGGCAGTACAAGATGGATGACAATGTGATCTTGGAAGTGGACGCGGACGGAAACCGCCGTATGCGTTTTCGCCCAATCTCCGCCGCGGACACGCCGAAAGCCATGGAACAGTTAGAGCTGGCCTACCTCGCGGCGCGGGACGACGCGAATATCAATCAGCTTCTGCTGATCCCCTGCGTGATTTTGGATTTCCTCTGCATCCACCCGTTCCGGGACGGCAACGGCAGGATGTCCCGTCTGCTCTCGCTGCTGCTCCTTTACAGGAACGGCTATGACGCCGGGAAATATGTGTCCTTCGAGGAACAGATCAACAACTATAAAGCCTATTACTATGAGGCGCTCCGTCAGTCCTCCGAAGGCTGGGACACGAACGAAAACAGCTACTTCCCGTTTATGGAGAATTTCCTCTCCATGCTCTATATGTGCTATAAGGAACTGGACAAGCGGTTCGCGGTGGTCAACGGCAAGCGGATCACGAAAAAGGCCCGCATTGAGGCCACGGTATTGAACAGCCTGACGCCCCTTTCCAAGGCGGAGATATGCAGGATCCTGCCGGATGTCAGTCCCACGACTGTGGAGGCCGTGCTGGGAGCAATGGTCAAAAGCGGCGCGATCAAGAGGCTCGGCCCACCCCGGGCAGCGAGATATATTAAAATGTAACAGGAAGGCGGCTGAGCGATCAGCCGCCTTCTTTGATTCAGCGTCGCAACTTTTGATCCTCGCTATCCTATCAGACCCAAACGCTGACCCATACGCGGAAATAACGCTATGGGGCGGACGGAACACATGGAGCGGAGAGTATCTTTTTCTGTGCGAAAGACCTCCAAACGGACACAAAACTGCGGGAAAACAGTATCGAAGGCACCTCATAACCCGGAGGTCGTGCGGTTCAAATCCCACCCCCGCAACCATAAGAAACCCTGTAACTTCAACGGTTACAGGGTTTCTTCTTCTTTGCCCTCTGACGGCTCAAAGGACGGTTTGGCCTCCTTTTGGCCTCCGAGGGGCTTAAAATCGGGAAAATATGGCCTCCAGCCCGGGGTGTCTGCCGTACAATTCAATATCGAAGGACAGCCCTGGAACTGCATTGACCGATGCGGTTTTGGGGCTTTTTCTATTCAATTTTCTAAGGCAAAAATTTTTTCTAAAAATGTATATCCTTTCGTTTCATTCATATACTCCTACTGTAACAAATAATTCGACAGCGGTTTTCGACTTGCTCCATGTTGTACTGGAAAATTGTCCTTTCCCTTTAACTTGATAACTACACGCTCTAAAAGCCGAAAAAAATTTTTCTCTGATTCTTGCTGTCTTTGATTTTCTGTTTCGTTATTGTTTACAGACACAGCAGACATAGAGCGTTTTCTTCTTGCTTTCTGGCAGATTTCTTTCTTACATAGAGCCTTGCGAAAATCCTCAGTTTCATAGCTTGCGCTCTAAATTTAAATCTAAGGAGGAAAAAATATGTTTGAACCGAAACCTAAAACTGAGATTCAGTTTATTGGTTACAGCCCTCCCCTGCCTACTGACGATTCTACTGTTTATGTGTCTGAAAAATGTCTTGAAGTAGTCTCTTCCCGGCATAGGCAGAACAACCTTTCAGCCTATCGCAGAGTTGACAAATATCACTTTGTCGATCAATGCACTGGGGAACTTCGAGATTACCGCCCAAAAGAACATTCGGAGCAAGACACCCCGTCCCATAGCTATCATGGTTTTAATGAACTGAGACGGACAATCTTAGCTAATTTTACTGGCTCAGAGCGGGAACTTCATTTAGTACTCACTGCCGCGCCTGAGCATAGCGCCGATTTGGCAGAACTTCAACAGACGTTTCGGAGATTCTGGAAGCGTTTTAGTTATCGCTATCCCTTAATTGAATATCTGTCTATTGCTGAACCACACGAAACCGGACGTTTTCATTTTCATGTCTTGGTAACAGCTCCCTCGCAGAGCAAACTGTATATTCCTAATGCCCAGATCCAACAGCTGTGGCAGGTTGGATATACCAAAGTGACCCGTACCGTATCCGGGGACAGATTATCTGCCTATTTCTGTTCAGCAAAAAAGAAAGAGCGGTGGGGCAAGTTTTATCGACCAGGACAGAGGCTATTTCGTTGTTCTAAGGGAATCATCAGGCCTCAACGGAAAAAATTGAAAAGAGAGGAGGTCGATACCATTGTGGAGCAAGGCGGGTTTCGATGGGTCTCTGGGAAAACCTATACGGTTAGTTGTGACTATGGAGATGGAAATAAGCATTTTACAAACGTCATCACCAAAGAGCAATACCAACGGTAAGGAACGCTACCAGCATACAGATGCTGACGCACCATACACTCGGAAAGAGATTAACCAGCAATATTGGGATTTACGAATTATTGATAATTGTTAGGAGGTACTTTAATGTTTAGTTTGTCTGATATTATTGCCACAAGAGATGGAACTCTCGATAAATTCTCGTCCAATATATTGAAGCAGTGTGGTTACCTGTACTCTATTGTAGAGACGGTAGTTGATATACTGTATGATGAACAAGAATGCCTATGGGAAGATATTGATGGTGGCAACTTTGATGAACTTGTAGAGGTTGGAACTCTCTATCAAACATACGGTTTACTCAAAACTTGCATAGATACTATATCACTAATGCTGGAAAAGGCAGATGCTTCTATTCAAGCCAAAGAGAAGGAATGCGAATTGCTTCGAGCCAAAAATGAGAAATGCGCCTTGCCTCAAACCCAAAATGAAGAAAACGATTTCGTTCGAGCCAGAAATAACGACACTGACACAAAAGAGGAGAGATTTCAATGTAATATCATTTGAACGGTGTTGTCAACACAGCTTCTATAGATTACGATCAATATTTAACCCCTGAATTGAGGTCATGCGGTTGTCAAGAAATGGAGCAAGACGATTCAGAACGTCCCTAAACAGCCTTTTTTCTGCCTGAAGCATTGGGGACACCCCAAAAACTTTGGAGGCGAAATAATGGACTACGAAATATCAAATATCCCATCACTTGAAACCGCAGAGGAACTATTACAATGGCTGATTGAACGCTTTGAGGACCTGAAAGAAGAACACGGCCTTTTGATTCTGAACGGTGACGATATAGCTGATTTATTAGTAGAATTATGGCGGTTTCAAGATGAACGTGCCAGAACTGGTGTGCAAAACAAAGCAGACAATAAGGGGGTAGAAATCGTATGATACCAATCGAGAACACAAAAGAACTGGATTTAAAATCTGTGGCGGACGTGTTGCTGGATATATTGGATTTGCCTCCGGGTGATTATGACATTCAGGTAAGGAAAATCGGGAATACTTCTGCTGTCTCCGAAAAGAACGGCCGTCAGTTTCATGTGGAGGTTCATAATGGCAAGAGTTCGCACCATATTTGAGGCATATCAGCTATTAAAGTCCGAAGACCCTAATACGCGGATCACAATCGGAATGCTCCGCCGCTGGGTAGCCGATGGGACTATCCCAAGCATACGAGCAGGGAGAAAAATCCTATTGAACTATGATATTCTGCTCGAATATCTCTCAACACCTTGTGCCAGCCATACCGCTATAACGGACAGCGCACACAGGGAGATCCGGCCTATCTCAGCAAAATAGAATAGGTACAGCAGTGAAGCAGTGGACGACCCTTTCCGTCTCCGATTATTCTCGCTGCTGTCCCTTCCAGAAAAAATTGCAAAATTTTGAGAAAATGTTTTGCAATCTGGAAAAAATTGATTTATGTTAACTTTGGGGGAAACAATTTGAACCATCCCCATACGCTATATGAAAGGGTGTAGCGAAAATGGCAACCGCACGTTGGCGGGGTTCATCCTATGAAATCCGGGTGTATTGCGGCTTGAATAGTGAGGGAAAGCGAGTGGAAAAACACACTCACTGGAAGCCTGACCCCACCATGACACAGAAGCAAATCGAAAAAGAACTGGAACGGCAAAAAGTGCTGTTTGAGAACAAAGTCCGAAAAGGAGAAATCGTCAATAGCAATCTCTATTTCAGAGATTTTGCCTCCCGATGGATGGAGGAATACGCCAAACCTCGGTTAGCGCCCAAGACATTCCAGCGATATGGAGAATATCTCCGGCGTATCAATCAGGCAATCGGGCACATCAAACTGGCAGACCTTCGCCCCATACACCTGAACGCCTTTTATAAAAATCTGGCGGAGCCCGGAGTAAATAAGCAGGGCAAGCGAGATAAGAACGGAAAGCTGGTAGAGCAAAAGCCGCTTGCGCCTAAAACCATTCTGGACCACCACCGGTTGATTTCCAAAATACTGAAAACCGCTGTCCGCTGGGAACTTTTAAATAGAAATGTAGCCGAGCGGGCCGATCCGCCAAAGCTCACCGGGCAGGAGCGGGAATGTCTGGACGAAGCACAGTTGAAACAAATGCTGTTTCTGCTGAATCGGGAACCGCTCCCCTATCGAACAATGATTATCCTGCTTCTTTATACGGGAATGCGCCGGGGAGAGTTGTGCGGCCTGGAGTGGAAGGACATAGATTTTGAAAATCAAACCATTTCCATATCCCGCTCGTCCCAATATATCGGCAACCGGCAGTTCATCACCAAGGAGCCTAAGACAAAGGCCGGTATTCGCAAAATGAGTATCGGCGAAAGTATCTGTCAGATGTTGCGAAGCTATCGTAAATACCAGGACGACCAAAAGCAGAAGGTGGGTGACCGCTGGGTTGAGAATGACCGACTGTTTACGCAGTGGAACGGTCTGCCCATCTATCCCGACACTATCACGGATTGGTTTCCCAAGTTTTTAGAGCGGTGCGGACTGCCGAGAGTAACGCTTCATTCTCTCCGGCACAGCAACGCCACCATGATGATAGCAGAAGGGGTGGACATTCGCACCGTTTCCAACCGCCTCGGCCATGCACAGACCAGCACCACCTTGAACATCTATACTCACGCGCTGAAATCCCGTGACAGGGACGCGGCGGAGAAACTGGACAAGGTATTTAACTTCTAATCAAACTGGAAAATACAAATGCTCCGCCTCTCAAATACGAGGGACGGAGCATTTTTTCGCAAGTTTTTCAAGATAGCCTCATAGAGCCGGTTTAGGGACGCTGTGGGACGTTCTGGACGGAAAGCCGGGCAGGGGGGCGGTTGAAAACGGTAAGCGGTTATGAACGTCTACAGCAAAATAACGACTGGTAGCTATGAGTTCACTATTTCAAATTTGCCATCTTTAAGTATTACTAATTTATTGCACTTTGGACATTGGCAATTCAATGAATTGACTGGAAAATAGAAATCCTGACCGCAGTATGGACATTTAGCTGCATAAGCCTTTTTCTTCCTTGTTAAAAGAAGGCGAATCCCAATGATACCTAATGCTACGGGAATCCAATAAAGCCACAAAGAGGGAAAATAGCCAAATATATATTTCGCAAAAACACGCAAAATCAAGGCCAGTAAGGCTCCTATAAAACAAAGAATTGCTAATATGCCCCCGTGTCGATTAAGCGTCACAGGTACTAACTCGGAATTGTTTTCGTGATTTTGTTCGCTGCTACTTGGCCCTTGTGTTGTAGAATTATTGTTTTCTGCCCCAGAGGAACTATGGCTACGGAGAGTTGGCTCAATCGTTCCAAGTAACATATTCCATTCCAAATCTATTATGGAATCTTTTGCAAGGTTAATATTTATAGTAGCTTTCCGAAATGCGCACTTGAAATTGATTATATAGCTTCCTCGTGGCAAAGAAAAATCAAGAACTTCTCCTCCTCGAATTTTCCCCGATATATTACCGGGAACAACTGTTACGACAATACAGGGATTGGTAGCTGCCGATGGCTTTTTCATCACAATTTTTAGAGAATGAATTTTATTATCCTTTTTATTCTCAAATTGAGGCGTTTCATGTTGTTGTACCCCAATCGCCGCGCCGCACTCCGGGCAGAACTTTGTCCCGGCTTTCAGCGTTGCTCCGCAGTTCCCGCAGCGGATACTTCCCCCGTCGGCTGTATCTTTCTGCTCAGGCTCCGGGGCGTGATACACGGGCTCAGATTCAGAAGCTCCAGCCGGCTCCGCCGATTGCTGGGGCGGTTTCTCTTGACGTTCTTCCTTCACAGGCTCACGATTCACAGGCGCAGCGGGTTCCGGCTCCGTTTTGACTGGTCCGGCCTGTTCCGGCTTGGAATCATTCTGTACTTGCCCGGTCGGAACGGATTTCAACCGAACCGTTTTCCGGGGCTTTGCCCCTGCATTGCTGGCTGATTCCACACTGGAACTTGAAGAAGCCGGCACAGCCGTTTCCTCCGGTATCTGCTCCATCTGCCGGACCAGACGGGTCTTAGCTCCACATTTGGGACAAAACCTGTCATCGTCTCTCAGCTTTGCACCGCAATTTCCGCAAAACATCAGCTCACCCCATTCATCGAATAAAATCCCCCGTCGTACAACACGGAGACAAAATCAATACCTTGAGCCGTTTCAACAGGGATATACCAGACTTTGCTCCCGCCCCAATAGGCGCCGCTGCCACCCGCCGTTGCAAACGTGTACCCGGCGTCCTGAACGCGCTTAGCGGCAACATCAAAAGTAAAGCCTACCAGAGATTCCGCCAGTTCATCGCTGACCCGGTCGGCCTCGTCAATCGTACCAGAGATCGTCCAAGTCTGGCTTTCCCACTCCAAGCCGACTTCCAGCCCAAAGAGAGACAGCGTATCAATATAGGCGCCGTTACCCGTGTTCACTATGGCGAAAGAAGTCCCGTTATTATCACACCAATAATACTGGCCGTCCACATCAGGGTCTATTCTCTCGCCATTCGTGTCAAGACACTGACCATCCACATAAATGTCTGTGGAATAGCCGTCAAGCGATATAAGGTAGAGCGCGTGGCTCTTTGTCATTGCCACAGTCGCTCCCATTCTGTCATCATAGAATACATTGATTCCCAAGGCTTTCAGCGAATCGTCCAGTGCAAACAGAGTAGCACCGCCATAGTATAGCGGCTTACTCAGAGCGACAGGGCCGTTGTCCGTTGTAACTTCAAAGGTGTCCGGGAAGAAGTCTGCATCCATGGACACGTCCCACATGGAATTGGGGTCGGGCGCAGTGATGTCTACGGTCACATGAATGACCCCATCCGAAATGACCAGTTCACCTGTGCCGGAATTGCCCCAACTGTCATTGACCGCGAAGGAAGCCTTGTCCCCATCCATAGTCACAGTAATCGGATAAGTGCTGGCAATCCTGCCGGACGGCGCGGCTTGCGTACTTTCCAAATAGAAGGTAATCGTATTCTCTCCCACGTCTGACAAATAGAGGGCCTGCCATCCGTTTTCCTCGTCACCGACAGTACAGCCCTCCGCCGCCCAAGTCCCGATATATAGCTTGGAGAGATCACCGGCCGGAGGCTCCGTCACCGATTCAGACGGCTCTGTGGGCTCCTGTGTCGGTTCCAGCGAAGGGGTTTCGGAAGCAGTGATTCCAGGGCTCTCTACAGTCCCGCCTGGGGTATCGTTACCGCCTGGTCGGAGAACGAAAGCCACTATCAAAGCCAGTACGACCACGACGACCACTGCAATACCCGCAATCAGCCCCATATTGAGCGACTTTTTCGCCGGAGCGGGAGCAGATTCTGAGTGCTGGGGCTGTTTCCCGGAATTTCTATCCTGATTGATAGAGGACGCTTGATTTGATTGCTCTGAATCCTCCATTGGCTGACCACAGAAGGGGCAAAACTGTTCATTTGGTTCCAGTTTGGCCCCGCATTTTCTACAATACACGAAATCACCCTCGCCTCTCTGAGATACGAAATGCTGAGATTTGCCAGACACAAAGCAAGTATAACCCATTTGGAATAGAATTGCAATACATATGTAAAATAAAACCGTTACATAAGCGATATACATAAACATCCCATTTCAGTATTAAACTGTTTACAGGAGGGATAGTATGGATACGCTTGAACGCATACGGAATTATATGCAGGCGAGAAATTGGACAGAGTATCGTCTGGCGAAAGAATCCGGCCTGTCACAGTCTACCATTGCAAATATGTTCAGCAGACATACGGCGCCCAGCGTCCCCACATTAGAGGCGATTTGTAAAGGCTTTGGAATCACACTGGCTCAGTTTTTCTCCGATGGTGACGGCTTGGTGGAGTTAGATAAGGAACAGCTGGCTATGTTTCAGAAGTGGTCTATGCTGACGCCGGAGCAGAAGGAACTTCTCTCAAAATTGGTTGACAACATGAAATGAGCCGCCCAACCCGTGGACGGCTCAACTTCGTTTGACCTCCGATTTTTTCTTTGGCCTCCGATTGACCTCCTATGAAACAGCATGACGTAAAATGAATGAGAACGAAACGGCAAGTTCCAGCCGCTGAAACCAATGGGAACAAAGCGAAACAAGCCAAAAAAAGCCCAGCCGAAAAATATCGGGTGCGCGCTCATAACCCGGAGGTCGGAGGTTCAAGTCCTCCCCCCGCAACCATAAGAAACCCTGTAACCGCAACGGTTACAGGGCTTCTTCTTTTCTGCCCTCCGGTTTGAAACCCGCCGGAAACAAAGCAATCAACGCCGTGAAACAAAATCGGCGCGTCCTGCCCCTGGAAGAAGCGGATATGCCCTGTCAGGACGACGACGGTCTGTTGTTCAACGCCATAGAGGCTAAAACCGCGTTCGCGGCTTTCTATGCTTCTGACCGTGCGGCCTCATAACGCATGAAAGAGCCGCCTGTCGCAGTGACAGGCGGCTCTTTTGCGGGTATTCGGCTTACTTCACGACATTTTCGCAGAACCGCATGAGGATGGCCGCGACCTGCGCCCGGACGGCTCCGCCCGCGGGGACCAGCGTGGTCTCGGTGATGCCCGTGATGAGGCCCGTCCCCACGGCCCACTGGATGTAGTCCTTTGCCCAGGACTGGACGCTCCCCGCGTCGGTGTAGGCGGACAGATCGTCCCTGGCCGTCAGATCGTAGCCCTTCAGGGCCGCGTAGCGGTACAGGATGGCCGCGGCCTCCTGCCGGGTCAGGGCCTGGTCGGGCCGGAAGGTCCCGTCGCCATAGCCGTCCACGACCTTGTTGGCCGCCGCCCACGCGATGGCCTCGCTGTACCATCTGCCGGCGGGCACGTCGGTGAAGCCGGCGGCTGCCGCCTCGGGCCTGCCCTCCAGCCGCCAGAGGATGGTCACCAGCATGGCCCGGCTGGTTCCGGTGTAGGGCTCGAAGGTGGTGGGCGTCATGCCGTCCATCAGGCCCTTCGCCACCACATAATCCACAGCGTCATAATACCACTGGCCGGGCGCCACATCGATGAACCTGTCGGCCGGGTGCTGCCCGGTCTCTCCCTTTTCCTTGAAGGTCACCGACACGGCGGCGCCGCCGTAGGGCATGGCGAACCTGTATGTGCCGTCGCCGTTGTCAATGAGCCACACCGTCCCGCCGAAGTGGTCGGTCACCGTCACCTGATCCACCGTGTACCCCTCGTCGGGGATGACGGTCAGGGTGACGTAGGTCCCTTGAGCGGCCGTCCGCCGGTCTGCCGTGACGGTGCCGTGGACAGTCTCCGCCGGGAGGTCCACCGCATAGCTGGTGGGACCACCGGAACTCTGGTACCATGTCAGCACATAGGTGGAATAGTACTTCGCCTTGAGTTCAATGGCCGTGCCGTCCCGGATCACCTTTAGGCACTCGCCGTCGGCATTGGGGCCGGCGGTGATGGTCTGCATCTCCCCCGCGTGGAAGCGGTAGATGGTGTAGCTGCTCTTGCCCTGCAGCTCCGCGGGCAGGTGAATGACGGTGGTGATCAGCGTCGTGGCGTCGGTGATGGTGGTAGTCCCGTCGTGGCCGCTCGTGCTTCCCGTCACGGTCTTGGTCAGGCCCAGCTCCAGCACCATGCCGATCTGCTCCTCCGGCACAGGGATCTCCTCGATCTGATCCGGGGTGGCCTCCGTGCCCTTGACGGTCATCTTGAACTCCACCGTGCCGTGGTCCTCCAGGACGGTTTGCCTGTCGGCGTCGGTGTAGAGGCCGGAATCGGCGACGCCCTCCAGATCCACCACGGCGGTGACGTCGGCCTCCACCACGGTGTTCAGGGCCCCGGCGGGCAGAGTATACGTCTCGCCCGCCATGTCGCTCTTCTCCACGTCTACCCGGAAGGTCTTGACCACCGTGGCGCTCCCGTCAAAGTACCGGATCTCCAGGTTGTAGATGCCGGGGGCCAGCTGATCGAACGTAAACGCGCCGTCGGCGCCGGTGATCGTCTCGCCCATCTCCAGGGCGCCCTGCTTCAGGGTCACGGTGGCGCCGAGCCGGGGCGCGGCCTCGCCGCCCGCCGCCGCCTCCTGCAGCACCGTACCGCTCACCGTGCGGGTCTCCGCCACGGCCAGCCACTCCGCCTTGAAGGTCACGTTGACGGCGGGCATGGGGAACTCCTCGTTGGGCCGGTAGGCGGCGCCGTTGTAGCTCCATCCCTGGAAGATGTAGCCCTCGCGGGTCAGGCCCTCGGGGAGGATCACCATCTGGCCCTCAAGGACCTTTTCCATGCCCTCCGGGGCCGTGCCGCCCTCATAGCCGGCGTCCAAGGTAACTGTGTAGGTCTTGACGCTGCCGGGGTCGTTGGTGAGGACCAGCTCGCCCACCTTGTGGGACGCGCCGTCGGTGGTGGCGGAGTGGCGGAAGTTCGGGTTGCCGATCTCCACCCACACCTCATAGGTGCCGGGATCGGTGGGCGCGGTGACCTCCGCGCCGTCCTTTTTGTAGACGATCACCGGCCGGAGATCAGATCGGACGGGCGTACCCGCGGCGGGGTACTGGTGGTCGGTGCCCTCGTCCTTATCCGGCGCGTTGTCCACCACGCCCCAGACGGCGCTCAGCGTCACCGTGGAGGGGTGGGTCGTCGTGAGATCCCACACGTTGTCGCTCACGGTAAAGGTCACCGGCGCGGGGACGATGCTCACCGTGGCCTCTGGGTTCTTCACGGTGTAGTTCCCGCCGTTCTGGCCGTAGAGTCCCACGGTCACCGGATGGTCGCCCACATCGGAGCCGTCGGTCTCGGCAAAGGCCACCAGGTACTCCCCGTCGTAGCTGTCGGGACTGCCGGTGTCGAACCCGGAAGGCAGCCCCTGTCCCGGAGGCAGCTGCTTTCTATCCGCGTTGAAGGCGTCCTGCACCCGGATGTCGGGGTGCATGGGGTGGGCGTGATAGACGTAGCTCAGATGCGTCCAGATCACCGTGACCTCATAGGGGCTGATCTCGATCGTGCCGATCTGCAGCGCATGGGTGTCCGCATCCTGGCCGGAGAAGGCGTAGTTGTAAGTATCGCCGCCCTCCACGGGGTTGATGGTCACCCAGATCTCATAGGTCCCGGCGTCCCTGACTTTCTCCAGCTCGGCGCCGTCCTTCTTGTAGGTGACGGTGTAGCCATTGGCCTCCGCCGGGTCGATGGCGACGGCCTCGCCGGCGGTCTGGGCCACGGCGGCCTTATGCTGGTAGCTGTCGTAGGTCATGGTCAAGGCGTAAGCCGTGCCGCTGCCGGCGACGGCATAGCCGCTGGGGTTGGGGTCGGCGTTGGTCTCATCGGTCGGCCACGCCGCCTTCTGCTCCCCGCCGATGGCAAAGCTCACCTCGGCGGGCTTGATGGTGTACTCCCGAGAGGCATTGCTCAGCACGTAGTTTTTGGCGTCATCGCCGGTGAGGGCCGCCTCGGCGGTGTATGTGCCGGCATTGATCTTGTCGTTGTCCGTGTAGGTGAGGCTCACGTTGTCGTCCGCCACGAAATCCTTGGTCGTGGCGGTGACGTTCTTGGCCTTGCCGTCATAGGTCAGGCCCTCATCGTCCTGCCAGGTCAGCGTCACCTCTTTGGCGGTGATTTCCGCGCTGGTTTCGCCGCCGGTGATGGAATCGCTCTTGAGCTTGTAGTTGCCGGCGTTTTCCGTGAGCCGGATGCCCGTCACCTCGACGGTCTTATTTGTCCCCACGTTCTTGTCGGTGAAGGTGAAGGCGCCCTCCGCCATGGGTACGTTAATATTGAACGGCGCGCCGGCCAAATCCTCCGCGAACTTCAGCTTGCCGTTTTGGGCAGTTGTATTGCCGTCGTAGGTCTTGCCGTCCACGGAATCCACCACCGGCGTCAGTTCAAAGGGATTGACGGTGATCTTGATCTTCGTACTCAGGCTCTCCGGGGTGAAGTTCCCCTCGTCGCTGCTGGTGGGCGTGAATTTCACGGTGTACTCGGTGTTATTGCTGTCGGACACGGCGGGATACTTCGCGCCGTCCGTCGCATCCCACGCCCATGTGCCGGAGATGATCGTCTCGGTGCCCTGGATCTTCGCGGTGCCCTCAAGCGCGCTGTCGCGCAGCGTGTCGCCGTAGGTGATGGCCTCGCCGGCGACCTCAAGGGTCAGCGTGGCCTTGGTGATCTCCATGGTGCCGACCTTGGCCTTTTCATTTGCGCCTTCAAATTCGTAGTTCTTCTTGGCGTTTTCGCTGGTCAGCTCCACCCAAACGCCGTAAGTCCCGACGTTAGTCTCACTCCCATTGGCGGCAGTCTCGCCGCTCTCATCGCTGTTGGCGCGGTAGGTAACGCTGTAATCGCTCCCCTGCGTCAGGGGAGGCGCGCCGTTGGTGTTCACCGTAACATCGCCCACGGTCTGAGGCTGCGTGTTATAAGTAGAAGTTTTCTTTACGTTATCCACGCTCACCGTGGCCTTTTTAATGGTGTAGCTCTGTGTGACAGCCTCGGGCAGCTTGTAGTTGTCTGCGTCGCCACCCTCGCCATTCACAAGATCGATGACCTTGGCGGTATAGCTATTAGCATCGATGTTCTTGTCGTTTTCCAGAGTGGCGTTGAGCGCTTCTCCGTCCACACCGGTCTTGACCGTTGCGGTGACACCTTGCTCGCTACCATTATAAGTAAACTCTGTCGTGGACGACCACTCCAGCTCAACCTCTTTCTTCCCGATCTCAACGGTGATGCTGGCGGGCGTGGTGTCGTTGTGGTTCTTATCGCCCGCGACATAATACCAGACCTTATATGTTCCGGCGTCCTTGCCCTTTATGTCAGAGATATCGGTTTTCCAGTCCTCAGTACCGGTTCCCGGATTTTCGTTACCCACATAATACTTCATTTCGCCGCCGGTGGCGGTGCCTGCGGTCCGGATAAGCTCCTGTTCCGTGCCGTTATATTCAAGGCCGCTCGCGCCTGTGGGCTGGGCCGCGCTGCTGCCGGCCTTGACGATCTCCACCGTAACGCCGGCCGGATTTTGGGCAGTATAGTACTGCTTATCCGTCCCGCCAAGGGTGACGGTCACGGTGACCTTTATGTCTGTGCCCACGTCCGCGCTCTCAGCTTCGGCGGTGAAATCGGCCTGCACCGTGTCGCCGCTCACAAGACCCTCAGGCCCACTCAGGATGCCTTTGACAGTTTTCGTCTCATCGTAGGTCTTTGTTTCCGGCGTAAACGTGAACGTCAGCTCCTTGGGCTGTACGGTCACGGTCTTTTCTGCGCTGGTCTTCTCGGCGATATTGGGATCTCCGCTGTATGTGGCGGTAATTTTGATATTCTGGCCGTTCGTCCCGAACAGGGTGTGCTGCAAATTCTGATCGTTAGCGCTGATCGTCAGCGTCGCCGTGCCGGTGCTCACATCAACAGGGTTGCCGATGGGCGTATCGTTAACCTTAAACTGCACCTTGCCGGCGAGTTTGCCGGCGTCAACGCCGCTCACGGTCACCTTGGCAGTCAGGGTGATCTGGTCGCCGTAGGTGAGGGGTCCCTCGGGCGCGGTCACCGTCACCGCAGGCGTGGCCTGCTGAATAGAGGCGTCAATGGATGCAACCGCGGTACTTTCGTAGTTATCACCGCCGTCAACATAGTACCAGACCTTGTAACTCTTGGCCTCGGTGCCCTTGATCTCATTGACGTCAGTTTTCCAATCGGAACTGTCGGTGCCCGGGGCAATTTCGCCCACATAGTATTTCATCGTGCCGCCGGTGGCGGTGCCGGCACTGATGAGCACCTGCTCCGCACCGGTATAGGTCGGGTTTGTGGCCGTAGGGGGGGTCACAGAGGGCGCGGCCTTCGTAATATTGACGCTCACATTTGCCGTGGTGGTCTGTCCGCCGTCATAGGTGACGGATACCGTGCCTGTATGGCTTCCAACCGCAAGATTTGGTTTGAGTTCGATTTTATATGTAGCGTTGCTTCCGCTCGCCGCAACATTTTGGTCGCTTCCGGTGGTGACGGTGAAGGAGTCCTCGCCGGCGGTCATCTTGACTTCGGTGATCGTCGCGTCAGACCCACCATCATTTGCAATCGTGAGCGTCTGGGCCTCCGTGGTCGCGCCATACTTCACATCGTTAAAGTCGACGTCCGTCACCGTCAGGTGCGGGGCCGATTTGATGGTTATTGAGGTTTCCTTGCCGTAGAACGCCGTACTCGTGGCCTTGAGCCGTATCTTGTATTCGCCAGGGGCAAGGTTGGTCATATCACCTGTGCAGGTTGTCCATTCTCCCGCGCCAGGGCCCTGATACTCCATCGTGTCGTCCGTTCCCGTGATCTGGCCGTTATTTCCTTGGTATGTTGTCTCGTCCGTGCTGCTCAGACTGGGCGCATTGGGCCGGTCGGGCACACTGATGGCAGTCCAAGGAGACGCCTCTTTACTTTCGTCGCCCGTCCTGCGGATATAGAGAGACTTGCCGATATATGGGGTAATGCTGGCGCCGGTTCCCAATTCTCCGGTGTCGCCTTGCGATGAGCTGACCTCGAAACCGTCCTGAATGGTCAGCGTCTCAGCTTCAAAATTTATGGTATACCCTTCGCCGCTTCCAGGTGCGGCCTGTGTGGCCTTGGTGATTTTCACGCCGGCAACCTGTGTCGCCTCAACCCCCGTGTAGTTCCCGCTCTCGTCGTCCTTGACCCTATACCACACATGGTAATCCCCGACAGCCGTACCCTTGATCTCATCGGCACTCGTTTTCCATGCAGCTTCATCGGCCGGGGCAGAGGTGTCCTCCGTCAGGGCATACTCCATTTGGCCAAAGTCGGTGGAACCCGCGCTGATCAGTACCTGCTCCGAACCGGTGAAAGCGGGATTTAGCGCAGTGGGCGCGGTAGCGGTGGCTTGGGCCTTTGCTATGGTTACGGTGCCAGAATACGTCGCGTCTATGCCGTCAGCCCCGGCACTATCCTCGACCTTATACCACACGTAATAGTCGCCCGCGTTGACGGCGGTAAGCGCTGATACCTCGGTCTGCCAACTTGGGTCAGTCCCCGCACTCTCCGCGCTCTCCCCGATGGCAAAGGAAAGTGTACCTGTCTCGCTTTCCAGCGAAGCGTTCTTAATCAACTGTAACTCCTCGCCGGTATAGACCAAACCAGCGTTAAGTTCAATACTGGGGGCCACTGCCGCCGGGGCCGCCAGCGCGGTCTCGGGCGCCAGGGCGATCACCATACAGACCGCCAGGGCAAAGGAAAGGATACGCCTCATGTTCAACTGCTTCATGGAAATACCCCCTATAAACAAAAAAGTGTGGTCGCCGCCACAGTTTTCCCGCCCGGAGGGACCATTGCAAGCCGTGCGGACACGGCTTGCGGCGGGACGTCCCGCCGGGCTGTTCTTACGCCCTTCATTATACCATTTTTTCGAAAAAGGCTGCGTCCCATTCGTGCGTTGAAAGGCCTCCTTTCGTGCGATATTTGTGGAGGGGCTGAAAATCCGGTGGACTTCCGCGCGGCAAAGTGCTATATTGAAAGCGATATCTTGAGAGGAGGCTGACGCCATGGCGGAGCGGCTTCGCATCGCGGTCCTGGACGACGACGCGCGCGAACTCGAACGGATGCGGTCCGTCCTGGAGGCGCTGGGCGAGACGGGCGGCGAGTATTTCACCGGCGCGGAGGACCTTTTGCGGGCGGCGGAGGCCGTCCCGCCCTTCGACGTGGCGTTCCTGGACATCTGGCTGGCCGGCGCCAACGGGATCGGGGCGGCGGAGCGCCTTCGGGCAATCAGCCCGCGCACGGGGCTGGTGTTCGTCACCGCCAGCCGGGAGTACGCGGTGGACGCGTTCCGGCTCCATGCCCTCCACTATCTGGTCAAGCCCTTCGGCGCGGAGGATGTGGCGGAAGCCCTCCGCCGGCGGGAGGCGGCCCACGGCGCGAAGCGCCCCTCCATCACGGTGACGGTCAACCGGGAGAGCACCCGGGTCTATCTGGACGACATCGTTTTCATCCAGTCCCTCCGCCACGCGGTGGAGATCAGGCTGACGGACGGCCAGTGCCTGCGGGTCTGGCAGCCCATCTCGGAGGTGGAGGGGCTGCTGGACAGGAACTTTCTGAAGATCAACCGGGGGCTTGTGATCAACATGGACGAGGTGACCCACATGGATCTGGACACCTGCACCATGTCCGACGGGACGCGCCTGCCGGTCAAGAAAAAGGACCGGGCGGCGATCCGCCGGCGGTACGACGACTTCCTCGTGAACGAACTGCACGTGATGGCGGAGGCGCGGCGGGGAGGCGGCAAATGATGTGGGCGATCCATTTTGTGGAGGTTCTAGGGTTCTTTTTCCAGTTCTATCCCTGCGCGCTGCTGTGTTTTCTGCCCTTTGGGGCGGAGAAGCTGGCCGCTCCAAAGGGCAGGGTCCTTCTCTGCCTGACCCTGGGGGCGGTCGCCGCCGCGGCGCTTTTCCCCGTGGCGATCCATCTCACCGGCGCGGACACCTATATGTGGTTCAAGCTGGGGGCCAACGGGTATATGCTCCTGGTCATCGTTCTCATGGTGGCGGCGTACATCCTCTGGGTCCGGGAGAACGTGATGAAGAAGCTGCTGGTGGTCTATGTGGTGATCCTGTACGCGGCGCTGATCTACTGGCTGTCCAACGGCTTCGCGGTGCTGATGCAGCCGTATTTCGGAAACTGGAGCGCAGGATACCTCTCGGTCTACGGCCCGTCGTATCTGATCTTATACGCGATCACGCTGGTGACGCTGTTCCCGCTGGTCTGTCTCTTCATGCGGCGGAGCGTGGCGGCCTTTCTCCGGGAGATCGAGCCGGCGCGGATGCGGCGGGAGTTCCACTACGCCACCCTGTCCACGGCGGCGTTCCTCGCCCTGATGATGGCGGCGGATCTCATCATCGGCACGCGTCTGGGGCTGGGTCTGGGCAAATTCGTCATTCTGTTCCTGGTGCTCAACCAGGCGTTGCTGTACTGGATGATCTTCACCAGCGCCGTGAACCGCTCCCGGGAGGAGAACGCCCTGCGGGCGGTGCAGGCGCAGAAGCTCCAATACGACAAGATCTCCGCCGACATGGAGCTGGCCGCCCGTATGCGCCACGATATGCGCCACCACTGGAACTACCTCTACTCCCTGGCGGAGGCCGGGGATCTTGACGGGATCCGGGACTATCTCTCCTCCCTGACCGCGCGGGCCGGCCGCCGGGAGAGCGAGACGTTCTGCGCCGATCCCACCGTCAACGCCCTTTTGCAGTACTACATCGGCCTCGCCCGCGACGGGGGCGTCGCCTGCACCGTGGCGGCGGTGTGCGGGGTGCTGAACGTCCCCGCGGAGGACCTGGTCGTGATCATCGGGAACGTGCTGGAGAACGCCGTCGGGGCCTGTCTCCGGGCCGGCGGCAGCACGGTCATCGACGTGAAGGCCGGCGTTCTCCACGGCGAGTTCGTCTTTGAGGTCGTCAACAGCTACTCCGGCATCAGGCTCGCCGGGGACTGTGAGGACGCCGGCGGATTTCTCCCCGCCTCGGCCTTTCTCAGCATCCGCGGCGGCGCCGGACGGGGCATTGCCAGCGTGGCCGATCTGGCCCGGAAGCACCTGGGCTCCGCCGTGTTCAGGTACGACGGCGAAAAGCGTCTCTTCACCACGCGGGTGATCCTGAACCAGGCGTGACGGGGCCGGCGGCGGTCCCGCTCAGAACGGCACGCCGTCCTCCTCCCCATCCGGCCGGTCGTTCGCCTGGGCGGCGGTATACACTGCCCCCTTGCCGTATTTGGCCCGGATGGCGTCCATGGTCCGCTCCAGCTTCTCCACCCGCTCCCGGCGCAGGGGCTCCTCCGGCCGGAACAGGCCAAGCTGCTCCGCCGCCTCGTCCTCCGGGACCAAGTTCTGGGCGGTGAGGGTGATGGCCCGGATGGGCGCTCCCGACTTCCAGCTCCGCTCCAAGATGTCCAGGGCGGCCCTTGTCAGCTCCCTGGCGGTGTTGGTGGGGGCGGGCAGGGGCCGCTGGCGGCAGATGTCCCTGAAATTGGGGTCCCGAATAGACACCTGGAGGGTGGCGGCCTTCATCCGGTGCCGCCGCAGCCGCACCGCCACCTGGTCGGCCAGCATGGCCACCCCCCGGCGGACCTCGTCCCGGGTGGTCAGGTTGTGGGGGAAGGTCTCCCCGCTGCCCACCGATTTCGGGGGCGTATACCGCCCCGCCGGGGCCACCGGGGAGTTCTCCAGCCCGTTGGCGTAGTTCCAGAGCTGTCCCCCCTGCTTGCCCAGCAGCTCCACCAGGGCCTGCCGGTCGAAGGCGGCCAGCTCCCCGATGGTGCCCACGCCGTACCGGGCCAGCACCTTCGCCGCCGCCCTCCCCACAAACAGCAGGTCGGTCACCGGCAGGGGCCACACGATCTCCCGGAAATTGTCCACGGTGATGACGGTGGTGGCGTCGGGCTTTTTGTAATCGCTGCCCAGCTTGGCGAAGATCTTGTTGAAGGACACCCCCACCGAGATGGTGAGGCCCAGGGACTCCCGCACCTCCCGGCGGACCCGGTCGGCCAGCGCCCTGGGGTCCCCGCCGAACAGGTGGAGAGTGCCGGTCACGTCCAGCCAGCTCTCATCGATGCCGAAGGGCTCGATCAGGTCGGTGAACCGGTAGTAGATGGCGTTGATCTGCCGGGAGTACACCCCGTACCGGTCGTGATGGGGGGGCAGCAGCACCAGGTCCGGGCACTTCTGCCGGGCCTGCCAGATGGTCTCCGCCGTCCTGACCCCGGCGGCCTTGGCCGGCTCGTTTTTGGCCAGGATGATGCCGTGCCGGCTCTTGGGGTCGCCGCAGACGGCCACCGGCCTGTCCCGCAGCTCCGGGTGTTCCAGCAGCTCCACCGACGCGAAAAAGCTGTTGCAGTCGCAGTGGAAGATGACCCGGTCCATGTCCATGCTCCTCCCCCCTCTCTCAGGTCTGTGGCCGCATTATACACCCCCGGCCCGGTTTTGTCAAACGTTTGTTCGATATGATGCAAGGAAAAGAGAGTCCCCAAAGGGACTCTCTCCGCTTTTATTTCGCCCCGGTGGAACCGAACCCGCCGGCCCCCCGGTCGGTGTCGTCCAAGTCCTCCGCCTCGGCGAACCGCGCCGTCAGATAGGGCGCGATGACCAGCTGGGCGATGCGGTCCCCGCTCTCCACGGTGCGGGTCTCCCCGCTGTGGTTGTGGAGGGACACCATCAGCTCCCCCCGGTAGTCCGCGTCGATGACCCCCACCTTGTTGGCGGGGGCCAGGCCCTGTTTGGTGGCCAGGCCCGAGCGGGCGTATACCAGCCCCACATACCCCCTGGGGATGGCCATGGCCAGGCCGGTGTGGATGAGGGCGGTCTCCCCCGGGGCGATGGCCACGGGGCCGTCGGTGAGGGCGTACAGGTCGGCGCCGGCGGCGTCGGCGGAGCCGTAGGCGGGCAGCTTGGCCCTGGGATCCAGCTTCTTTACGGGCAGGGGCGCGGTGAGCATAGTCTGTCCCTCCAACTCTATTTCGTGATGGGCCTGATGGTCATCTCCCCGTCCCACAGGACGACGGAGCCGGAGATCAGCGTCCTGCGCACGTCAATGATGCGCTGGTTGGCGCTGCCCCGGAAGCGCAGGTTCAGATCCTTCTGGGCCTCGATGAAGGGCCCGTCCACCAGGATGTCGATGCAGAGGAGCAGGCTGTCGGTGACCTCGCACCGGGCGCGGCTGGGCAGGAGCAGCTCCCGGTCCAGCAGATAGCCGGAATAGCACCAGATGGTCTTGTCGGGGTAGGTCTCCTTTACCCGCCGGACCAGGGGGAGCAGCGCCCGCTGGTTGTCCGGCTCGAAGGGCTCGCCCCCCAGCAGGGACAGCCCCTTGATGTGGGCCGGGGCCAGGGCGGCCACGATCTTGTCCTCGTCCGCTTTGGTGAAGGGCCTGCCGTAGCCGAAGTCCCAGGCCTCCTCGTTGAAGCAGCCGGGGCAGTGATGGGTGCAGCCGGACACGAACAGGGACACCCGCACGCCGGGGCCGTTGGCCACGTCCACCCATTTGATGTCAGCGTAATTCATAAATTTCTCTCCGTATCGGAAAAGGGGCGGCCCAAAGACCGCCCCTTTTTAATTCGGTCAGCCGCCGCGCGGTCTCCCCACAGCTTACAGGTGGAGCACCCGGGCCTTGATCTCCTTGGTCTTGCCCACGTTCCAGAAGTTCTCGCCCAGATAGCCGCAGGTCCGGCGCACCACGTTCATCTTGGCGTGGTCCTTGTTGCCGCAGCAGGGGCACTCCCACTCGCCGTCGTCGTTGATCTGGATCTC
>CANQSU010000007.1 GCA_947626585.1 uncultured Oscillospiraceae bacterium
ACCACCAGTCCTGTTTCGCACAGAACTGGTGGCCTAACCTTTTGCTTTTTGTGTCTACTATCTCTTGACTATTTCACGCACAAAGCGTGCTCCTCTTTTTCGTGATGGAGACAAGGGCTCCGGACCCTCAGCCTCCCGGATGCGGACCGAACGCTCCCGCGCGGTCCCAGACGACCGTCCAGGACAACGGAAAATGGCCTGGTACCAACGCTTTGCGGGTCTTACACCCTTCACGAACGGATATAGCGCACGCCCTATCGCCGCTTATTATTGAGGTCTGACGCAGATGGCATACACCTGCGGCATGTCCCTCTTTTTTGTTTAAGGCGCACCTCCAATGTACGCATTGGAGCCGCACCACGTAGTGTATCAGAACATCCCCCGATTGTAAATACCCTATCTTCCGGCGCGCAGAGCAGTTGGATGACCGCGCCATGTCCCATCCTCCGCGCACTTCCTCTTGCGCGGGGCCGCTCCGCATGATAAAATAGAGACGAAAAAGACGGGACAGCGGACGAAGAAGCTGCGGCAAAAGGAGGACGAGCATGTATCAGAATGACTATGCACAAATGGCTGCCCATCTCGAAGCGGGCGAGGGCATGGTCATACGAACAGTGATCCTCGGTCAGTCCGGTACGATCGCTCAGGACATGACCCGTACCCTTGCGCCCATTGCCGTGCCCGCGCATGGCAGCGCTGCTGTAAAGCCCCGTTTTTCCTGCAAAGACGGATTTTTTCACATAGAAGAGCCTGTGCTGCCCCCGGAACGGCTCCTCATACTGGGCGGCGGGCACATCGCTCTGCCCTTATGCCAGTTTGCCGCCCAATGCGGCTTCCGCGTGTTTGTGGCAGACGACCGCCCCGACTTTGCAAATGCAGACCGCTTTCCCCAGGCGGACGGCGTCCTCTGCGACAGCTTTGACAAGGCTATCGAGACCCTCCGCATCACGCCATATGACTACGTGGTCATCATCACCCGCGGCCATACGCACGACGCCGACTGTCTGCGAACCATCCTCCCGGGAACACAGCCGGCCTATCTGGGCATGATCGGTTCCCGGCGGCGGGTCAGCGGTCTTCTCGCCGCGCTGGAGAAAGAGGGTCTTGACCCGGAGCGGCTCGCGCATATAAACACGCCCATCGGCCTGAAGATCGGCGCGGTGACCCCGGCGGAGATCGCCGTCTCCATTCTGGCGGAGCTGATCGCCCGCAGACGTCTTCCGGACGAAAGTCCTGTTCCGCGGTCAGTGGCTGATACCGATCTGGAGCCGGACATCGTGCGCTATCTGGCGGAAGACCATGACCCGAAGGCCATCGTCACCGTTGTGGAGACAAAGGGCTCTACGCCAAGGGGTCCCGGCGCGAAAATGGCCGTCAGTCCGCGGGGACAGGTGACCGGTTCTATCGGGGGTGGCTGCAGCGAGGGCTCTGTCATTCTGGACGCCATCGACATCATAGGGACCGGCCGATACAAGCTCGCGCATATCGACATGACCGGTGAAGTGGCCGAATCAGAGGGCATGGTCTGCGGCGGCACCATGACAGTCCTCATCGAGGACGGCACCGAGACGCTATGATCTACGCCGATCACGCCGCGACGACGCCTCTTGCCCCCGAGGTGCTGGAGGCCATGCTCCCTTATCTGCGGGAGCAATATGGCAACGCCTCTTCTCTGTACCGTCTGGGGCGCCAGGCCCGACAGGCCATCGAAGACGCCCGGCAGACCGTAGCATCGCTCGTGGGGGCGGACCCCAGAGAGATATACTTCACCTCCGGCGGAACAGAGGCCGACAACTGGGCCGTCAAAGGTGTCGCCCGCTGGCGGGCCGCCGCCGGAAAGCGGCATATCATTTCCACCTCCATCGAGCACCACGCGGTGCTTTTGAGCACGAAGGCCCTGCAGGAAGAGGCGTTTGAGCTCAGCTGCCTGGCCCCGGACGCCGGCGGATTCATCTCCCCCGAGGCTGTCCTCACCGCGCTGCGGTCGGATACGGCTGTCGTGTCCGTCATGTATGCCAACAACGAGATCGGCTCCATCCAGCCCATCGATAAGATCGGAGCCATCTGTCGGGAGGCCGACGTCCCATTCCACACGGACGCCGTTCAGGCCGCCGGGATCCTGCCCATTGACGTAAAAGCGCAAAACATCGATCTGATGAGCCTTTCGGCCCATAAATTCTACGGCCCCAAAGGCGTAGGCGCGCTTTACTGCCGCCGGGGCATCCTTCCTCAGAAACTTCTGGACGGCGGCGCTCAGGAGAACGGCCGCCGGGCAGGCACAGAAAACCCCGCCCTCATCGTCGGGCTGGCCAAAGCACTGGAGCTCGCCTGCTCCCATGCGTCAGAGCGCGCAAAGCGTATCGCCGCCCTGCGGGATCTGGTGCAGGAGGGACTTCTCGCCATTGAGGGGAGCCAGCTCAACGGCGGTATGGATCCGCGTCTGCCGGGTATCGTCAACGTCTCCTTTTCCGGCGTGGACGGGCAGTCTCTCCTCTTCCAGCTGGATCTGGACGGCATCGCCGCCTCCTCCGGCGCGGCCTGCGCCTCCGGCTCCGTGGAACCAAGCCACGTCCTTCTGGCGCTCGGCGTCCCCTATGCCAAGGCACACGGTTCATTGCGTATATCCCTGGGCGCGGAGAACACCGTGCAGGACGCAGAGACCATCGTGCGCGCCGTAACAGAGGCCGTAGCCCTGCTCAGAAAGCGGCAGTCAGCCTCCCTGTGAGCCGATCTATGCGTTATGATATCCTCCTTTGTTACTCTGGAGCGGCCGGCAGACCTTCTCCAGCTTAGCATGGGAGGCTATCTTTTTCTCAGCATAGGCGCGGCCCTTTTGGTCAGCGCTCCCAGCCCGGGGCGGACGACTCTTCCGCAGATCTCATACGCCCCCGCCAGGACCGTACATGCGCTCTGGCTACAGCAGCGCGCAATCTGCCGGCCGGCCGGAGAGCATCTCCAGTCCGTGGGCCAGCGCTGGCAGCACCGCCGCCAGGTTCTCCTGCGCCGCCTTCGGCGAGCCGGGCAGATTCACGATCAGGCTGCCGCCCCGGATGCCCGCCTGGGCCCGGGAGAGCATGGCCCGGTCTGTGATCTGCGCCGAGGCGTACCGCATGGCCTCCGGGATGCCCGGCGTCAGGCGCCGGCACACCGCCAGCGTGGCCTCCGGCGTCACGTCCCTGGGGGCAAAACCGGTGCCTCCCGTGGTCACGATCAGCTCCGCTCCCAGCTGATCCGCCCAGCGGATGAGCGCATCCTCGATCTCGGTCTGTTCATCGGGCACGATGGCCGTCACGGCGATCTCGTACCCCGCCTGCTCCAGCATCCGGCACACCGCGGGACCGGCCCCGTCCGGCCGCTCCCCCCGGGCGCTCCGGTCGCTCACCGTCAGCACAGCCGCTCTATACATCCTGTTCATCCTCCCGCAATAACATGATATCCTCCGGCGCGACGGCGACCGTTATCTCCCCCTTATCGGGCACGGCCTGCCACGCGCTTTTTTCCATCTCCATCCGCAGCGGCGGCCCATTCGGCGCGCCGCCCTTCGGCCGCAGCAGCACGATGGTGGAAAACACGTCCTCCACCACTCTCTCCACGGCGCAGACAAAGGCGTTCCCCTCCCCCGGCCGGGCCGGATGGACGTGGTGGGCCCGCACGCCGATGCGCCGGACGCTCTCCGGCACCGGTCCGCCCGTCCGCAGCGCCACGCCCCAGGCCGGGACAAGAAGCCCCTCCGGACAGGGCTGCACATCGGCATAGTTCCTGCAGCCGGACAACCGGGCCGCCGCCTCCGTGCCCGGATCCCGGAACAGGCCCTCCAGCTCCTGCACCCGCTGGGAGCGGCCCCGGTCCAGCACACACACCCTCCGGCAGTTGCGAAATACCTCGCCCCTGTCGTGGGATACCCACACCACCGGGCCGGAAAAAGCGTCCAGAGCCTCGGTCAGCTCCAGCTCCAGCTGATAGCGCATGTAGCTGTCCAGGGCGGAGAAGGGCTCGTCCAGCAGCAGCGCCTTCGGCTCCGAGGCCAGGATACGGGCCAGGGCCGTGCGCTGCTGCTGTCCCCCGGACAGCTGGCCCGGCTTTTGGCGGGCAGCTCCCGTCAGTCCGAAGCGCTCCATGAGCGCCTCCGCCCGCTCCCGGCGCGCTCTCCGGTCCGGCACCGCCGCGGCGATGTTCTGCGCCACCGTCATGTGGGGGAACAGGGCGTACTGCTGGAAGAGATACCCCACACGCCGCTTCCGGGGCGGCAGGTCTATTTTCGCGGCGCTGTCGAAGAGTACCGTCCCGTCCAGCTCGATGCGCCCCTCGTCCGGCGTCAGGATGCCGGCGATGCACCGGAGCGTCACGCTCTTGCCGCAGCCCGAGGCCCCCAGCAGCGCCAGCCGCTCCCCGTCCGTATCGAACCGCACACGCAGATCGAACTCCGGCAGACGCTTTGTTATGTCAACCATCAGCTCCACTTGGCGCGCCTCCTTCCCGTCCTGCGCTGCTTCGCCTCCAGCAGGTTCACTGCCATAAGGAACACCGCGGAGATGGCGGCGTTGACCAGCACCCACCGCAGTGCCCCCGCGTCGTCCCCTGTGCGCCAGAGCTGGTAGACCGTGGTGGACACGGTGGCCGTCCGGCCGGGGGTATAGCCCGCCACCATGGACGTGGCCCCGTACTCCCCCAGGCACCGGGCGAAGGCCAGCACCGTCCCGGCCAGGATGCCCTGGCGGCACACGGGCATGCGCACCCGCCAGAACACCCAGGCGTCAGACCGGCCCAGAGTGCGTCCCGCGTCCGCCAGATCCTCGTCGAAGCTCTCGAAGGCGCCCCGGGCCGTGCGGTACATCAGCGGGAACGCCACCACCGCCGAGGCGGCGATGGCCGCCGGCCACGCCATCACCAGGCGCACGCCAAACCGCGCCAGCACCCAGGCGCCCAAAGGGCGCCGGGGTCCCAGCAGCACCAGCAGCAGCCAGCCCACCACTGTGGGCGGCAGCACCAGCGGCAGCGTCAGCACCACGTCCAGCGCCCCCTTCACCAGCCGGGGCAGCCGGGCGATGCAGCAGGCCGCCAAGATACCCAGAAAGAAGACCAGCACGGTGGATATGGCCGCGATGCGCAGGGAGTTAAAAAGGGGGAACCAGTCCATGTCGCTTCCTCTTACGTCAGGGGCGTGAAGCCCACGCCTGCAAATATCCCGCCGGCGGCGTCCCCGGTGAGGTAATCCAGAAACGCCTTCGCCTCGTCCGGATGGGCGGAGGCGGCCGTCACCGCGGCGGGATAGATCACCTGGCCGCACATCTCCTCCGTGGCCTCGTCCACGGCGGTCAGGCCGGCGGAGAAGGCGTCGGTGGCGTAGATGACGCCGCAGTCCGCCGCGGCCTCGTCCACCTGGGTGGTGACCTCCTTGACGTTGGAACCGTAGGTCAGCAGCCCGTCGCCGGCCATCTGTTCCTCGTCCAGTTCATAGTAGGCGAATATCTTCTGGGTGTACGCCCCCACGGGCACGTCGCTGTTGCCCATGGCCAGCAGCACGTCCCCCGCCTTCAGCAGATCTGCCAGGCCGTCGAAGCTCTCCACGCCCTTGGGGTCGCCCTCCGGCACTGCCAGCACCACCTTGTTCTCCAGCAGGTCAAGCCGGGTGCCTTCCAGCACGCCGTCCTCCCCCTCCAGGGTGTCCATCTGCTTGGGCGCGGCGGAGAGGAACAGGTCGCACACCGCCCCCTCCTCGATCTGGGTCAGCAGGGTGCCGGAGGAGTCGTAGGTGGCCGTGACGGTCACGTTCGGAGCCTCGGCCTTGTAGGCCTCGATGATCTGGTCCATGGTCTCCGTCAGGGACGCGGCGGCAAATACGTTCAGCTCCACCGGCTCCGTCTCAGCAGCCTCTTCCTTTTCCGACTCCGCCTCCGTGGCCTTCGCTCCGCAGCCTGCCAGCAGCAGGCATACGCACAGCAGCAGCGCCAGTACGGTCAGCATTTTCTTCATGCTCATCTTTTTCCTTTCTGTTGTTTATTATTTTCCAAAGGGGCAGTCGGGCCAGTGACAGGGCTTGCACCCCAGGCACAGCCCGCCCTCGCCCAGCGCGGTGATATCTGTCCTGGATATCTCCACCCCCGCGGCGATGCGGGGCAGCAGCAGGTCGAACACCGTGGCTCCTGCGTACATCACGCAGCCGGGCAGGCCCAGCACGGGCTTTCCGTCCTGCCAGTACCCCAGCAGGAACATGGCCCCCGGCAGCACCGGCGCGCCGTAGGACACCACCCGCGCCCCGCTGTCGCGGATGGCCCCCGGCGTGTTGTCGTCCGGGTCCACGCTCATGCCCCCGGTGCACAGCACCATGTCCGCGCCGCTGTCCCGCGCCGCGGCGATGGCGGCTGTCACCGTCTGCCGCTCGTCCCCGGGGTAGCTTACCGACAGCGTCTCGATGCCGTAGGCGGCCAGCTTTTGGCGCACCACCGGGGTGAAGGTGTCCTGGATAAGCCCCTTTTGCACCTCGCTGCCCGTGGCCACGATGGCCGCCGTCTTCAGCTTCCAGGGCAGCACGGCCAGCAGCGGCCCGCCGCCCGCAGCCGCCTCCGCCGCGCACAGCTTCCGCTCCTCTATCACCAGGGGGATGACCCGGGTGCCCGCCAGCTTGTCCCCCGCTTTCACGGCCGTGTTCCCCTTCCGGGTGGCAATCATCAGCTCGTCCATGCCGTTGACCGCCAGCAGCCGGGCGCTGTCCACCTGAAAAAGTCCGTCGCAGGCCGCGGTAAGCTCGATCTTCCCCTCCCGCACCTCGCTCCAGGTCATGTTTTCCCGGCCGCACAGCGCCGCGAGGCGCTCCGCCGCGTCGTTTTCGTGGACCATCCCCGGCGTCATCTCCCATACGTACAGATGCTCCTTGCCCATGGCCAGCAGCACCGGGATGTCCTCCGCCGCCACCACGTGGCCCTTGCGGAACCGGGGGCCCTTGAACTTGTCCTTCACGATCATGGTCATGTCGTGGCACAGCACGTGCCCCACCGCATCCTCTGTCTTTATCAGCTTCATCCTTCCCGCTCCTTTATCGTGATCTCGTCCCCCGGCCGGACGACGCCCTCTCTCACCACCACCGCGAACACGCCCTCCGTGGGCATGACGCACCGGCCCGCCGCCTTCTTGATGGCGCAGTCGCTGTGACACTGCTTGCCGATCTGGGTGATCTCGATCTCCGTCTCGCCCACGGCCAGATGCGTGCCCACCGGCAGGCTCTTCAGGTCCAGTCCCCGGGTGTTGATGTTCTCCGCGAACACCCCCGCGTCCAGCTCGACGGGGCACGCCGCCCGCATCCCGTCCACGCTCTCCTGGGCCAGCAGGCTGATCTGCCGGTGCCAGTCGCCGGCGTGGGCGTCCCCCACGATACCGTGGCGCAGCCGCAGCTGGATCTGCGGCACCGGGTGCTTGCGCACGCCCTTTTTCTCGCTGATGTTCACCGATACCACCTCTGCCATGTCTCACGCCTCCTTCGCGCGGTAATCCCCGCTCTTGCCGCCTGTCTTCTCCACCAGGCGGATGTGTTCGATGCGCATGTCCTTCTGGATGGCCTTGCACATATCGTAGATCGTCAGCGCCGCCGCGCTCACCGCCGTCAGCGCCTCCATCTCCACGCCCGTCACGCCCTTGCAGCGCACACGGGCGCGTATCTCCACCCGGCAGGGGTCGTCCTCCAGGGCGAAGGCGATGTCCACCCCCGTCAGGGGCAGCTGGTGGCACATGGGGATCAGCTCCCAGGTATGCTTGGCCGCCTGGATGCCTGCCACCTGGGCCACCGCCAGCACGTCCCCCTTTTCCACCGTCCCCGCCCGGATGCGTCCCAGGGTCTCCGGCGAGACCAGCACCGTACCGGCCGCCTCCGCCGTGCGCACCGTCTCCGCCTTGCCGGACACGTCCACCATCCTGGCCCGGCCCTGTTCGTTGAAATGGGTAAGCTCGTCCATATCCGTCATCCTCCTATCTCATTCATGTCCCGGGGCGTGTCGCTGGGCCGCTCCGTCAGGTGGTGCCGCTGCGGCTTTGCCGCTATTCCCCTGCGGATGGCCGCCTCCAGCGCCGGGCCGCGCAGGCCCCGCAGAGGCACTTCCTCCCGGCTGTGCAGGCAGCCCTTCAGCCGTCCGTCCGCCGTCACGCGGATGCGCCGGCACCCGTCGCAGAAGGCGTGGCTCAGCGGGGAGATGAGCCCCACCGTGCCCGCCGCGCCCGGCAGCCGGTACAGCCGCGCTACCCCCTCGCCGGGCAGCGGCTCCAGCTGCGGGTACCGCTCCGGCACCGTGTCGCAGGGCAGAAAGCGGTCCTTCTCCCATCCGGCGCAGGGGCCCATGGGCATCAGCTCGATGAACCGCACCTGCCAGGGCCGGTCCCGGGTCAGGGCCAAAAAGTCCCCGATCTCGTCGTCATTGAAGCCGCCGATGAGCACGGCGTTGAGCTTGATATGCGCAAATCCCGCCCGCTCCGCGGCCTCTATCCCCGCCAGCACGTCGGCCAGCTCCCCCCGCCGGGTCATGGCCCGGTACCGCTCCGGCCGCAGGGTGTCCAGGCTGATGTTCAGCCGGTCCACCCCCGCCGCTCGCAGCGGTCCGGCCATGGCGGCCAGGGCTGTACCGTTGGTGGTCAGGCAAAGCTCTGCCAGCCCCGGCAGGGCCTTCAATCCCCGCGCGATGTCCAGTATCCCACGGCGTACCAGCGGCTCGCCGCCGGTCAGGCGTATCTTTTTCACGCCGCAGGCCACCGCGGCGCGCCCGATCTCCACGCACTCCTCCACGGAGAGGATGTCCTCATGCCGCCGCTTGGGCACACCGTCCTCCCCCATGCAGTACCGGCACCGCAGGTCGCACAGATCTGTCACCGACAGGCGCAGATGATCCACCTGCCGGCCGAATGTATCTCTCATCGCCTCCCCGCCCCCTTCCCTAACAGTCCCGCAGCGTTTCGCCGCCGGGAAAATAACGCTGAAAGATGCGCTGGCCCTGCTCCCGTATCTCGTCGCACATCTGCCGGTACGTCCCCAGAAGGCTGGCTCCTTCCGCCGTCAGCCGGGAGCCTCCGCCGCAGCTGCCTCCCTGATACCTGGCCAGGACCGGATATCCCAGCTGGCGCTCGATCTCATTGATCATCTTCCAGCCTTTAGAATAGGACATGTGCATACATTGGCATGCGCTGTGGATAGATCCGGTCGTCCGGATGAGTTCCAAAAGCTGCATGCATCCCGCTCCAAAAAAGGACGTTTCTCCCTGAAGACAGATCCGCATATCCAGCTGCAGATGCACCGGTCTGCCCGTCTTCTCCCGGCAGTACCGCAGCAGTCTGGCATATCCCTCTCTCGTGTCTCCATCCAAGATCGTGCCCCGGTCCTCCACGGCCACATCCGTCGCCTTCACTCCATAGGACCGCATGGCGCCCCGCAGGCCGTCGGGCCCGCGATAATCCGCCAGACTCGATACCAGCTCGCCGGACAGGACGACAGGGTGTCCCCGGCGGCCGTGATGGACCGGCCGGACGAACGGTCCCTCCGCCGCCAGGATCGCCTGGACCGTGGCGCTCTCCACAAGAGGGATATCAGCGGGCGAGAGCAAAATACGCCTCGTCTCCGCGGGAAGCGCCTTCGCCCCCAGCAGCAGGGAATCGAGCATCTGCGTGTCAAAGTATCGCTCATTCCGGACAAACACAACGCCCCTGCCGCGCAGATGCTCCTCCACATCCTTCGCCCGGTAGCCTGTGACGACCACCACCGGCTCCGCCCCGGCGGCAAACATATTGTCCACCACTCGCCGGATCATCGTCTTTCCGTCGATATCCAGCAGCGGCTTGAATTCTCCCATCCGGGATGAAACACCTGCTGCCAGCACAACAGCGGCAAGCTCTCCCATCGTGTTACCTCCTGTTTTCGTTATTCTCGCCAGAGAATAACGCCGTGCAAAAAATTCCCGCGCGGGCTTACGCAGTTTTTACTGCGTAAGCCCCACGGCCTCGAATCCCGGAAAGACCGGCTCGCCGGTGTAGCTTTGGGGGATATCCTCTCCCCGCAGCACCCTGAGCGCACCCGCGGCCAAAGCCTCCATCTCATACTCGCCCGGATACACCCGCACCGGGCCGATGAACCCGATCATATCGCGGATGCCGTCGATCAGATACTGAGAGTGGGCCAGGCCTCCGGTCAGCAGCACCCCGTCCACCTGTCCGTGCAGTACCGCCGCATACGCGCCGATATCCTTTCCGATCTGGTAGATCGTGGTATCGTAGACATATTTTGCCCACCTGTCACCGTTGGCGATACGCTCCTCCACCTCCAGCGCGCTGGATGTGCCCAGCAGATCCACCCATCCGCCTGTCTTCTGGATCTTGTCCAGCAATTCCCTCTTGGTATACTCTCCGGAAAAACACAGTTCCACAACAGCCGCGGCGGGCAGGGCCCCTGTTCTGGTGGGCGCCATACGCCCCTCTCCCCTTGTGCTGTCGGCAGTGTCCACCATTTTGCCCCGCTCATGGGCGCTGACAGAAATGCCGCCGCCCATGTGAACGACCACCAGGTTCAGCTCATCGTAGCGTCTTCCGATATCCTTGGCGTACCGCATGGCCACCGCCCTTTGGTTCAACGGATGGCCCCGGCTGGTACGCAAAAGTCCGCGAAAGCCCGTGAGACGCGCCTGCAGACAAAACTCATCGGTGCTGCTGGGCTCTACCACAAAGCCCCTTGCACCATATTTATCGGCCAGATCCTTCGCCAGGATGGGTCCCAGGTTGCCCGGATGACGGCTTCCCAGCATTTTGGCCGCGTCGGCTGCCATGCGGTCATTCACCTCATAAACGCCGCCCCCCATGGGGGGCATGCCCGTGCAGATGGCCGAAAAAGCGTCTGTCTTCGCCAGATCGACGCCCGCCTCCTCCAGCGCCTGCGTGATCGCATCCCTGCGAAAGGGCAGCTGATCCGGTATATCCGCGAACGCGCCCAGCTCTTTCGCGCTGTGCTCGATGTTTGTGTAAAACCTGCGTTCTTCATTTTGATAGACGCCCACTTTCGTGGAAGTGGAACCCGGATTCACCACGATGATCTGATACGCTTTCCCCATCTCTAAGTTCCCCTCTTCTGCTCGATGATCAGACATCCCAAAGCGATCGAGTACATCTTGGACTGTGCCGGGCTGGCCCGCGAGATCAGCACGATGGGCGCCTTCGCCCCCATCATCACGCCCGCTTTTTTCGCATGGGCAAAGTACTCCAGGGACTTATTCAATATGTTTCCTGCCTCGATATCCGGCGCGATCAGAATGTCCGCATGCCCCGCCACCTCCGAGCGGATGCCCTTATGACGCGCGGCGTCCTCTGATACCGCATTATCCAGGGCCAGCGGCCCATCCACATGGCAGCCTGGGATCTCACCGTTCCGGCACATCGCGCTCAAAGCGGCCGCATCTAGGGTGCAGGGCATTTTGGGGTTCTCCTTCTCCACCGCGCAGAGCACCGCCACATTCGGCACGGCGTTGCCCAGGGCATGGGCGACAGCCACACTGTTGCGTATGATGGCCGCCTTCTCCTCCATCGTCGGCGCGATGATCATGGCCGAGTCGGCCACCAGGAGCAGTCTGTCAAAGCCAGGGACCTCCATTACCGCCACATGGCTGATAGGATCCCGCCCCTTCAGGCCGTATTCCGGTCTCAGCACCGCCCGCATGACGGCGGAGGTGTCTACAAACCCCTTCATCAGGAACTGTGCCGAACCCTCGCTCACCATTGCCGCGGCCCTTTCGCAGGCTTCCTTCTTGTCCGGCTCATGGACGATCTCCAGATCCCCAAGTTCTATACCGGCGGTCATGGCAATGTCGCGTATCTGCTTCTCATCTCCGATGAGAACAGGGCGTATCAGTCCCTTGTCTGCGGCGATCCTGACGGCCTCCAAAACAGCGTCATCCTGCGCGTTCGCCACCGCCATGACATACGGCCCGCGTTCCCTTGCCGTTTCTACGATCTCATCCAGCGTACGGATCATACTACCTCCTATAACCTGACCCTTATGTCAGGCCAAACCATCTCAGCAGGAACACGCCGACCACCAACGCAACACTGGACACCAGGATCGACATGCAGACCAGCTCAGACGATATCTGCTCATTGCCGCCCATCTCCTTCGCCAGGACAAAGGAGTTAGACGGCTGCGCGCATCCTGCACACAGCAGCAGCGCGACCAGAACGTCTCCGCGAAAGCCGGCCATCGCGCCAAGACACACCCACACGAAAGGCTTTATCACGCTTGCAAACGCCAGGACAGGCAGCGTATACCGCAAATGACGCTTGACAACGTCGAAGCGTATGGCCGTGCCCATCATGAAAAGACATAGCGGTACAGCCACCTGACCCAGCTGTCTGACAGCCCCCGCCGCCCCGGTGGGCAGCGGCAGCTTCAAAAGGGAGCACAGCAGCCCCAGAGCGGCCCCGATCAGGATCGGATTTGTGATGACGGCACGCACCGCCTGCCTCACCATCCGGATGCTGTCGTGTTTCTCATCCCTGATCATCACGATAAAAATGATAGGGGCAAGAAAATTGGTGACGACCAAAGTGAGCGTGAGCATGAGATTGCCCATGACAGCGTCCTGCGCCGCATACATATTCGTCAGGATGGCATACCCCTGGGCCGTCACATTCACCCGGATCGTCGCCTGGGCAAGGCTGGCCGCGATAGCCCTGTCCTCTATCATTCTTGGAAGCACGACTATGGCAAGCACTGTGATGACCACCAGCGCCGTCAGCAAAAACACGATCGGGGTCATGTCTGTCAGGCCGGTGAGGTCAGCCTCCCTCAGGTTCTGGAACACCACACACGGCATGCACACGCCAAAGGCCAGCTTTGAGCACCCTCTTACGAACTCATCGTTTACGATCCGGAAGCGTTGAAAGAGATATCCTATCGCGATGATAATCAGAAGCGGTGTGACCAGGTCAACGCTGAATATCAAATCGCTCACTGCGGCGGCCGCCTCCCCTCTGCACGTCTGGAAGTATATATGCTCAACATGGCTCTGTCTTCTGCCGTATGGGCGGATCGGATCTCTTACAGCATCCTTCCGAGACGGTACGCGTCCCATATAGCGCCCATGACGATGCCGGGACGCACGCAGCTGCCGATAGAATACAGCTGTACGTCCTTTCCCGCCAGTTCGCAGCGCAGCTCATCCGCCGGACGCATCCCCACCGCCAGCAGCACATTGTCCGCCTTCAGCGTTTTTTCCTCGCCGCTGGCCGTGCGAACGACGACGCCATCCTTTTTGATCTCGGTGACAGTCGTATCCGTCATCGTTTTTATGCGCCGTTCCTCCATCAATTCGATCAGCTGCTTCCGATTGAACACATTCAGATCGGCAAGAAGCTCCGGGCGCATTTCTACAACGGTGACATCCTCCATGGACTCCGCCAGCCATGCGGCTGTTTCACACCCGACCGTTCCGCCGCCAATGACGACAGCTGAGCTTCCTGCGCATTCTTTTTGACCGTTCAGGACCTCGACAGCCGTACACGCATTTTCCACGCCGGGAAGCTTTTGAGGAACGACCGGGACCGCTCCCGTAGCCATCACCACGGCGTCCGGCGCCATTTTTTCCACCAGCTCCGCCGTTGCCTCCGTATTCAGACGCACACGCACCGGCAGCTTGGCCACCTGGCGCTTTTCATAGTCGATGAAATTTCGCAGATCCGCCTTGAAGTCCGGTTTGGCCGCGGCCAGGAAACTGCCGCCCAGCTCGCCTGACTTCTCCACGAGCGTTACCGTGTGGCCCCGAAGCGCTGCCACGCGAGATACCTCCATGCCGCCGGGCCCGCCTCCGATGACCAGGATCTTTTTTACGTCCCTGGCCTGTTCCAGCGTCAGCTCCCGCTCCATGCCCGACGTGGGGTTCAACGCGCAGCTGACATATTTGTTCTCCAGACTGCGGACCAGACAGCCTTCGTGGCAGCCGATACACGGACGGATATCCTCCCATCGGCCGGTCCGGGCCTTCTCCGCCCAGTCCTGATCTGCCAGCCAGGGCCGCGCCAGCGCGATAAAATCCGCCTTCCCCTCCTGCAAAAGGCGCTCCCCGACCGCGGGGTCGTAAAGCTTCCCGAAGGCGATCACAGGAATGGAGACCTCCGGTTTTATCATTTCGGCAAAGCGGGCAGGCTCGCCGACGGGCCTGTATGTAGACGGATTGGCGAATCGCCGGTACTCATAGGTGCCCGCCGTGGCATGGATCGCGTCCACACCGCTCTTCTCCAGTATCCGGACCATTTCCAGCGATTCCTCGAGATCACGGCCGCCGGGAACATAGTTTTTCAGGCTCATACGGACGATCACGGGGAAATCGGCCCCCGCTTTGTTTTTGATGTCCGATAAGATCTCCAGCAGGAAACGCAGGCGGTTTTCTGTGCTTCCGCCGTATTCATCCGTGCGGTGATTCCACGGCTCGCTCAAAAACTGGTCAATGAGATGTCCGGCGCAGGCGTGCAGTTCCACTGCGTCCACGCCCACGGAGCGCAGCCGTGCCGCGGCGGTACCCATAGCCTGGACGATGGAGCGGATCTCCTCTTTCGTCATCGCTCTGGCAGTGATCGCCGGATTCCAGTAGCAGGGCACTTCCGAGGGGGCCAGGACCGGATTGGTGTTCACGGTATCCGGATAAGCCATACGCCCGAAGCCCGCTGAAAGATTGGCGCTGACCTTCGCGCCATAGTCATGGACCGCGTTCGTGAGCATCTCCCACTTGAGCTTGTACACCTCTCCGTCGATCCTGGGCTTGTTGCTCCAAACACCGTTCAAATGGTCCTCGACCTTATTCTCCACATGGAGGTGTCCTACGGTGATAAGGCCCGCTCCGCCCCTGGCATAAGCCGTGTAACGGGCAATGGCCCGGTCCGACAGGGTCCCGTCCGCGTCGGCCTCGCCGCGAATGCCATTGGGCGCCACGATGACACGGTTTTTCAGCTCCAATTCTCCGATCCTGCCTGAAGAAAACATCTTCATCCCTGCAGCACCTCCTTGTTCACGATCGTCCGAACTGTCTTCCCCAGCAGCACGTCAGCGCAGATCTGCGCCGCCCGCTCCTGCTGATCGGCGTTGCTCTCGGCAGAATACCATGCGGTATGGGGCGTGACGATCACATTATCCATAGCCAGAAGAGGATTATCCATGTCGATGGGCTCCTTTTCCGTCACGTCAAGGCCGGCTCCGGCAAGCTTTCCGCTCCGCAGCGCCTCGATCAGCGCCTCTTCATCCACCAATCCGCCGCGGCTGACATTCACAAGGGACGCGCCGTCCTTCATCAGAGCGATCGACTCCCTGTTGATGATCCTGGCCGTGCTGGGCATCAGCGGAACATGGAGCATCACGATGTCGGATGTGCCAAGCACCTCCTCGAAGCTCTTCAGCTCTACGCCAAAGCCGTCGGCAACGTCCTGGGTCAGATAGGGATCGAAGGCGATAACAGTGAATCCGACGGCCTTCATCTTCACCGCCGCGATGCGGGCGATCCGTCCAAAGCCAATGAAGCCTGCGACCTGCTTTTCCGCTCTGTGCATCGGCTTGAGAGAGGCGATGCCCCACTCCCCCTGCCGCAGTTTTCTCGCGCTGAGCATGATCTTTCTGTACATGCACATGGCCAAAGCCACAGACTGATCCGCCACCTCGCTGAGGCAATAATCGTCGATGTTGCATACGATAATGCCCCTTTTCGTCGCGGCCGCGACATCGATATTGTCATAGCCGATCCCATAACGCACGATCACCTTACAATGCTCCAGAGAGTCGATCAGCCGCTCTGTGATCTTCGCGAAACAGACCAGCAGCGCGTCGGCGTCTCTCGCCTCCTCTATGAGCTGATCCTCGTTTACATTTCCATACGGCTGAGAGGATCGGATCACTTCCGCTCCGATCGCTTCCAATATCTCCCGCTCGCGGTCCAGGTTCGCAAACCGCTCATCCGTGATCAGCACTTTAAATTGGCTCATTTTATACCTCCCGTTTTGAGCAATTATAGCGTTATTCACAACAACATTTGCAAAATCCTTGCTGATTTTTTCTATTTTGACATGATATAATATCCTTATTCTCGTTCATCATATATTACTTGCAAGGAGGACGCGCTATATGGAAGACAACATTGAGATCGTATACCGTGAAGACGCAGACTCATTCAGTCATAGTCCGCATATCCATTCGGAATACGAGATCCTCCTTTTTCTTGACGACGGCTCCGAGTTTTTTTGCGGGACCACGCTCTATCCCATCCACAGCGGATCGCTGTTTGTTCTGGACGGAAATATGATCCACCACTGCGTGTCCCAGGCAAAGGCCTACAGGCGTTACATCCTTCACGTCTCCCGGGACGTTTTGCAACAGTTCAGCACTGCCCACAGCGATCTTCTTCTGGCCTTTGAACAGCTCAACTTCTGTTATGAGCTGAGCAAAGAGGACTACGATCTGCTGGTCAGCTTGTTTGACCAGTGCATCGCAAAAAAAGAACGCATTTACTGCGACGACATCCTTCTGATGTCATTGAAGATCAATCTGTTAGCAACGATCTGTCAGAAGATCCACGCTATGTCGCCCACATCCATGGAGCTGCCCGAGAACGATGACCCCTCCTCACGCGTCGTGATGGAGATCATCAATTATATCCAGAACAACCTGACGGAAGAACTGAGTCTGGATATATTGAGCCAGCAGCTGTATTTCAGCAAATACTATATGTGCAAGATCTTCAAAACGCTGACCGGATTCACCATCTGGCGCTACGTCTCCTACTGCCGGGTCTTGAAGGCGTGCGGCTATCTCCGCAGCGGTTACTCCATTCAGGATGCCGCCAAGCTGTCTGGTTTTAAGGATTACGCGAACTTTACCCGTATATTTACCAAATATGTGGGCTTCTCTCCCGCCAAATACAAGGCCCAGCATCTACAGCGGTTCAATATTCCGCCGGACTGATGAGCCGCGCGGGCAGTTCGCTCCGATCCCGCCTTTTTCTGCAATAATAGCTCTTTATCTTACTGTGAAGAGAGCTATTATTTTTTTATTTCCGGAGCTGCGCATGTCCTTTGCCCTTCACATATCCTGCCACGCCGCACGCGCCAGCCGCTGCCATTCCCACAAACAGCGAATCGACCGGCAGCACCTTCCACAGTCCGAACACCAGTACCAGCAGCGGTCCCAGGATCACCGAAGCCAGCATCCAATGCCGATCCACCTTTCCCGGCAAAAACAGCGCGCACAAAAGCGGGACCATGACCACGGCACTGCGCAGGCCCATGGACATGAACGCAAACGTGAGGATGACGTCCCCCAGCCGGCCCGTACTGAGCGCGCACACCGAGGCAAGCACTGCCACCAGGCACAGCCGTGTTATCAGGAGGCTTTTTTGGGGACTGTCGAACCGCCGGGTCAAATGCTTTACGATGTCATTCGTGACGATCGTGCTCACGCCAAGAGCCAGCCCCGCGCCCGTTCCCACGACCGTGATCAGCATCGTAGCCAGGACGATACCGCTCAGACCGTTCGGCATATATGTGAGAACGAACGCCGAAAAGGCGTCTTTCGCGCTGGCCAGCTCCGGATGATGTACGCGCATAAACTCGCCGATCAGAATGCCGGCCGCTCCAAGCGGGGGGATCATACATGCGCTGACCAGCGTGCCGACTCTTGCATCTCTGTCCGTCCGCCCCGCCAGGACAGCCTGGGCATAGCTTTGTGTGGTAAGGATACCAAACACCAGCGACAGTCCGTTTCCGCCGTCCATCCAGACGCCTCTGGAGAAGAGATTGAAATACGTCTTCTTATCCAGTGTCTCATACAGTGTCCTCAGGCCGGTGGAGCTGAGCACGATCACGGTCCCCAGCGCCATAACGGCATACAGGAGCACGAGTTTGACGAGCCCGATGACGCCGGCGCCCAGCGCGCCGCCGAAGATAACGTAGACCAGCATCAGCCCGGCCGCCAGCGCAAGGCACGCATAGGCGCCCATCCCCGGAAACACGGCCGGGACGATGGCCGTGGCCGAGAGCATCTGGGAGATGATGTTGATATAGATGCCGACTGAGCACAGAATAGACGCCGTCATACCCACGCGCTCGCCGAATTCCTTTTGGATCATCTCCATCAGCGTCATGCATCCGGACCGGCGAAAAGGCCCCACAAAGAACAGCCCAAGCAGCAGGCACCCGATGCCCGCGCCAAGAGTGAACCACCAGGCGGACAAGCCGTTGGTATACGCCAGCTGAACGGTCCCCACTGTACTGGAACCGCCGACGATGGTGCCCAGTATCATGCCGGCCACCAGCGCTTTCCCGGCCTTCCCGCCGCCGGAAGCAAAATCCGCGCCGCTCTTGACCTTTCTCCCGCTCATAACGCCGATAGCCACGATAAGGACCAGAATAAATACGGCGCCTATATAGTCCAAAACTCCCATTTTTACCTCACCGATCCGGTCCTGTCACCGGGCCTTTTGCGCGTTTTTCTTCTCACGCAGCGCCATAAACACCTTCTCCGGCGTAATGGGCAGGTCTGTGATCCTGACCCCGACGGCATCATAGATCGCGTTGGCGATAGCCGGCGCCGTGGGCATGATCGCGGGCTCTCCCACGCCCTTTGCGCCCATAGGCCCTTCCGGATCCGGTCTCTCAACGATGCCCACTTCGATGGTCGGCGTATCCAGCATGGTGGGAACGATATAGTCCGTGAACTGAGGATTCATCACCTTTCCTTCCTTCTGGACCATCTCCTCAAAGCTGGCAAAACCAACGCCCTGGGCAGTCGCGCCCTGGATCTGACCCTCCACAAACATGGGGTTGATCGCCACGCCGCAGTCATGGGCGGCATAGATCTTCCGGACCTTATACGCGCCCGTCTCATCATCCACATCCACCACCGCGATCTGGGTAGCGAAGGCGTGCGTACCGTATTGTTTGCCGTGACCTCTCTCCGGGGAGATAGGCACGATATACGGATCATATACCCCGCAGCCTACGATAGGGGTCCCCTTTTTGTTCAGCGCGTAGGACGCGGCCTTCGCCACCGAAACACATCCCTCTTCATAGTTGCGGACATAGATCATGTTGTCCTTTGTCTCCAGGGCCTTGGGATTCACCCGGAGCAGCTCCCCGGCCGCGGCATAGAGCATTTTCTGCGCCTCTTTACAGGCATTGAGCACCGCGTTGCCGGTGACAAAGGTGGTGCGGCTGCCGACCGGTCCGCGGTCATAAGGCGCCATCTTGGAGTCGCCGTAAACGACCTCGACCTTTTCCAGGGTCAGCCCCATGGCCTCGCAGACGAGCTGCTTTAAAACGGTAACGCTTCCCTGCCCGATATCGGCCGTGCCGGTGTAGAGAACACCGCTTCCGTCCTCGTCCATTTTAAAAAAGCACGCAGACGGTCCGGCGGGCGCGATGGGGTAAAACATGGTAGCTGTACCGATACCTCTACGAATCATTGCAGATCTCCTCCCCTTCTGGCCATTTCGATCGCCTTGTCAAGAGTCTCTTCCAGGGTGACCACATTCATCCTCATGCCCGTGGGCAGATGTGCGCCGTCATGGATGAGGTTCAAGCGGCGGAACTGGATAGGATCCATGTTCAGCTGCTGGGCTATATAATCCGTATGGCACTCATAGGCAAAGCAGGTCTGGGGCAGGCCGAACCCGCGCATCGCGCCGCCGACGCTGTTGTTCGTATACACCAGATATCCCACGACCTTGGTGTGGGGGATCTCATAGGGGCCGCAGGCGTGGATGACCGCCTTGTTCAGCGTCATTTTTCCCAACGTGATGTATCCGCCGCAGTCGGAGTAGATCTTCACTTCCCGTGCCATGATCTTGCCGTCTTTCCGAACGCCGGTCCTGTATGTCTCCACATAGGGATGGCGAACAGTAGACGCCGTAAACTCCTCTTCGCGGGTATAGACGCACTTCACCGGCCTGTTGGTCCTCTCCGCCAAAACAGCGATCATCGGCTCGAACGTGTACTCATTTTTACCGCCGAATCCGCCGCCGACCGCCGAGCAGATCACCCGGGTGCGGTTGATGGGGCGGTTGGTGGCGTTGGCCACGTCATTGACGACGATGGACGCCCGCTGCGTAGACGTTCGCACGACCATATCGCCGTTGTCGTCCACATAGGCGATGCCCGCATGCGGCTCGATCATGGCGTGCTCGATCGCCGGGGTGGTAAAGGTCTGCTCAAAAATAAAGTCGCTCTCGGCAAACCCCTGCTCCGTGTCGCCCTGGATCACCTTGACCTCCGCTACGATATTGTCGCCGGATCCGCCATTGATCACAGGGGCGTCTTCCTTCAGCGCGTCCTGGATGGAAAAAACGCCCGGGAGGTCCTCATAATCCACCTCGATGAGCCGGCAGGCTTCCTGCGCTATCTCCTCCGTCTCCGCCGCGACGGCGGCAATGGCGTCACCGTAGCCGCGCACCTTGTCCTCCGCGAAATACGTCTGATCCACATAGACATAACCGCAATGGTTATTCGCCATGTCCTTGGCCGTGATGACGGCCGCGACACCCGGAAGCCTTTCGGCCGCAGAGGTGTCGATCCTGAGGATATTCGCGTGGGCTCTGTCACTGCGCTTGATCACGCACCACAGCATATCCGGCATGTCGATATCCGCGCCATATTTTGACCGCCCCGTTACCTGCAGCTGGGCGTCATGACGTTGTATGGATCGCCCTAAAACGCTCATTGCTCCTCACCTCCCAGCGAATCAGCGTACTCCAGCACCGACTTGATTATATTGCTGTAACCGGTGCACCGGCATACGTTTCCGCTCATGCCGGCCCGCACCTCTTTTTCCGTCGGATGGGGATTTTTGTCGAGCAGCGCCTTGGCGGAGATCAGCATCCCCGGTCCGCAGTATCCGCACTGCAGCGCGCCGTTTTTCATGAATATCTTTTGCAGGGGGTGAAGCTCCCCCGCTTTCGCCATCGACTCAATGGTTTCAAACCGGTGACCCTCTCCCCGGAAGGCAAAGATCAGGCACGCGTTCACCACATCGCCGTCCATAATGATGCTGCACGACCCGCATTCACCGGCAGCACAGCCCTTTTTCGTACCGTAAAGATGCAGCTTGTCCCGGATCACATCGATGAGGATGTCCCGTTCATCTACTTCGACCCGGTAATCCCGGCCGTTTATATTCAGCGTGACCGTTCTCATATGTCGTCACCTTCCATTCCGTCAACTGATCCCCTGAGGCCAAAAAGCCACTTGACCTGTCTGAAAAACAGGATCCCCGCCAGTTCGCTGCGGTACTCCTTACTGGCACGGATATCACTGATAGGAGACAACCCCTCCGCGACCAGCGCCGCCACATGATCGGGCTCGATCTCCTCATAGGACTTTCCTTCCAGATACGCGCAGGCATCGACCATGCTCCGGGGCGTGGGCGCACACGCGCCGATGCAGCCCCTCACATCCCGCAGTCTGTGATCCTCCACGGCCGCGCCGAGCGAGCAGTTGACGATAGAAAGCGTCAGGGCGCCGCGCCGGCCGAATTTTGTGAACGCGGCCTTGAACGCGGGACCCGGCCGGGGTACAACGATCTCTGTTATGATGTCCCCCGGCAGCAGGCTCGTCTTTCTGGGGCCCGTAAAGAACTCTTCCATGGGGATCTCCCGCTTTCCCCCGGATGACTGGGCCACCACGCGGGCGTTATATGTATACAGCGCCGGCGCTCCGTCCGCGCTGGGCAGCGCAGCGCACAGGTTCCCGCCGATCGTGGCCAGGCCACGCGTCTGCACACAGCCCACAGATTCGGCAGCGGATGCCAGAGCAGGCAGGACAGCCGCTATTTCCGGCGAGGAATACAATTGCTTCATCGTGCACAGCGCACCGATATGGATCGCCCCGTCTGAGACGGTTATCCTGTCAAGACCCAACCCAGCCAGATCTATCAGATAGTCCACATGCATCGCGCCCTTGCGCAAAGGCGGGATCATGTCTGTTCCGCCGGCTACATACGCCGTGTCCGCATCTCGGTGCTGGTCATATAATTCAAGCGCTTCTGACAGGCTGTGGGGAAATAAAAACTCAAAGTTTTCCACTTTGCTTCCTCCTATTTGGTATTTTGACAGGCCCTGTTACGCGTACCCGTTATTTCGCAGGAGGAAAGGACGGGGCATTGATAAGGATATACTCCGCTTCCTCACCGTCGGGAAGCACCTGATGCAGCTCGCCGCGTTCGAACCAAAAGGCCTGTCCGGCGGTATAATGCACGGTCTCGCCGCCGCAATGGACCTTCAGCCGGCCCTTGATCAGGATAAAGATGTGAATACTGTCAAAATCATGCGCGTGCGGCTCTACTCCGCCATCAGCGTGGATGCAGATATAATTCACCGTCACCCGCTCGTCCCTGAACACCCTGCGGCTGTCCAGATTCCAGTGTGCCGGAGGCGTCACCGCCGTGATATCCCGAATGGTCACTGAATGCATATTCGTACCTTCTTTCATAATAGTGATGTCGATACCGCTGGTCCTGTATATCCGGATGGGGTCTGCGCCGCACACCCTGCAGCGACGCGCGGTATGTCCTGGTCTGATATTTACGCCTGCTGGCGATCTGCCTTATGCTTTGACATGAGCAGATGCACGGCGCCCGTGGCCAAAATGACCACGATACCGATCGCATCTGTGACCGCGGCCGGATGGATCATCAGGATGCCGCCGACAATGAACAGGATACGCAGAGGCCACTTGATAGGCTCCTTCAGCCAGCCTATATTGCCCGCTGCCAGTCCGGCGATACCGATGACCGCTGTGACCAGAGATTTGATAGCGGCTGCGGGGCCGTTGATGGTCCACAGCATGTCCTGGTTAAAGGCAAAAAAGAACGGGATGATAAACGAGACGATACCTATTCGACACGCCTGGAACCCGACGGCGATCGGTTTGTCGCCGCTGATACCGGCCGTGGTGTATGCGGTGAGGCACACCGGCGGCGTGATAGTGGACAGGCTGGAGAAATGCAGCAGGAACATATGCGCCGCCAGCAGAGGAACGCCCAGCTTGGTCAGCGGACCGACACAGACGCTCGCGGCGATGACATATGCCGCCGACACAGGCAGTCCCATGCCGAGGATGATAGAGATGACCGCCGTCAGGATCAGGGAAATGGCCAGGCTGCCCTGTCCGATCTCGAAGATGAAAGAGGTCATCTTGACGGCCAGACCGGTAACGTTCAGCATGGAGCTGACGATAGCGGCGCAGCCAAAGGAAATGCCGATGCTGGTGAAGCTGGTAGCGCATTTGTAGAAGGCCTGCGCGATCAGATGCAGGCTCTTCACAAAGGGCTGCCTGGTCTTGGGGTTGACATAAAACAGAACCAGTCCCAGCAGCATGGAGAAGCCCGCAGCCCGGAGCGGCGTCACCCGGAACAGCAGCAGCGCCGCGATGATCACGACCACAGGCGACAGCAGATACCAGCGGGACAGGACCTGTTTCCAGGGGGCTATTTCCTCGGTCGTGCCCTTCAGATCGAGGCGTCCTGCCTCAAAGTCGAGTGTGATGAACAGGTTGATGTAGTAGATCAACGCAGGAACGACCGCAGATATGGCGATCACGTTATAGGAAATACCGCTGATCTCGCTGGCCAGAAATGCAGCGGCAGCCATAATGGGCGGCATGATCTGGCCGCCGGCCGCCGCCACGGCCTCGATGCCCGCGGCGAACTTGCTCTCATAGCCCGCCTTTTTCATCAGGGGGATGGTGAACGTTCCGGTGGCAACAGCGTTTGCCGCGCCGGCGCCGGAGATCGTTCCAAAAACGCCCGTGGAGACCACGGCGACCTTCGCCGGGCCGCCGCGGCTCTTGCCGGTCAGACGGTTGGCAAACTCCGTGAAGTAGTCGCCCGTACCGCACAGTTCCATCATCTTGCCCATCAGAACGAAGGGCAGCACGTAGGTGACGGAAATACCGGTGAGGGATCCAAAGTAGGAGCCCTGAATGTTGTACATGAGCGAGAATATCTTATTGGCAGAGATCGGCAGCGTGCGCATCGGCCCCTTGAGATAGTGGCCAAAGTACGCGTATACGACAAAGACGAGCGCCAAGATCACCATGGGCCAGCCCAGAGAGCGCTGGGCCATGATAAGTATATATACGAACAGGATGACGGAGAAAAACACGTCGACCTTCGTCATCGTGTTGGTAAATCTTGCTATCCAGGAATCGTGCGTTGCAAAGATATAGACTGTCGAGGCGATCACGCCGAGTATCAGCACCGTATCGATGACCCACCAAAGCGTAATGACCCATTTCTTCTTGCCGGGTTTGGCTATTCCCACGTATGCCATGATGCAGAAAAAGGCCACATGCAAGGGTCTCAGATAGCCGGGAGATATGCTCACAAAGAGAAGGCAATACATCTGGATCAGGATCATCACAACGGCAAACGCGGTGACGATCTTTCGGATCGTTGCATTGTCGATAGCTCGTTTCAGCACCTTCTACACCTCCTTGTTATAATGAAGTCGGGCCAAATGCTCTTCCATTCGGCCCGACTTTTAAGTAAGAATTACCCTTCCAGGCCGAAGTCTTCCGCGGTGTATTGCGCGGGCATCTGATCCAAAACGCCCATGTCCTCATAGAACTTGATCGCGCCGGGATGGAACGGGCCATAGGCACGGGCAAGCTGGCCGTAATCGGCCTCGTCGGGGAACAGCGCCACGGAGGCTTTCAGCTCATCATAGTTATTCCAGAAGGACGCCGTCAGAGCGTACGCCACGTCATCGGGCATATCAGCGTTGCAGATCGTGGTGTTATAGAAGTTGATGCTCAGATAGTCCTCAGGCATGTCACGATACATCCCGCCAGGGATATAATCCTTGCTGTAGAACGGATAGGCCTCGCAAAAAGCTTCGACCTCTTCTTCATCGAACTGCACGAAGTAGACGGTCTCGCTCGCGGACAGCTCCGTGGTAGCGGACATGGGGTGTCCGGCGCCCAGGCACGCAACGTCCAGCGTACCGTCCTTCAGCGCGTCGGTGGTATCGGCAAAGGCGCCATAGATGATCTCCTTGGGAGTGATATCAAAGAAGTCGAAGATCAGCTTGGCCAGATCCGCCTGACCGCCGGAAGCGGGTCCCAGGTTCACGGTCTTGCCGTCCAGATCGTGGATGGTCTTGATATCCGGATCAAGGGAGTACCAGCACAGCAGGGAGCCGTACTGCGGCCACAGGATGCGCACGTTTTCGCGGGGCGAGCCGCCGGTCCACTCGGCGTCAGGGTTGCCGGTCATGCCGTCGCTGAAGGACTTGTTGTTCGTAAAGCCAATGGCATAGGCCGTTTCGGAGCAGTCCAGGTAGTTGCCGCTGCCGCCGCCGCCGGGCTCGCACTGGAGGATGATGTTCCAATCCTTCTTCAGCGCTTCGCCGTACGCGATCGCGAGGGTGTACCAAGTGCCGCCTTCCGAACCGGAGGAGGCATACATCATGGAATACTCGTCGGGGATCTCGATGTTGGCCAGATGCTCGGCCACAGCCTCAGGCATATCGCTTTCCTCTCCGTCGGCGAACACAGCGACGCTCAGGCTCAGCATCATGCACAGGGCTATCAGCATTGCAATGATCTTTTTCACGTTTTGTTCTCCTTTCAAAATCGATGTCGTCTTTGTTTCCTCTGCTTCAGAGTGCCCGGTCACTACTCAGAAAAACACCTCCTCAAACAAAGATACGTTTCTCCCGTCCGCGCTCAAGGCCATGTCGGGATATTGTCTTACTCAAGATCTATCGTATCCATGATATGCTCGCTGGCAGCAGCAGCCTCTTCCTCGAGCCGCTTGAGTTCTTCGTCGGAAATATCTGCTGTATCGGAGACCTCGAACTCCTCCGGATGGGATTTTTTGCGCGCAGCCACATAGGCTTTCTGGCACAGGAATACAGCCACACAAACGATGATACCGACATAATCGGTGGCGGACGCCGGATGGACCAGCATCAGGCCGCCCGCAAAAGAGATGATCCGCAGCCAAACGGGCATACGTCCGTTCATCGCCCAGCCCACGACACCGCCAGACATAGCCACCACACCGATCACAGCGGTAATGAGCGTGCGTATGGCCGGCAGCCATCCATTGATGACCCACAGCATGTCACTGTTATAGGCGAAGAAAAACGGGATGACAAAGGACACGATACCGATCTTACAGGCTGTCGCTCCCACCTTGAGGGGAGAGTCGCCGCTGATGCCCGCCGCCGCATAGGCCGCCAGACAGACAGGCGGTGTGATGGAGGACAGGCTGGAGAAGTGCAGCAGGAACATATGCGCCGCCAAAAGAGGCACGCCCAATTCGGTGAGCGCGCTGACGCACACGCTGGTCGAGATGACGTAAGAGGCCGTTACCGGCAGTCCCATGCCCAGTATGATCGTGAGCAGCGCTGTCAGCACCAGGGAGAACAGAAGATTTCCCTGCCCCACGCTCAGCAGCAGAGAAGACGCTTTGACCGCCAGGCCCGTCATATTCAGCAGGGAACTGACGATAGACGCACAGAAAAATGCAAGTCCGACCGTGATAAAGCTGGTACCAGCCCGCAGCATCGTGTTCAGAAGCATACCAAGGGACTTTACCAGGGGCTGACGCGTCTTTGGATTGATATAAAACAGCGCTACACCGATGATCATGCCGTAAGCCGCGCCCCGCAGGGGACTTTGCTTCAGCACCAGCATGGTGAGCATAACGACGATGACCGGCGCAAAAAGATAGCTCTTTTTCAGCACATAGCTCCATCGCTGGAGCTGACTCTCCCGCAGGCCGCGCAGATTGTGCTTGCCCGCGGTGAAATCGATAGCAAAGTAGAGATTGATATAATAGATCAGCGCGGGGACCACCGCCGCCAGCGCGATGGTGCCGTAGGGGATGCCGCTGAGCTCCGCGGCCAAAAAGCCGGCGGACGCCATGATCGGCGGCATGATCTGTCCGCCGGAGGATGCGACCGCTTCCACTGCCGCAGCAAAGTGACTGGGATATCCGGTCGCCTTCATCAGAGGGATCGTAAAGGTGCCGGTCGCCACAGCGTTAGCCGCGCCGGCTCCGGAGATCGTGCCGAAAATACAGCTGGAGATCGTGGCCACCTTTGCCGGACCGCCGCGCGTCTTGCCGGCCAGACGGTTGGCAAAATCGGTGAAGTAGTTGCCCGTTCCGCATATCTCCATGATCTTGCCCATGACCACAAAGGGCAGACAGTATGTTACGCTCGTCCCGCACAGCGACCCGTAGAAGGAGCCCTGCACGTTGTATATTATCGAGAATATCTTGCGCGGCTTGATGGGCAGCATATGGAGAAAACCGGGGATATGCTGGCCCACGAAAGCATACAGCAGAAATATGCTGCACAGGATCACCAGCGGCCACCCAACGCAGCGCTGGACAAATACCAGGATGAAGATCACCATGACCACACTGAAGGCAATATCGGTATCGGTCATGGCATTCGTCATACGGAACAGCCACCCGGAATCATCCAGCCAGATATGCAGCGTGGAGCCGATGACGCCAATATACAGGATGGTGTCGATGATCCACCATATCAGCTTAGTACGATCGCTCTTCCCCGGCTTGGGCACGCAGAAATACGCCATAGTACAGACGAAAAACACGTGAAGCGGCCGAAGTATCCCCGGCGATGTCGCTGTGAAAAGCAACATATACAATTGCGCGATGATCGCAACCGCAGCGAATACTTTTACAAATATCTCGATTTTTGGGTTATCTATACCTCGATTCAGCATATTATTCCCTCCAAGAGCTTAAAAAACAGGTGGTCAAACAATATTTCATGCTGGCCACCTGTCCTCCTTTAGCCTACATGGAATATGTGGAGCATGGTTTATTCGACATATTCTGCATAGAAAGCATCCACATGCGCGGTCTCCGGCAGATAGTCGGCCATATCATTGTCCTCATAGAACTGAATCGCGCCCTCGTGATAAGGCGTTCTGGCGCACAGGGCCAATTCCTCCGGGTCCTTCTCGCCCAGGCCGCTGGCCACAGCGTACATCTGGTCATAGTTGTCCCAGAAGGCCTTCGTCAGAGCATACGCCACCTCATCAGGCACATTCACATTGCACGCAAGCATGCTGTAAGAGCAGACGCTGAGGATGTCGCCGGTCTGGTTCTTGTAGCAGCCATCAGGAATGGTCGCGCTGATATACTGGGGATAAGCGGCCAGAAGCTCTTCGCTCTCCTCCTCGGTGAAGCCGAACATATAGCAGGAGTCGACCGTGGTCTCCAGCTCTGTGATGGCGGCAATGGGATGGCCGGCGGAAGCCAGCATCACATCCACCGTGCCGTCCTGCAGAGCGGTGGCGCCTTCGTTGTAGCTGCCGTAAACGGGCGTATACTCGATGCCGAAGACTTCGGCGGCGGCCATAGGTATCTCGTTCTGGATGCCGCCGCTGGGCCCGCAGTGGATGACCTTGCCGTCACAGTCGCTGAAGCTCTTGATGTCGGGATCTCTGGTGACGAAAATGATCGTGGAAGGATACAGCGGCGCCAGAGCGCGCACATCCTCCAGCTGCTCGCCCTCATGGCTGGGGAGCTTGGAGTTGACGCCATCCAGGAAGTAGCAGTCACACGTAAGGCCAACGTTGTAAGGATTGGTCGCGATGTCATAGAAGTTGGCGCTGCCGCCGCCGGCAGGCTCGCACTGCAGGGAAATGCCGAAGTCCTTCTTGGCCATCTCGCCCCAGCTCACACAGATGGTGTAATAGACGCCGCCCTCAGACCCGGACGAGCCGTACAGCATCTTCCAATCATCGGGGATCTCAATGTCGCTTTCTCCGTCGGCAAACGCAGCGGCGCTCAGGCTCAGCACCAGGCAGACGGTCAGCAAAATCGCGGTTATTTTTTTCAATGCTCTATCTCCTTTCAAATGATCTAGTTGATTTTGTTTTTCGATCCTTCTGCTTCGGCGCGAACGGTCAACACTCAGAAAAACTTTTCCTCAAACGGATACACGCTCAGCACTTCCACGCCGGTCTCTGTAACGATGAAGTTATCCTCCAGACGCACGCCGCCGACGCCCGGCTCGCCGTAATAGGGCTCTACAGAGAAGACCATGCCAGGCTGCAGGGTGACGGTGTTCTCCGGCTCAAAGACGCCCTTATAGGTGCCGATCAGAGGAGGCTCGCAGGAGCAGATGCCAAGGCCGTGGCCCAGGCTCTGGCCCAGGATGTTGCCCTTGCAGGACAAAGCCACATCGCGGGTGGTGGCGCCGGGCTTGATGGCCTCTTCCGCCGCGCGCAGCGCCTTGTAGGCGGTCTCATGGACCCGGCACATATCCTTGGAAGGCATGGCCTTCTCGCCGCAGATCCAAGTACGGGTGAAATCGCCCCAATAGCCGTTGAAACGGCCGCCCACATCAATGATGACGGGATCGCCGTACTGGATGATACGGTCAGAGGTAAAGCGGCGATAGGGAACGGTGTACGGGCCGCTGCAGACGATGTTGGAGCACTGGCTCCACTCGCTGCCGTAGTAGTACATAGCCTTAAAGCACTCCGCCAGGACCTCGCACTCCTTCACGCCGGGGCGAAGATACTCTCTCGCAGCGGACATTCCGGCGCTGGTCATCTCATAGGCGATGCGCAGGCAGTTGATCTCATCCTGAGACTTGATGGCGCGGGCCTGGAGCATGATCTCCTGTCCGTCAATGAACTTCACGCCGGGGAACACTTCAGGCAGGACTTCATACAGAGCCGGGCTCCACGCGTCCACAGCAATGCACTTCGGATGTACGCCCTGATCGGCCAGACGGCGCTTGATATCCTCCGCCCAATCGCGGGCGCCGGGAACAAGCTCCAGTCCGCGGCAGGTGGTCTCGGTCAGGTGATCGCCAAGCCAGGGCATACGCACCTTGCAGTTGCCGTAGTCCAGAGAATACAGGGTATAGTTACCTCCCTTGGGGACTACCGTTGCGGCCATGCCCCAGTGGGCCATGGGCCAGTCATGGGTCCGCAGGCCAGTGATATAACGGGTACCTTCCAGCCGGAACACGAACAGAACGTCGGCCTCGCTGTCGTCAACGGCCTTCGTGATGCGATCCAGTCTGTACTGTCTCATCCGCTCGTAGTTGATCCGCTCCTCCCAGTCAACACCCATCTGGCCAATTGCGACTGTTTCCATCTTCGTGATCATAAGCAACCCTCCAAAAAATATATTCCTTTCCCCAGGTGGGGTTTAAGGCTCAATAATGATACGGATCGCGTTGGCGCTGCGATCCTTCCTGCAGGCGAACGCTGCCGGGGAATCCTCTAACGAAAATCTATGGGTAATGATCGGCTCTATCCTCACCTCTCCTTTGGCGAGCATCTCGATGGCCTCCGCATACAGGTTGCCCGTTCCCTTCACACCGGATACGGTCATCTGTTTGTCGTAGAACAGACGGATCGGAACATCGTCCAGATTCTTTCCGTAAATGCTGAACACCATGACCTTCCCGTCCGGACGGACGATATCGATGGCCTGTCCAAATGCCGCCGCAACGCCCGAGGACTCGATCACATAGTCCGGGCCGCCGGGGATCATCTCATAGATATTCTTCTTCAGATCCGGATCCCGGGTGGAAAACACGTGATCCGCGCCAAGCTCATAGGCGATATCCGTGCTGACCTTACGGCCGGTCCCGATCATAACGACCTTTTCCAAGCCCGCGTTGTGAAGCGCCTGCACCAGGATCAGTCCGTTGTGTCCCGGACCTATCACCACAGCGGACTTACCGGGCTCCGGCTGCATGCGGTCCATCAAATTGATGACTGTCGCGATACTGGTGATCGACTGGGCCTCCGAGAATGTCACGTTGTCCGGCAGCTTATAGAGGATATTGGCCGGGACCTTAATGAACTCCGCCATGGCCCCGTCCACATCTCCGCCCAGAAACTTCCTGTTCTTGCAGTTGGCATGGTTGCCGGCCCTGCACGCGGGACATTCGCCGCAGCCGTAGCTGCCCCGCATATAGACCCGATCTCCGACCGCCAGCCCGCCACAGTCGCCCTGAAGCTTTTCCACAAGGCCTACCGCCTCATGGCCAGGGATGGTGGGCATCTTTGCCGGATGAAGGCCGTCAACGATCAGCGCGTCCGTCCCGCACAGGCCCACGCACTTGACGCGGACCAACGCTTCGCCGTCTTCCAGCACCGGCACAGGCACATCGCATACCTTCAGGCTCCCAGGCTGTTCACACACCAAAGCTCTCATTTTTCTCTCCCCCGGGCCTCACGCCACATGAGCACGGCTCAGGATCGCCCGGAACTCATCCTCCGTCAGGCAGCGTCGATGCTGGATGGAGAAGTCCTTGACCTGGGCCAGGATATCCTGCACCACTTCATCGGCCGGGAGCGGTATCCCCAGCTCTTTCAGCTTCACTTGGATAGATTCCTTTCCGCTCTTCTTGCCAAGCACATACTGACGAGTCGCGCCCACCAGCTTCTCGCTCACCGGGAAGGTGACTGTGGGATGCTCCTTGGCCACCTTCATGCCGATGCCGCTCTCCTTCATGTAAGCCGCATCGCCCGCAATGGGCATATTGAACGGGATCTTCACCCCGCTCAGCTCCTCCACCAGCTTGCACGTCTCCATGAGTTTCTCCAGATGTATGCCGGTCTCGATCCCATAGAGCGTATGTGCGGCCAGAATGATCTGCTCAAGAGAGGCGTTGCCGCAGCGTTCACCGATGCCGTTGATGCAGCCGTGCACGACCTCCGCGCCGGCCTCCACTGCCGCCAGGGCATTGGCCACGCCCATACCCAGATCGTTGTGCGTGTGGATCTCCACCGGCCTGCCGTTGGCCCACCGCTTCACGTTCCTGACCAACTGCTTCACCGCCAGAGGAATAGCCGTACCCGTGGTATCCACCACGGCCACAGCATCCGGATCGCCGGCTTCACAGACCTGTTCCAGAAGCGCCTTCAAATACACCGGATCGGCCCGGGTCGTATCGTAAGGGAAATAGACCGTGTACAGGCCCGCCCTTTTGGCCGCCTTGACCGCCGCCACGCTGTTGTCGACGAAGTCCTTTATCGTCCAGTTGGGGTGCATGTACCTCATCCTCTCCTCACCGCAGGTAAGTTCGATGATGATACCGTCCACACCAGCTTCCACCGCCTTCTCCACGTCGGGGATCGCCGCACGGGAAAAGCTGAATATCTTGCTCTTCAGTCCCATTTTGGAGATCTCTTTGATCGCGTCAAAGTCCATCTGAGAGACCGCCGGCATTCCTGCCTCAATGCGTTGGATGCCAAGCTCGTCCAGCTGTTTTGCGATCCGGATCTTATCCTCCTTCAAAAGCACGACGCCAGGACTCTGCTCGCCATCACGCAGCGTCGCGTCATGAAAAATCACCTTTTCAGGGATCTCCATCTGCGCGCGGACTTCTTCCGAAAAGTTGTATCTGCTGACAAGCCATAGTTCATTTTCCCATTGTTTCGCGTTCATGTTATGAAACCCACCTTTGTCAAGAACTCCGCGCCGGCCGCGCAGCGCGCCACTCATACATTTTCACCAAAGTCTTGCGGCACATTTATTATAATACGACAATTTAGCACAAACCAGATTATATCTTGTTGTGTACATTGCTTATATTGTTCTTCTGTCATATGTTTGGCATTATGTGCATATTGTCTATATTTGTATGCAGACCATTTTGTGCTGTCCGCCGCCGGCCGCGTTTTCATTTTCAGGGAGCAGCGAGCGCTGCCCGGCAGAGCGCGCGCCTCTCTTCTCAGGCAGAACGGCCCCGGGAAAGCGGTCGGCAGGCTCTCACAGGCGAAGACCGGGAGCGTTGGTCCTGCGGACAGATGAGTACAATGTACAAAGACCATCTGTGCAAAATCAAGCTGTAAATAATGGATCCCGGCGCGGCCCGAGCCCTTGGACCGCTGTGGCCGTTCGCCCAAACCACAAAAGCGCCGGCAGCTTCACCTGCCGGCGCAGAAAACAAATAAAAAAGGCACCTGCATTTCTGCAAGTGCCCTGAGATGGCGGAGCATGTTACGTTAAATCCGAGCCGAACGCCCGGCCGCTCGACATACGCCCTTGCCTGCTGGCCGGCGGGACGGCGGCGGGCGTTATTCGGCCAATAGCTCCTTGAAAAAATCGCCCATTTCCACATTGGCGTAATACGGGCTGTTCTCCAGGTCCCGGTATTCGATCCCCGCGAGATACGGGGCGGGCGTCACAAGGGCGTACCGGCCGATGTATTCGCAGACCCAGGCCAGTCCAAGCTCGTCAAAGAGGTCGAACTCATCTTTCAGGATCGCCTCCGCGGCGGCCTGGGAGACACCGGCCGCCGTCTGATCGCTGTCTCCCATAATGCCGCATTCGCCCACCATAAGATCCACGCCATACTGTCCGGCGATGCCGATCATATCCTTGATGGACAATCCGGATCGCTTGATGTCCGCCAGCGAGTATGTACTGGTGCATGTCCCGTCCTCGCCGACCGTCACCGCCGCCATCGGCGTGCCTGCCCACCAATCGTGAATGGGCATCAGCGCAGGCTCCGTCCCGTCGGACAGGCGCAGGGAGATATCCGACATGGTAAAGCACCCCTCCGGGCAAGAGATCTCAAAACTGCCGGCGCCCTCCGGGATGGTGACGGTCACCGGCGCGCTCACGCCGATGTGATCTGCCGCCTCGTCGTATGTATACGGCTCCATGCCCTCGTAAAGGGTCTGCCCGTCTGCGGCGATGCGCATGGTCGTGTCAAAAGAGGAAAGATCCCCTATGGTGACAGTCAGCGCCGCGCCGCCCACCGCCCCGGTGAACCGGAGCGCGCCCTTCGCCTCTTCAGGCAGGGCCGTGTCATCATCCCCGAATCCGTGACCGTAGATGTTGGCGTTCACCAGGCAGGGCATCCCGGTGAGGCTCTCATAAAATCCCGGCTTGGCCGCTTCCTTTTCAGCCGAGATCGTGGAGATGTCCCCTATATTGTAGAAATGGCATGACAGCGCACAGCCCAGCCCGGCCATGCCCGCCCCGGTCACCTCCATGCCCGCGTGGACATCCGCGACGATCACCCGCCCGGGGGACTGCTCCCAGATGGCGTTCACCGCGTCCGCAAACGCCCAGACGTAATTCTCGTCATCGGCGGGGCTGCACTCGTTCATCAGGTTGAAGCTGAGGTAGTTGTTGGGGATATCCGCGTAGCGCCGGGCCAGCATCCGCCAGAAGGCGGTCACGGTATCCCGCACCGTCTCGTCCGTAAAGACGGTGCTGCAGGCGATGTTCCAATCCTCTACGCGGTCATATGCTGCGTCGAAATCCAAATTTGGCACGTCGTTGAACACCAGCTGGATGTGGATGTCCCGCTCTATGCACCAGGAGATGATCTCGTCCAGCTGCTCCAGCCGCGAGAGGTTCACCACGTTTTCAGCGGTAAGGCCCGGCCCCTGGAAGTAGCTCCAGGACAGGTAGAGGTGGACGAAGTTCATGCCCAGCTCTTTGATATAATCCAGGTTGGCCTCCGCAAACGTGTCGTCCGGATCGCCGCAGAGCGCGCCGCTGAACATGCTGTTGAAGGAGATGTTGCATCCGCGCCAGGCGGGAAGGTCCTGGTTGGACGCGTCCGGCAGCGTGGTCTCGCCGGTATACAGGGCGGGGTCGATGGTGTGCCGGCCAGCTGCCTCGTCGGTCACATCCACAAAAACGGGGTCCTTCTCAAAGGAGCGGGAAAAGCGCAGTACCGTCTCCACCGCCTCCCGCACGGTCACTTCCTCCATCGGGCGGAAGGTCCAGTCGTCGTACAGCGGCATCAGCTTGTCGCCGTTCGTCCTGTCAAAGGCGCACACAGCATAATTGCTGGACTCCATACCGTCGTGGGTCAACTCGTCGATCAAACCACTGTCCGGGCAGTCCCATGCGCAGATCTCTCTGAATCCGCCGCCGACCTCATAATAGATCGCGGTGCCGTTCACCGGAGTGGTGTACCCAGCTGTCACGTCCTGATACACGTCGTAGAGAAGCTGCGCAAACTTATAGCGCTTCACGCCCTCTCCATCGGAGCGGCCGCTGGAGAACAAACGCAGGTGGCTGTTGGCATCAGCCTTGCCCATCACAGCCAGGGCGTTTTCCATCAGGGACGCCAGCTCCTGCACGGTGACCGGACGCTCCGGCTCTGCAAGGAGCTCTTCCCACGCGATGCCGAGTCCCACGGCCTCTTCCATAAGGTCGGCGGGCTCCTCCTGGGCATAGCCGCCCGCCGGGAAAAGGCACGTCAGCATCATGACCGCAAGAACCATACAGACGGTCCGCTTGCATTTCATATCCATAGCCCCCTCTGAAAGCGATTTCCAGCCATCAAGTCCATCCAGTAATTCATATTAATTATACGGTATTTGAGGCGAAATGCAACAGAAAAAGGCGTGGCCGCAAAGCGTACTTTGCGACCTAAACGGGGCCCCCAAAGGGCACGCCTGCCCTTTGGGGAAAAGGAAGAACGGTTTTGGCCGATGATGAGGGCTCGCTTGCGAGCACTCAGAATCTCCAAAACCGTTCTGACGTGGTGGAGACGAAGGGATTCGAACCCTCGACCTCTCGGATGCGAACCGAACGCTCTCGCATGGTACTTGGTAATTGCCCGCCCATGATGACGGAAAATGGCCTAGTACCAACGCTTTGCGGACTTTTCCCTGTTTCTGGCTCCGCCTTCTACTCGCTTTTTGCTTTTCTATCATCGGGATGTGACTTAGGTGCTACCCACCTGAATCATGACGTGGTAAAAAGATGGTAGACACGAAAAGTGCCTACCATCTTTTTGTGCTAAAATGAGGGAAAGGGGTGAGAAA